>NZ_RSAJ01000881.1 GCF_003933965.1 Streptomyces sp. RP5T
GGTTTCCCACCCTTCCCCCACGAGCGAGGAGTCCCCCCGATGACAGCGATCCGAACTGACCTGAGCTGGATCCTCAACGAGCTGGTCACGGCTCCCCATGCCCGGCATGCCCTGTTGCTGTCCGCCGACGGCCTGACCGTGGCGATCTCGGACGGCGTCGACCGCGACCTCGCCGACCGGGTCGCAGCGACCGTGTCCGGGCTCCAATCCCTCAGCCGCAGCGGCGCCGAGTTCGTCAAAGACGGCGGCACCCTCTGGCAGCAGACCATGGTCCAGTACGGGGACGGCTACCTTTTCGTCGTCGCCGCAGGCTCCGGCGCCCACCTCGTGGCGTCGGCCGGCGACCTGGTCGACATCGGCCCCTTCTCGTACCGGATGGCGGACACCGTGAAGCGGCTGCATGAGCCCCTGTCCGTCAGCCCACGCGAGCCCTCAGCACAGGGATGACGGCCCACCGTCCACGCGGCGACCGGCTGGTCAGAACGTACGTGGTCACGGGCGGCCGGTCCACGCCCACCCGCAACACGCTCGACCAGATCACGCTGATCAGCCTGTCGTCGTCGGCCCCCTACCTCAGCCGGACCGACCTCAACGAGGAGCAGACCGCGGCCCTCGGCCATCTCGCACACGGAGCCCAGTCCGTCATCGAACTCGGCGCGCTGCTGCACCTGCCCCTTCCCGTCGTCCGGGTCCTGCTCTGCGACCTCCTGGACGCCGGACACGTCACCGCGTCCGGGCGGCGCATCACCGACGCCCTCACTGAACGTCCTGACCGCTCGATTATGGAGGCAGTCCTTGCCGGACTACGTCGACTCTGACCCCGACCTCGGACCGGAGCTGCGCGGTGACGAGCAAACCGCGAAGATCCTGCTCGTCGGCCACATGGGCGCCGGCAAGACCACGATGGTGCACTGCATCTCCGAAATCGCGCCCGTCGCGACGGAAGAGACGATGACGAGCATGGGCAGCGGCGTCGACCGCGCTGACCTGCACCACAAGACAACGACCACCGTGGCCCTGGACTTCGGCCGCATCCACCTGAGCCGCAAGCTGGTCCTGTACCTGTTCGGTGCGCCCGGTCAGGCCCGGTTCTTCGACATCCTCGACGACCTCGCCTACGGAGCGCTCGGGGCGCTCGTGCTGTGCGATCCGAGGCACCTCGACGAGACCTACCCCATCCTCGACCAGGTCGAGGCCCTCGGACTGACCTACGTGGTCGCCGTCAACCACTTCGACGGCGCACCCCGCTACACGGAAGCGCGACTGCGCGAGGTCATGGCACTCGACCCGCACATCCCGATGGTTTTCTGCGACGCGCGCTCCCGCCCCAGCACCCGCGACGCGCTGATCACCCTTCTCGAACATCTGCTGTCCACGCCGGAGCCCGTGAGATGACCTACCCCGACCAGCAGGCCGCCGGGCAGTGCCCGGCCTACCAGCCCGCCACAGGCCCGTTGCCCATCTACGGGCCCACGTTCAGCGCCAACCCGCACGACACCTACGCGCGGCTGCGCACCCAGGGCGCGGTCGCGGCCGTCGAGATCGAGCCCGGCATGTGGGGCTACCTCGCCGTGAGTTTCCGCGCCGCGCTGTATCTGCTGCGCAACAACCCCAACCGGTTCAAGAAGGATCCGAATCACTGGGAGGCGCTGCGCCGCGGAGAGGTCCCGCCCACGAGCCCGGCACTGATGATGATGGGCCCGCGCGACAACGCCCTGTTCTTGGACGGCGAGAGGCACCAGCGTCTGCGCGGGGCCCTCACCTCCGCGCTCTCGACCGTCGACACCCATCAGCTGGCCCGCACCGTCACCGAGATCGCCGACTATCTGATCGACCAGTTCGCGCCGACCGGCGGGGCCGACCTGGTGGCCCAGTACTGCGACGCGCTGCCCATGCTGACGGTCAACGCCATGTACCAGGCCCCACCCGCGATCAGCGAGAAGATCGTCCGCTCGGTCACCCGGCTGTTCCTCGCCGGACCCGACGCGGCTGAAGCAAACGCGGCACTGGAAGCGGCCTGCCTGGAGCTGATCCGCTACAAGCGCACCTACCCGGGCCGGGACGTCGTCAGCGCGCTGATCGCCGCGGGCCTGAGCGACCGCGAACTGGTGCCCACCCTCATCCTGCTGTTCGGCGCGGCAGGGCCGCCCCCCGCCAAGCTGATCGCATCTGGACTGCTGCGGATTCTCACCGACGAGCGGTTCGCCGGCGACATCCACACCGGTGTGCGGCCGGTGTCGGCTGCTCTCGACGACGTGCTGTGGCAGGACCCGCCCGTCCCGAACTACTGCCCCCTGTACGCGAAGCAGGTCGAAGTCGTCGAGGGATCCACGGTGCAGCCCGGCATCCCGATCCTGGTCTCCTTCGCCGCCGCCAACTCGGACCCGGCTCTCACCCTCGGCCTGCCCCCCGGCGCCCGCACCGGCAACCGCGGTCACCTGGCCTTCTCTGCCGGGGCCCACGCGTGCGCCGCACCCGACCTGGCGCGCGTGATCTGCGAGACGGCCGTCGAGCGGGTCCTGGAC
>NZ_RSAJ01000882.1 GCF_003933965.1 Streptomyces sp. RP5T
CCTCGGCGGGAGTATCTGGACAAGTCCGACGAGGTGTTGGGGGCGGGTGGGCTCGTCTCAGCGGCTTGGGAGGACGTGAAGAAGGTCCGGTATCCGAAGAAGGTTCGGGAGATCGCGAAGCTAGAGGCACAGGCAGTTGAGATGGGCCTCTACAGCAATCACAACATCCACGGACTGCTACAGACCGAGGAGCACATGCGGGCCCTGTTCGGTGCCTGGCTTCCCGCGTACTCGGAGGAGGAGATGGAGCGCATGGTGGCCGCACGGTTGGCCCGGCGGGCCGTCTTCGAGAGGTCGCCAGCGCCAACTCTCAGCTTCGTCCAGGAAGAGGTGACGCTTCAGCGCCCAGTTGGAGGCACAATGGTGTGGCGACGGCAGCTCGAACGCCTATTTGAGCTGGGGCACTTGCGGAACGTGTCCATTCAGGTGATGCCAACTCGCTGCGAGGAACACGTAGGCACGGGCGGACTGATTGAGGTGCTGAAATTCCCTGACGGCACTGCGGTGGGACGCACCGAGGGCGCGTTCAACGGTCGGCCCGTCTCCGATCCGAAGCAGGTCAGGATCCTCGAACTGCGCTATGGCATGATCCGGGCGCAGGCCCTCACGCCCCGAGAGTCGCGGGCCTTGATCGAGCAGATGCTTGGAGAAACATGATCCGCACCTCCACCCCCCAGGACACATCCGGCCTGGACTGGTTCAAGAGCAGCTACAGCAGCAGCGGTGATGGCAATGACTGCGTCGAGGTAGCTAGCGCTCCCGGCACCGTCCACGTACGCGACTCGAAGCACACCACCGGCCTCAGCCTCAAGCTCACGCTCGAAGCCTGGGCCAGCTTTGTGCCTTACGCGTCCGAAAGCTGAGGTCCTTTACTCGACCTCGGCCTCCGGAACATCGACCTCGCCGCCCAGCGAGCGTGCAATGGCCGTGAACTCGATCAGCGCGGACTGGAGGTCGCGGACGATCTCCTCGGCGATCTCCTCCGGCGACAGACCGCTGTCGGCGTCGTCCAGGGCGGGGTCCTTCATCCACGTGATGTCGAGGTTGACCTTGTCGCGAGCGATCAGGTCCTCGTACCTGAACTTCCTGAACGGCCCGTTCTCGTCCTCGGACTCCACACGGGACGACCGAGGCTCGCCGGGGCGATAGGCGGCCACGAAGTCGTCGAGGTGGGCACGCGTCAGCGGGCGCTGCTTGAGCGTGAAGTGCTGGCCGGTACGGAAGTCGTAGACCCAGGTCTCGGTGGTGAGCGGCTTGCCGTCGGCGCGCGGGGGCTTCTTGTCGAAGAAGAGGACGTTGGCCTTGACTCCGCCGGCGTAGAAGATGCCGGTGGGCAACCTCAGGATTGTGTGCAGGTCGAACTCGTTGAGCAGCTTGCGCCGCACCTTCTCACCGGCCCCGCCCTCGAAGAGGACGTTGTCGGGCAGGACGACGGCTGCACGGCCGTTGATCGCAGTGAGCGACATGATGTGTTGCAGGAAGTTCAGCTGCTTGTTGGTGGTCGTCGCGGTGAAGTCGTCGCGGTCGTACTGGATGTCCTCCTTCTCGACCTCGCCGTCCTGGCCGATGACCGTGATCGCGGACTTGCGGCCGAAGGGCGGGTTCGCGAGGACGAGCGTGGCATGCTTGCCGCTGGGCTTCTCGGCTAGGGCGTCGCCGACATCGATGAGGCTGGGCCCGCCGCTCTTGCCGATGCCGTGGAGGAGCATGTTCATCGCGGCGAGGCGGGCGGTGGCGGTGACGAGTTCGTTGCCCCAGATCTTGCGTCCCTCGTCGTACGCCTTGCGCTCCTCCAGCGACATCTTCTGCATGTGGTGGTCGCGGATGTAGGCATGGGCCGCGATGAGGAAGCCGCCGGTACCACAGGCCGGATCGGTGATGGTGTCGTCCGGGCCGGGCCGGGTGACGTCGATCATGGCGTCGATCAGGGCGCGGGGAGTGAAGTACTGACCGGCGCCGGTCTTGGTGTCCGAGGCGCCCTTGGCGAGAAGGCCTTCGTAGGCATCGCCCTTGAGGTCCGCGCCAGTCATCGTCCAGTCTTCGCGGCCGATCAGCTCTACGACCAGCTTCTCCAGGAGGGCCGGTTTGGTGATCCGGTTCTGAGCGTCGGCGAAGATCGTGCCGATGGTGGTGTGCGGCTTGCTCTGGAGATGCTCCAGGGTGTCCCGGTAGTGCTTCTCCAGGGCCACCCCACGCTTGCTGACGAGCGACTTCCAGTTGTAGTCCGTGGGCACGATCGCGCTCATGTCCTGCGCGTCCCACGGATCGTTCTCGATCTCGTCGACCATCTTCAGGAAGAGCAGGTAGGAGAGCTGCTCGACGTACTCGATGGTGGACATGCCGTTGTCGCGGAGGACGTTGCAGTAGTTCCAGAGCTTGGAGACGAGCGTGTTCGTCTGCGCGACGGCTTTGGCGGTCTTCTCGGCCGACTCGTTGGCGGGCTGCTGGTCTTCTACGGGGGCGGTCACAGGTCGAACTCCTGCTGTACGGCTAGGGCG
>NZ_RSAJ01000883.1 GCF_003933965.1 Streptomyces sp. RP5T
CCGCCCCGGAGGCGGGGTCGCCGCTCAAGGCCGTGACCGCCGCGTCCGTCCGCCACCTGCCGAGAACCGCGCCGGAGGTCAGGCCGTGGAGTGTCACACCGCCGTCCGCGTCCGCCGCGGCGACCAGGCCCGCCCGGACGGAGCACCAGAGGCGGACCACCGGGGCCGGGTGCGGGAGGGTGCGCAGGACGCGGTCGGGGTCGCCGTCGTCGACGAGGAGGACGTCGGTGCCGTTGGCCAGGCACAGCACTCCGCGGTCCGCGGTGCGGGACCAGCCCACGGCCGTCGGCGGCACCGACAGGGGGTGCAGGACGGCGTCCGCGCCGCCGTCCACGGCCGTCGTCACCACGTGCAGTCCCTTGCCGCTGACCACCGCCGTGGCCGCGGGACCGGCGTCGGCGACCGCCAGCAGCCGTGGCTGGTCGGGGAGTTCGACGGGGAGGACGGACTCGCCGTCGTCGATGCGCAGGATCGTCCGGCCGTCCGCGGTCGTCGCGGCGGCCGCCCGGTGACCGGTCCGCGCGCACAGCAGAGTGCCGCCCAGCTCCGCCTGAGCGGCCAGCAGCGTGCCGTCCGTACGGGTCTCGGCGGCCACGCTCACGTTCAGGGCCGTGTGTTCGCCGTCGTGCAGGTCCAGTTCGTGCCACTGGGCCCCGGGCAGTGCCCCGCGCAGCCGTAGCCGGACCTGGCCCGCGCCTCTCGCCCCGCAGACCAGCGCCCCGGGCTCCGGGGGCCGGCTCAGGACCAGGCCGTCCGCCACGGGCCGTACGCCGATGTCGACCTCCCCGTGGACCAGCGCCCGCACCGCTCGCAGTTCCTCGGCGTCGGCCCGGTCCGCCAGGGCGGGCGGCGGCTCCATACCCAGGCGTTCGGCCGCCATCACCCGCAGCCGCCAGGCGGGCTGCGACTCCCGTACGGCTTCGGGCAGTCGGGGCAGGAAGCGCAGGATCCAGCGGCCGGCTTCGGCCGACGCGCCGCTGTCGGCGAGCACCTGCCGGTAGAGCGGGCCCAGGGTCCGCTCGATGGCGGCCTCGGAGAGCGGCGGGCCGACGGTCGCCGACCACAGCAGTTCCTCGAAGCCGCGGACGAGGGGCGGCGCGCAGCGGTGCGCGGCGCGGGTGAAATCGCGGACCGAGGTGAGCAGGTGCGGATCGTGGTCGTGCAACTGCCGTCGCAGTTCGGCGCTCACCTCCGGGTAGAGCACCAGGGCGCGGCTGTCGGCGGCCTCCACGAGCGGGGAGAAGCACAGCCGCGCCTCCAGTCCGGCGCCGCTGTCCGGGGCGAACCGGAGGCGGGCGCCGCGCAGGAAGTAGGGCTCGGCCTGGGCGGCCAGGCACAGTGAGCGGGCCAGGCGCACCACGTCGGGCTGGTGCCGGCGCTGTTCCGCGATCAGCCGGTGGGCGCCTGCGCGTTCGGCTGCCGCGGTCATCGGTGCGGCCCGGCCCGTCGCGGATCCCGGCGGGCGGTGGTCTGCGCGAGCCGTACGGACACCCGGCGGTCCAGCGGGACCAGCGCGACCGTCCGCCGTACGGCCGCCGGGTACTCCTCGGCGGGGTAGGGGGTCAGACACACGGTCCGGCAGCCCGCCTCGCGCAGCCTGCGCAGATACGGCAGCCAGCTCGCGGGCGAGGAGTGGTGGCGGCCGGGCAGCGGCGGCTGGAGGTGTCCGAGGTCGGACAGCAGCAGGACGGGCTGTCCGTGCGCCGGCACCGGGTGGGGTTCCCAGGTGCGGCCCCGGTCCCGGCTGACGCCCTGGGCGATGCGCAGGTCCAGCACGCGCAGGCCGCCCGGCGGCAGGATGCGGGCGGCGAGCCGGGCGATCCACTCCTGGTCGTGCCGGAAGGGCCGCATCGACTCACCGCGGTCGAGCAGCAGCAGCGCGCCGGCCCGGGTGGTGAGGCGATGCCGGTAGGGCACCCGGGGCCGGGCGACCGGGCCGCCGGCGAGACCGCGCACCACCAGCTCCACCAGCCGGGGGTGGTCGACCGCGCGTCCGGTGGTGAGGGTGCCGGCCACCGCGAGGAACAGGGCCCGCTCGGTGCGCGGGTTCCACGGCGACGCGGGCCGGGGCAGGGCCATCGGCCAGGGCATGTCCAACGCCTCGGTACGGCCGAGGAGTTGCTCGGTGCCCTCGCCCGGGTCGTCGGTGGGGGCGAGCGCCTGCCACAACGGCGGCTGCGTCTCCCGGGCCGCCGGGGGACGTCCGGCACGGATCAGGAGCAGCGACCCGCCGGTCGCCGTCCTGGGGGCCGGGGGCTGTTCGCCGGAGGTCGTGGGGGCGGCCGCCGGGTCGTGGCGGTACGGCGGTGGGGCGGCGCCGTCCCGGCCTGGCCGCCGGCGTGCGGTGTCCGGAGGCGCGGGACCGGTGCTCGGCCGCCCCGTCGGCCCGCTGCCGTTCGCGCGGGTCGTCGGACGGTCGCCCCGGGAGGACCGTGCCGGGTTCGCGGGACGGCCGCCGGCCCCTTCGGGCGGGGTGGTTCCCGCGGTGTAAGGG
>NZ_RSAJ01000884.1 GCF_003933965.1 Streptomyces sp. RP5T
CAGCGGCATCGTGGCGTCCGGCGCGGGCACCGCCGGCACCGGCGCGGTCTCCTCGTCCAGCTCCACATAGGGACGTATGCGCAGCGGATCGAAGTCCTCCGCCGCTGCCGCCTGCGCCGTGCGCGCGTCCCGCAGCGCGTCCGAGGCGCGCTGGGTGCACCCGCACGACGGGGTGTTGTCCACCCCTCTCGGCGCCCCGCACTCCGGGCATGTGTGGCCGTTCGACTCCGCCATGTGTTCGTCCCTCCCCTCACAAACTCCAGAGATTATGCAGACCCCCTCCACAGCCCCCTGGGGGAAGCCCCCGGAATATCGGCTTCCAACAGGACTCAACAGGCCGTAAGCGGTCACACCGACCACGATGGAGGGGAAACCAGAGCCTCAGGAGGACTTCATGGCCGCGGACGCGCACGGTACGACGGAGGATGTGCGGGACACGCGAGAACCTCACGTGTCCGGCAACGTCCTCGTCTCGATCGGGGCCCTGCTGCTCGGCATGCTGCTCGCCGCGCTGGACCAGACGATCGTGTCCACCGCGCTGCCCACCATCGTCAGCGACCTCGGCGGCATGGAGCACCTGTCCTGGGTCGTCACCGCGTATCTGCTGGCCTCCACGGCCGCCACCCCGCTGTGGGGCAAGCTCGGCGACCAGTACGGGCGCAAGCGGCTGTTCCAGACCGCGATCGTGATCTTCCTGGTCGGGTCGGCGCTGTGCGGCATGTCCCAGGACATGGCCCAGCTGATCGCCTTCCGGGCCCTGCAGGGGCTGGGCGGCGGCGGGCTGATGGTGCTGTCGATGGCGATCGTCGGCGACCTCGTCCCGCCGCGTGAACGCGGGCGCTACCAGGGGCTGTTCGGGGCGGTGTTCGGGGCGACGAGCGTGCTCGGGCCGCTGCTGGGCGGACTGTTCACCGAGCACCTGAGCTGGCGCTGGGTGTTCTACGTCAACCTGCCGGTCGGCGTGGTCGCGCTGGCCGTGATCGCCGTGGTGCTGCGCATCCCCCGCAAGTCGCGGAAGCACGTCATCGACTACCTGGGGACCTTCCTCATCGCCGCCGTCGCCACCTGTCTGGTGCTGGTGGCCTCGCTGGGTGGGAACACCTGGGGCTGGGGATCGCCGCAGATCGTCGGGCTCGCGGTGCTCGGGGTGCTGCTCGCGGTCGCGTTCGTGGCGGTCGAGCGGCGGGCCGCCGAGCCCGTGCTGCCGCTGAAGCTGTTCCGGGTGCGGACCTTCACCCTGTCCGCCGTCATCAGCTTCATCATCGGGTTCGCGATGTTCGGGGCCATGACCTATCTGCCGACCTTCCTCCAGGTGGTGCAGGGGGTCTCGCCGACCATGTCCGGTGTGCACATGCTGCCCATGGTGTTCGGGCTGCTGCTGTCCTCGACCGTGTCCGGTCAGATCGTCAGCCGCACCGGGCGGTGGAAGGTGTTCCCGGTGGCCGGAACCGGGGTCACCACGCTGGGACTGCTGCTTCTGCACCAGCTCGACGAGAGCAGTTCCACCTGGGTGATGAGCGCGTACTTCTGTGTGTTCGGGCTGGGGCTCGGGCTGGTCATGCAGGTGCTGGTGCTGATCGTGCAGAACGCCGTCTCCTACGAGGACCTCGGCGTCGCCACCTCCGGCGCGACCTTCTTCCGGTCCATCGGGGCGTCCTTCGGCGTCGCGATCTTCGGCACGATTTTCGCCAACCGACTCGGCGACAAGCTGGCCGAGGCGCTGCGCGGGGCCCAACTGCCGCCCGGGGTCTCGGTGTCGGGGCTGGAGGCCGACTCCCGGGGGCTCGCGCAGCTGCCGGGCTCCCTGCGGCCCGAGGCGCTGCACGCGTACGCCTCCTCGATCACCGACGTCTTCCTCTACGCCGCGCCCGTCGCGTTCCTCGGTTTCGTGCTGGCGTGGTTCCTCAAGGAGGACCGGCTGCGGGGGTCGGTCACCGCGCCCGACGTCACGGAGACGCTGGCCAGCAATCCCGTGGAACGCTCGTCGTACGACGAGGTGTGCCGGGCGCTGTCGGTGCTCGGGACCCGGGAGGGGCGGCGGGAGATCTACCGGGAGATCACCGCGCGGGCCGGGTACGACCTGTTGCCCGCGTCGAGCTGGCTGGTGCTGCGGATGCGGAAGTACGGGTGGGTGGAGCCCGCGCTGCTCGCGGAGCGCACGTCCGTGCCGCTGAGCGTGATCATCGAGGCGGCCCGGGAGGTGGAGGTACGCGGGCTGGCCTCCCGAGAGGGCCCCGACCTCCGGCTCACCGAGCCCGGCGTGGAGGTCGCCACGCGTCTCGCGTCGGCCCGGGAGGAATCACTGGGCGAGCTCCTGGGCGACTGGTGGGGACCCGACCGCCCCACCGACCTCACCCGGCTGGTCAAGGACCTCAACGACGAACTGTGCGGCTCGGACCGGGAGCAGCCGCATGACGGGGACACGGCGAGGTTGTGACGGTCCCCGCGTCGGTACCGGGTTCGGTTGCCGGGTGGGTGTGGGTCTATGT
>NZ_RSAJ01000885.1 GCF_003933965.1 Streptomyces sp. RP5T
TGGCGGACCTCTCGGCACGGGTGGGGGAATCGACGGCCCTGGCGATCCTGGTGTCCTCGGGACCGACCGCGGAGATCCAGTACACGGCGAGGGCCGTGTCCCCGCGGATCATGGGCGTGGACATCAGGGTGGGCACGAGGCTGCCGGCCGCGGCGACCTCGCTGGGCCGGGTCCTGCTCTCGGACACCGCGGACCACGCCCTGCTCGACGAGGACTGGGAGGACGGACTGCGCACGATCGCCGTCCCCCTCCACGACCGCACGGGCCACGTTCTCGCCGCCGTGAACGTGGCCCTGCACGCGGCGGGCCGCACGGAGGCGGAGTGCGTCGAGGACCTCCTCCCCCAACTCCGCCGCACGGCGACCCGCATCGAGGAGGAACTCCGCGCAGCGGCCCACTTCACCCGGATCCCCCTCCTCTGACCCCGGGGAACCCCCACGCCGCACCCCAGCACATCCGGTACGCTGACGCCAGTGACCTTCACGGCCACCGTCCGCCTTCGTAGCTCAGGGGATAGAGCACCGCTCTCCTAAAGCGGGTGTCGCAGGTTCGAATCCTGCCGGGGGCACAACGCGTTACCGCTCTGACCTGGGGTTTATCCCCCATGGCAGGTTCTTGCTCGGCCTCGGACTCTTCGTCCGGGGCCGTTTGCGTGAGCGGAAGGACGTCCCCGGCGCGGTGGGCCGGAGGCTCGGCCGATCCGAATGGGGCGACAGGCCATGGACACCTGGCACCCACACGGGTGCCGGCATGCTCAGGAGGACCACGCCGCGAGGAGTTCCGCCGGGCCGTACGCAGCGTCGAGCCCCGTGCAGTCGGTGCCGCTGCGCGAGACAGCGATCACAGGCACGGGACCAGGTGTGAGCGCCGCGCGGTGCCGGTGCAGAGCCGCGAGATCGTGCCGGTCGAACGGGGAGTTCTCCAGCCACTTCACCGAGCCGACGAACAACAGCTCCTTGGCGATGGGCGCGCGGTCCGCTCCCACGACGTCGATCTCCACATCGTTGGTACGGGTCCAGTAACCGCCGATGGCGGGGGCGGCAGGGAGGTTCGCGTCCGGCAGCAGTCGTGCCAGCGCCTCGCGCACCAGAGGTTCAATGGCCCTGCCACGCCAACTGGTCCAGTTTTCACGGATGCGCTGCAGTGTCAGGTCACCCCGGCCCCGCTCGATCTCTTCCATCGCCGGCCCCAGGAGCTTCAGCCAGAAGCGGAGGTAGGGATCCGCGACCCGATAGCGACGATCCTTCGAAGGCCGCGTGGACACGGGAAGCTCCGCCGCGATCACCCGCTTGTCCGCAAGGATCCCCAGCGACCGCTGCAGCGGGGTCGCCCCGATCCCGCCGGCGGCGCGGGCAATATTGGAGAACGTCCGCTCACCGCTGCCGATCGCCGAGAGGACGGTGCGGGCTTGGACCTGTTGGGGGAACTCTGCAGCAAGCGAACGCTCTGCCGACACCAGCAAGGCCGAGACCGGATCGCTGAGCGCCGCCTTCAGGAACTCCCACATTCCGGCGCCGTGCGTCCATTCCGCGCAGATCAGAGGCAGCCCACCGGTGATCAGGGCCGCATCGAAGGCCGAGGCAGGATCGAGGCCGAGCATCTCGCCCACCTCCGCCGGGTTGAGCGGACCCAGCACCATCTCCCGCCCGCGCTGGTGGAACAGGCGTCCATAGCTGTTCAGCGCCTCCATCATCGACAGATCGGAACCGATGAGAACCAGCAGAACCGGCTTCTTCTCCAACAACCGGTCCCAGGCTCGCTGGAGCATGCCCTCGAAGGCGCCCTCCGCATCCATCAAATAGGGCACCTCGTCCATGACCACCACGCTGGCCCGGTCGGGCGGCAGTGCCGCCGCCAGTACGTCGAAGGCCGCATCCCAACTCGCCGGGCGGGCCGCGGACAGCAGACTCGCCAGCGGAAGGCTGGACGACTGCGCATCCCGGCCGAGCCGCTCCAGGTCCGCCCCCGGCGACGCCCCTGTGGCGGCGTAGAAGAGAAACGGTGCACCGGACTGCTCGGCGAACCGCTCCATCAGTCGCGACTTACCCACCCGGCGGCGCCCTCGAAGCATCACGCAGCGCCCGGGCCGCTCCCCACCGACCCCGGCCGTCACCTTGCCCAGCTCGCGGTCCAGCGTCTCGAGTTCGTGCCGCCTGCCCACGAAATCTGCCATGCCGCCACCTCTCCAGCCTCACCTAATGTCGGAGATACTAACATAACCGTTAGCAACATTGTAGTTAGTTACAGCAGCCGGCGGCAGCAGGGCAAAGGCATCCTGTTCGGTCACCAGCACGACTTCACGTACGGCTTCACCTTCGAATCCTGCCGGGGGCACCAGGCGAAAGGCCCCGGACCGATCGGCGCTTTCTAGGGGTCGTTGCAACACGTGGTCGTGTTGATCAGGCCGCGAGCAGTTTATGCAGGCGCTCGGCTGGGGTTTCCCAGTCGAGCGTTTTGCGTGGGCGGTCGTTCAGCTCGGCGGCCAC
>NZ_RSAJ01000886.1 GCF_003933965.1 Streptomyces sp. RP5T
GCCGTAGACGGCGTCGGCGGCGCCCAGGACCGCGTTGGCGACGGAGAACTGGACCACGATGCCCCACAGCCACGGCCGCCCCGCGACCTCCCGCCAGCCGTCACGGAGGTCGGCGAGAATCCCGGCGCCCGGCGCGCGCGCCGGGATGTGGCTGACGTCGAGGAGCGAGCGCAGCGAACCGGCGGCCGCGAAGGCGACCGCGTCCGCCGCGAGCACCCAGCCGGGACCGACGGCGGCGACCATCGCACCGCCGAGCGCGGCACCGCCCACCGCCGCGCCCTGCATCGCCATCCGGAACACCGCGAAGGCCCGGCCGGCCTGCTCGCCGCTGACCGAGGACAGCAGCATGCCCTCGGCGGCCGGGCTGAAGAACGCGTGACCCGTGCCGCCGAGCGCGGTGAGCAGCATCATCTGCCACAGCCGGGGTTCGCCGGTCAGGACGAGGACGGCGAAGGCGCCCTGGGAGAGGCAGTTGAGGGTGTTGGCCGCGACCATCACCCGGTGCCGGGGCAGACGGTCCGCCACGGCACCGCCGATCAGCAGGAACACCACCAGCGGGAGGGTGCGCGCGGCGGCCACCAGGCCGACGTCGGCGCTGTCGCCGCCCGCCTCCAGCACCGCGAACGCGGCGGCGATCATGGCGCCGTTGCTGCCGAGGTTGGTCACGAACGCGGCGGCGGTCAGCAGGGAGTAGTTGCGGCTCGCCCAGGCGGGGCCGCGGGCACGGGAGGAGTCGGCGGAGGGGGTCACCGGCCGACTATCGCCGCAGGGGTGCCGGGTTGCCAAACCGTTTGCGGGCCGGTTCCGGCTGGTGCCCACCGGTGTCGGCCACGTCCGCGGCGGCGTCAAGGAGACGCCGATCACCTGGGGCGAGCCTGGTCAGAGCGATTTACTCGTGGGTAACATCCCGGTTATGAGCGCAGACCAGATGTCCGTCGGCGAGATGCTCGCCGCCACCGTGCCCATGGTGCGAACCCTGAACCTCGAGTTCCTGGAGACCGGCCCGGAGAAGGTCGTGGTCGCCCTGCCCGACCAGGGCGAGTTCCACAACCACGTGGGCGGACCGCACGCCGGTGCGATGTTCACGCTCGCCGAGTCGGCCAGCGGGGCGGTCGTCCTGGCCGCGTTCGGCGACCAGCTCTCGCGCGCGGTGCCGCTGGCCGTCACCGCGGAGATCGCCTACCGCAAGCTCGCGATGGGCGCGGTGACCGCCACGGCGACCCTGGGCCGCCCGGCCTCCGAGGTCGTCGCCGAGCTGGACGCCGGCCGGCGCCCCGAGTTCCCGGTCACGATCGAGATCCGCCGCGCGGACGGGGCGGTCACCGGCGAGATGACGGTGGTGTGGACCCTGCGGCCGAACGGCTGAGTTCGGCAGACGGCAGCCGGCCCGTCCGCCGCCCGGTCGCCGGCACCGCCCGTCGGCGCGCGTCGGTGTCCGCCGCTCAGGCCGCCAGCCGGCGCCCCCGGCCGGCTCCCTCGCCGCTCTCCAGCTCCGCCACGAACCCCTTGAGCCAGTCGGTGAACTCCGGGCCCAGGTCGGGGCGGGCGCAGGCCAGGCGGACCACCGTGCGCAGGTAGTCCGCCTTGTCCCCGGTGTCGTAGCGCAGGCCGTCGAAGACGACGCCGTGGACCGTGCCGCCGGCCGCGAGGGTCTGGAGGGCGTCGGTGAGCTGGATCTCGCCGCCGCGGCCCGGCGGGGTGCGGTCCAGGACGTCGAAGACCGCGGGGTCGAGGACATAGCGGCCGATGACCGCGTAGGCGCTCGGCGCCTTGTCGGGGGAGGGCTTCTCGACCAGGCCGGTCACGCGGACCACGCCCTCGTCCCCGGTCGGCTCCACCGCCGCGCAGCCGTAGAGGTGGATCTGCTCGCGCGGCACCTCCATGAGCGCGACCACGCTCCCGGCGTACCGGTCGCGGACGTCGAGCATGGTGCTGAGCAGCGTCTCGCGCGCATCGATGAGGTCGTCGCCGAGGAGGACGGCGAACGGCTGGTCGCCGACGTGGCGGCGGGCGCAGAGCACCGCGTGGCCGAGACCGAGCGGCTCGCCCTGCCGGATGTGGTGGATGTCGGCGAGGCGGGCCGGGTCGCGTACCGCGTCGAGGCGTACCGCGTCACCCTTGGCCGCGAGAACCTGTTCCAGTTCGAAGGCGTTGTCGAAGTGGTCCTCGATGGCCCGCTTGTGGCGGCCGGTGACCATCAGGATGTCGTCGATCCCGGCCGCCGCGGCCTCCTCGACGACGTACTGGATGGCCGGCTTGTCGACGACCGGGAGCATCTCCTTCGGTGTGGCCTTGGTCGCCGGCAGGAACCGGGTGCCGAGCCCGGCGGCCGGGACGACCGCCTTGCGGACCGTGCGAGTGGGGGCGGTGGCGTCGGTCGTGTGGGGGACGATCATGCGGATCATGCTGCGGTACGGGGATGAGAGCTCACCGGGAGACGCCTGGGAGCCCGCTGTGAACCCGGGCGGGGCGG
>NZ_RSAJ01000887.1 GCF_003933965.1 Streptomyces sp. RP5T
CCCCAGGAACGGACCCCATGACGATCCGCGTACTGCTCGCCGACGATCAGGCCCTGCTGCGAGCCACGTTCCGGATCCTCATCGACTCGTGCGAGGACATGGAGGTGGTCGCGGAGGCCGCCGACGGCGCCGCGGCGGTCGACCTGGCGCGAGTCCACCGTCCCGACGTGATCCTCATGGACATCCGCATGCCGGGCACCGACGGTCTGGCCGCCACGTCCGTGATCTGCGCCGATCCTGAGCTCTCGGACACGCGGGTGCTGATCCTGACCACGTTCGAGATCGACGAGTACGTCGCACAGGCGCTGCGGTCCGGGGCCAGCGGTTTCCTCGGCAAGGACGTCACCGCCGAGTCCCTGCTCGACGGGATCCGCACGGTCGCGGCCGGCGACTCCCTGCTCTCGCCCGGCGCCACCCGCACCCTGATCACCAGGTTCCTGGCGGCTCCGGGACTCGGCACCCGCCTCGCGGCCACCGACGATCTGAGCGGTCTCACCGCCCGGGAACGCGAGGTGATGGCGTGGGTCGCCGAGGGGCACTCCAACGAGGAGATCGCGGAAAAGCTCTTCGTCAGCCCCCTGACCGTGCGCACCCATGTCCACCGCGCGATGACCAAGCTGGGTGCCCGGGACCGCGCCCAGCTCGTCGTGATGGCCTATCAGTCGGGTCTGGTGCAACCGCTGCTGCCCGAGTGACGCCGCCTCCTCACCCCCCGGAGAGCTTCTCCAGCCACTGCTGAAGCAGGGCCGACTCCGCCGTGGTGAGCGCCGGCGGCAGGTCGGCACGCAGCCGGGCCGCGAGTGTCGCCGCCGCGACGGGCACCGCACCGTCCTCCCGCCCCGCGTCCGCCTCGGCATCGGCGTCGGCGGGCCGGGTCACGGAGTCCAGCACCGCGTCGCGCAGCCGCTGCGAGAACCTGGTGTCCGCGTACTGCTCGGGCCTGGTCAGCATCGACAGAGCCGCCCCGACGTTGGCGGACATGACCATCTGCGTGGCCAGAGCGGGCGGCACCGTCAGCCGCCCCGCGGCGGCACAGCGCTCCAGGATCGCGCGCAGCAGGTCGTGCGCCTCCTGGACCGCGGCCGGGGGCACGGTCAGCTCGGGCGAGTACATCAGCCGGTAGTGGCTGGGGTGCTCCAGCGCGAAGCGCATGTGGTTGTCCCAGCCGCTCCGCAGGTCCTCGACCGGATCCGCGCTCGGCCGGGCCGCCCGCTTGGACGCGAGGTACTGCTCGAATCCCCGGTCCACCACGGCGGCCAGCAGACCGGCCTTGTCGCCGAAGAGCCGGTAGAGCATCGGCGCGCCGACGCCGGCCTTCTCGCACACCGCGCGCGTGGAGACCTCGGCTGCCGACGCGCCGGCCAGCAGCTCGGTGGCCGCTTCCAGGATCTTTTCCCTCGCATCCATGCCCCCACGGTACGCCATTCGTAGCGACGATACGAGCCGGGGGTTACCAATGCTACAGATCCATGTTATCGTCGATACGAATCAGTCGTAGCAGCGATAACAAAGGATGCGGTCATGACCACTCAGCCCCGGACGGAACAGCGTGTCGCGATCGTGACCGGCGGGTCCCGCGGCATCGGACGGCAGATCGCCGAGCGGCTCGGCGCCGACGGCTTCGCGGTCGTCGTCGGGTACGCGGGCAACAAGGACGCCGCCGACGACGCCGTGCGCGTCATCGAGGAGGCGGGCGGCACGGCTCGCGCCGCCCGCGCGGACGTCGCCGACGAGACCGGGGTCGCCGCCCTGTTCGACCTCGCGGAGGCCGCGTACGGCGGTGTCGACGTGGTGGTCCACTCCGCGGGCCGGATGCCCCTGTCGCCGATCGCGGAGCTCGATCTCGCCGAGCTGGACGCCCTGTACCGCACCAACATCCGCGGCACCTTCGTCGTCGACCAGCAGGCCGCACGCCGACTGCGCCCGGGTGGCGCCCTCGTCAACCTCTCCAGCTCGGTCGTGGGCCTCGCCTTCCCCGGTTACGGCGCCTACGCGGCGACCAAGGGCGCCGTCGAGGCGGTGACCCTGATCCTCGCCCGCGAGCTGCGCGGCCGTGACGTCACCGTCAACGCCGTGGCGCCCGGCCCGACGGCGACCGACCTCTTCCTCGACGGCAAGGACGAGGAGACCGTCGCCCGCCTGGCGGCACAGCCCCCGCTGGAGCGCCTCGGGACTCCGAAGGACATCGCCAACGTGGTGTCGTTCCTGGTGAGCCCGGCGGGCCACTGGGTCAACGGGCAGGTGCTGCGGGCCAACGGCGGCATCATCTGACCACGCAGACGCCGGGCCCGCCTTCCACCCCAGGTGTCCGGCGTGACGGCTCGCCGCCTTCTGCGCGCACAGGGGTGAGGGGGGCGCGCCCTTCGCCCGAGTGACGCTCGACCCGGGCGGCGCCCGTTCAGGGGAAACCGGGGCGCTGGGCGCGTGGCGGCCGGCGCGGGCGTCGACAACTCACCCGTGACCCTCCCCC
>NZ_RSAJ01000888.1 GCF_003933965.1 Streptomyces sp. RP5T
GGCGGGGCGGGCGCTGTCCGCCGTCTCGAGCCGAGCCGTCAGGCCGCGCGGTGTCGGTGCCTCGAAGAGCGTGCGCAGCGGCAGTTCGGACCCGAACGCGGTGCGGATGGCGTTGGCCAGCCGGGTAGCCATCAGACTGTGCCCGCCCAGCTCGAAGAAGTTGTCGTCGGGACCGGCCGAGGGCACTGCGAGGACCTGCGCGAACAGCTTGCCCATCAACTCCTCGCGCGGATCGCGAGCCCGCTCCCCGGCCGGACGGCTGCCCGGCTCCGGGGCCGGGAGCGCCGCACGGTCGAGCTTGCCGTTGGCGTTGACGGGAAGCTCGTCCAGCAGCACGAACGCGGTCGGCACCATGTACTCCGGCAGGGCCGCGCCGACGTGTGCCGCGAGCTGCGCGGCGGTGGCCGAAGCTCCCGCACGCACCGCCACGTGGGCCACCAGTCGCCGTAGCCCGACCTGGTCGGGCACGGCGGAGACCGCCGCGTTGACGACCTCCGGATGACGGGTCAGGACGTTCTCGATCTCCCCCGGCTCGATGCGGAATCCCCGCACCTTGACCTGGTCATCGGTACGCCCCAGGTAGTCCAGACAGCCGTCCGCGCGACGCCGTACCAGGTCACCGGTGCGGTACATGCGGCCCCCGGGCGGCCCCCAGGGGTCGGCGACGAACCGCCCGGCGGTCAGCGCGGGCCGGTGGAGATAGCCGCGCGCCAGGCCCGCGCCCGCGAGATACAGCTCCCCGGCCACTCCGTCGGGCACCGGCCGCAGCCGCTCGTCCAGCACGTGGGCACGAACGTGGGGGAGCGGCCTGCCGATGGGTGGGGCCAGCACTTCCTCGCCCTCGGAGAACCAGGCCGTCGCGTAGACGGTCGCCTCCGTCGGACCGTAGATGTTGGCGATCCGCACGCCCGGCCGCAGCTTGCGCACCTGCCGGACCACGTGCTCGGGCAGCGACTCCCCGGCCAGCGCCAGCGTCCGCGCCTCGAACGGGGCCCGCCCGTCGGCCAGCAGGGCCGAGAACACCGACGGCACACCGCCCGCCAGCGTGCCCGACCACGGTCGCTCGGCCAGCTCCAGCAGGTCGCGCACGATCTCCACATGACCACCGGTCAGCAGTGGCGCGAACAGCTCGAAGACCGAGACGTCGAAGGAGAGCGACGTGGCCGCCAGGACCCGTTCCAGCTCCTCTGCGCCGAACCGCTCCACCGCCCAGCCCAGCAGGCAGGCCATGCTGCGCCGGGACACCACCACTCCCTTGGGCGTGCCCGTGGAGCCCGAGGTGTAGATGACGTACGCGGGGAAGCGTTCGTCGACCGTGACGCCGAGGGGGCCGGTGCCGGTGCCGGCGAGTTCGGTCACGACCTGGGGATCGTCCAGCGCGACCCGGGGCACCACGGACGGATCGGGCAGCCCCGCCGAGGCGTCCCCCTCGGTGATCACCAGGGCGGGACTCGCGTCACCGAAGGTGAACGCGACGCGGTCGGCCGGTTGGCCGGAGTCGACCGGCAGATAGGCCGCACCGCACTTCAGGATCGCGAGGACCGCGACCAGCATCCGCACCGAACGCGGCACCGCCACCGCGACGATCCGTTCCGGGCCCGCTCCCCGGGACGCCAGACAGCGGGCCAGCCGGTTGGCCTCGGCGTCGAGTTCCGCGTACGACAGGGTCGTGTCCGCGCCGCTCACCGCGGGGCGGTCCGGTGTCCGCCGGGCCTGGGCCTCGAACCGGCGGATCACCGGTTCGGCGCGCTCCTCGTCCGGTTCCCCGGCCCGGTCCGGCCGTTCGTCCTCGGTCAGGATGTCGACGTCGCCGATGGCCAGGCCGGGATCGTCGGCGACCGCCCGCAGGAACCGGATCAGCCGGTCGCCGAGGGCTGCGACGGTGGCCTCGTCGAACAGGTCCGTGCTGTAGATGATGGCGCCCTCGACACCGCAGGGCGCCCCGTCCGGTGAGCGGACCTCACGCAGCTGGAGATCGAGGTCGAACTTGACCGTGCGCTGTGGGATCCGCTGCGGGGCGGTGCGCAGTCCGGGCAGCTCGGCCGCGACGCCGCCGGCCGGCTGCAGGGCGAGCATCACCTGGAACAGCGGGTGCCGGGCCAGCGACCGGGGCGGCGCCAGCACCTCCACGAGCCGCTCGAACGGCACGTCCTGATGGGAGTACGCCTCCAGATCCTGCTCGGCCACCCGGCGCAGCAGATCGCCGAAGGCCGGGTCGCCTTCGGTGCGGGTGCGCAGGACCAGCGTGTTGACGAAGAATCCGACGACGTCGTCGAGCTGTGCGTCGACGCGTCCGGCCACCGGCGTGCCCAGCGTGATGTCCGTACCCGCTCCGAGTCGAGTGAGCAGTGCCGCCAGGGCGGCGTGCAGCACCATGAAGAGGGTGGCGCCGTGTCCCTGGGCGAGAACGACGAGGTCCGCGTGGAGCTGAGCGGGCAACCGGAGGGGCACCTCCGCACCCC
>NZ_RSAJ01000889.1 GCF_003933965.1 Streptomyces sp. RP5T
GCGCCCTTGACCGGCGGCCGGCGCCGGATCCAATCGAAGTTCCGCGAATGGGAGAGATCTCCATGCCCAAGAAACGAAAAGCCCTCATCGACAGTGTCCTGGACCGGGCAGGCGACGTCGGTGGTGACTTGTTGGGAATCACCCGCACGGTGCTCACGGGAAGGAAGAAGAAGTCGAGCACGCGCAAACTGGCGGAGAGCAACGCCCGTGCCATCGAGGCCCTCGCGCTCAGGCTCGACCAGTACGCCAGGCGCGACCAAGCACAGTGACCGCCCTGCAGGGCCAGTCGAGACGGCGCGTGTGCTCGATCCGGGGTGCTTCTTCCGTCTCAGGCAACGAGGAAGGCGGGGCTCCGGGTGGCCGAGCGACGCACGCGTCAGACAGCCCAGGTACTGGCCGGGCTCGGGGCGCAGGAGGTCTCCCGGGCCGTCCGGCGCCGCCGCCTCCGGTCCCGGGAGATGCCGAAGGAGACCCTCGAGCAGCAGCGGGCCAAGGCGATCCGCCGCGCACTCGAAGAACTCGGCCCCCTGTACGCGAAGATCGGGCAGCTCCTTTCGACCAGGCCGGACTTCGTGCCGGACTACGTACGTGAGGAGCTCGCCCACCTGACCGACCGGGCCACCGTGCAACCCTTCGAGATGTTCGTGCCGGCGCTGGAGGCCGAACTCGGGCCGGGATGGCGAGAATCGTTCAGCTCCTTCGAGACGGACCGCCCGCTCGGGTCCGCTTCGCTCGCACAGGTCTACCGCGCCAAGCGCCTGGACGGAACACCGTGCGTCGTGAAGATCCAACGGCCCGGAGCCCGGAGGACCGTGCTGTGCGACATGGACGTCCTGCGACGCGCCACTCGACTGATCGGACGGGTGGCGCCGCGGTTCAACGAGGTCGTCGACACCGGAGCCATGCTGGACGTCATATTCCGGGCCATGACCGATGAGCTCGATTTCACGCGGGAAGCGGCCAACATGAAAGAGGCCCGGAAAGCCACCAAAGACTTCAAGACCATCAAGGTGCCCAAAGCACTCCTCGCCACGCCCCGGGTACTCGTCCAGACCTTCGCCGACGGACATGCCGCCAACCGACTCAAAGAAACCGAACTCAGCCGTAAACAGCGAAAAAAGATGGCAAGGGAACTCGTCGCCTACATGTTCAAAGGCTATTTCGCCCGTCGTACCTTCCACGCGGATCCGCACCCGGGGAACGTACTCATCAGCCCGGACGGAAACGCCCATCTCATCGACTGGGGAATGGTGGGCCGGGTCGACCGCAGCACAAGCTCCGCGATGCTCGGCGCCATGACCGCCATGGCCTACAACGACGGTCCGGCACTGGCACAGTCCTGGATCCGTATGGGCACCACCAATCCGCGGAGCGACGTGGGTGGCTTCACCGCCGACATCGCACGCTTCGTACCGCACGTCGCCCATGCCTCCCTGGCCGAGCTCAACTTCGGCGTGGCCCTCACCTCCGTTCTCGCCTTCTCCACCAAGCGGGGCATTCAGACACCACCTGCCATCTCGATCCTCGGCAAATCCGTGGCCAACATGGAAGGAACCATCCGGCACATCCACCCCGCTCTGAAACTGGCCGACAGCATGCGCGAGGTCCTCCAGGACATCCTGCTGGACATGGCCAGAGAGCTCGGCTCCCCCGAGCAACTGGCGCAGTACGCCCTCCATGCCCTGCACGCCCTCACCCAAGCGCCCGGTCAGGCAACACGTGTCCTCAGTGATGTGGCCGAGCGCCAACTCACCCTTCACAACCACACCCGGCTGCACGACAACCGGCTCAGCAACGGCGGACTGGGTCTCCTCCTCCTCGCCATCCAACACCGCCATCGGCCGAGCTGACATCCACGCCAACATCGCAACCGCAACGCGACGACCCGGTCGCGCAGACCGTGCCTGCGGCTGCCCCCTGACCGCACTCCGGTCAGCGAGGCCGTCACAGCTCGCTACTCACCGTCCAGTTCTCATTCCTGCGGCACAGAGCTAGCGGCACAGAGCTATACGCCCCTCGCGAGGGCCGGCACCTGCCCCCTTCCCTGACATCGCCTCCCGATCCGGGCCGACCAGGCTTCTCGCCGCCAGCACCACTCGCCCGCCGGCGAAGGGAGCAACGTCCATGCTGAGCCGCCCCCGCAGCATCCTGTTCTGGCTCGTCCTGATCATCCTGCTGAACATCATCGCCACCGCCCCCACCGAACTCGCCCACACCATCCAGGCCGTCTGGCACGCCACCAAACAGTTCTTCGACTCCCTGGGCATCTTCATCGACACTCTTGCCGAGTCCTGAACGCCCGCGCACGCCACCCTGTCCCCGTACGACCGCGGAGAAGAGGGACCCTGACCATGCGATCCGCTTTCGGGCCGCGGCACCTCCTGATCGCCACAGCCCTCACCCTCTCCGGATGCGGGCTGGTGCCTCCCGCAGCACAGCCCCCGACAGTTCCCCAGCC
>NZ_RSAJ01000088.1 GCF_003933965.1 Streptomyces sp. RP5T
GCGGCAGGATGTCACCGGCCGCGTACGCCTCTGCGGCGTCCACACCGTCCGGCTCGGGAGCTGTCTCGGCGGGCGCTGCGCTGCGGGCCCGGAGAGCCTCCAGCAGTGCGTCTTCGGCGCGACCCCGCATCAGGAACAGCACGAAGGGGTCCTGGTCCAGCAGCCTGGCCACCTGGTAGCACAGGGCCGCCGTGTGCCCGCAGTGGTCCCACGCGCCGCAGTCGCACTCCGGTTCCAGATCGCCCAGGCCAGGCAGGAGGTCGATGCCCTCGGAGGCCGCGTCCTCCACCAGGTGCGTCGGCATCTCGCGGTCGAGCAGTGCCGCGACGTGCCCGGACCGTTCGACGGCCAGGTCGAGGAGGCGGTCCCACTGCTCGGCCGGCAGTTCGGCCAGCAGGACGTCGGCGCGGTGCGTGGTGCGGTCCCGGTCCTGTACGACCGCCGTGATGCGCCCGGGACGTACCGAGACGGCGCCTACCGCCCCCGCGCGTGCGAGGCCGCGGCCCGTCTTCACCTGCCCCGAGTCCAGTGCGGTGTCCTCCAGCGCCCGCAACCAGGCCTGACCCCACCAGGTTTGTGCGAAACCCCGCCCGTGCGCGGGCGGCAGCGCCGCGAACGTGCGTTCCATGTCACCCTCGTGTCTGGTCATAGTGCGCCCCCTCGCAGTTCCACCAGATCGGCCAGCTCCGCGTCCGTCAGCTCGGTCAGCGCCGCCTCGCCGGAGCCGAGCACCGCGTCGGCCAACTCCCGCTTGCGGGCCAGCAATGCGGCGATGCGGTCCTCGACCGTGCCCTCGGCGATCAGCCGGTGTACCTGCACGGGGCGGGTCTGGCCGATGCGGTACGCGCGATCGGTGGCCTGCGCCTCGACGGCCGGGTTCCACCAGCGGTCGTAGTGCACGACGTGCTCGGCCCGGGTGAGGTTCAGGCCCGTCCCCGCGGCCTTCAAGGACAGCAGGAACACGGGTACTTCCCCCTCCTGGAACCGCCGCACCATCGCCTCGCGCCGGACGACCGGCGTCCCGCCGTGCAGGAACTGCGACGGCAGGCCGCGCGCCGCGAGATGCCGCTGGATCAGACGGGCCATGCGTACGTACTGCGTGAACACCAGGACGCCCGCCCCCTCGGCGACGATGGTGTCCAGGAGCTCGTCCAGCAGCTCCAGCTTCCCGGAACGGCCCGCGATGACGGGCTCCTCTTCCTTGAGGAACTGCGCGGGGTGGTTGCAGATCTGCTTCAGACCGGTCAGCAGCTTCACGATCAGCCCGCGCCGCGCCATGCTGTCCGCCCCGGAGATCTCCTCCAGGGTCTCGCGCACGACGGCCTCGTACAGCCCGGTCTGCTCCGGGGTCAGCGACACGGCACGGTCGGTCTCCGTCTTAGGCGGCAGCTCCGGGGCGATGCCCGGGTCCGACTTGCGCCGCCGCAGCAGGAAGGGGCGCACCAGCCGGGCCAGACGCTCCGCGGCGGCGGGATCCTGACCGCTCTCGACGGCCTGCGCGTACCGGACGCGGAAGGTGCCGAGCCGGCCCAGCAGCCCCGGGGTCGTCCAGTCGAGGATCGCCCACAGCTCCGAGAGGTTGTTCTCCACCGGGGTTCCGGTGAGCGCCACGCGTGCGCGTGCGCCGATCGAGCGCAGTTGCCGGGCGGTCGCCGAGTACGGGTTCTTCACGTGCTGCGCCTCGTCCGCCACGACCATTCCCCACGTGGCTTCGGCGAGCCGCGGCGCGTCCAGGCGCATGGTGCCGTACGTGGTGAGCACGAACTCCCCGTCGGCCAGGCCGTCGAGCTCGCGCCGCGGACCGTGGAAGCGGCGCACGGGCGTACCCGGTGCGAACCGCTCGATCTCGCGCTGCCAGTTGCCCATCAGGGATGTCGGGCACACCACGAGCGTGGGGCCGGCGGTCGCCGGCTCGGTCTGCCGGTGCAGATGCAGCGCGATCAGGGTGATCGTCTTGCCGAGTCCCATGTCGTCGGCCAGACAGCAGCCGAGGCCCGAGGACGTCATACGGGCCAGCCAGTTCAGGCCCCGGCGCTGGTAGTCCCGCAGGGTCGCGGCGAGCGCGGCCGGTTGCGGGACGGGCTCTTGGCCCTCCGGGTCCGCCAGCCGGTCCCGCAGGGCCGCAAGCCACCCGGTCGGCTGCACCTCGACCCGGTGTCCGTCGACCTCGGCGGAGCCCGTCAGGGCGGCCCTGAGGGCGTCGACGGGCGTCACCTTGCGGTCCTGCCGGGCGCGGGCCCGTCGCACCTCCCTCGGATCGACCAGCACCCACTGGTCACGCAGCCGCACCACGGGCCGGCCGGCCTCGGCGAGCCGGTCCAGCTCCTCGCGGGTGAGCTGTCGGTCGCCCAGCGCGAACCGCCAGTCGAACGCGAGCAGCGCGTCGGCGGACAGGAACGACGCGGTGTCCGACGGCACACGGTCGTGGCCGTCCGGCGGGCCGACCTTCGCGCGCGTGGTGAGTCTTCTGGCCATCTCCTTCGGCCAGTGCACCTCGACGCCCAGATCGGAGAGCGCCTGAGCGCCCGGTCCGAGCAGATCGGTGATCTCCTCGTCGGCCAGGTCGACCGCGTCCGGGACCGCCGCAGAGAGCAGCGGGGTGAGCGGGGGCCACGCGCGTGCCGCCCTGCGCAGCGCGAGCAGACCGTCCATCCGCGCGTCGGGGCCGAAGGCTGAGGCGCCGCCCCACACGTCGGCGGCGTCCGCCACGAGCGTCGGATCGCTCACCCCGTGCAACTGGAGTACGGCCCGGAAGACGGGCGCCTCACCGTCCAGGCCCCGCACCTCGATCCGCAACGAGAGGCGGACGCCCGCGTCGTGGCCGGCGGCGACGTCCGCCGCCCACGCACGCTGTTCGGGCATGTGACGCGGTTCCCGGGCGGCGTAGGCGGGCCCGCCGGTCACGAGGGGAGCCGCGGGGGAGCGGGGCAGGGCGTCGGCGACCGCGTCGAGGAAGGCGCGCAGCAGCCGTTCGGGATCGGGCAGCCGCACTGCTGCGGGGGCGCGCGGTGGTTCGGCGGCACCCGGCGGCAGGGCGGCGCTCAGCGGCTCGGCGCTGCTCAGCGGCACGGCGTGCGCCTCGGGCGGCATCGCCGCGGCGAGCCGGCGGATCCGCTCGACGTCCCCAGCGTCCAGAGGGCCCACGCGCCAGGCGTCGTGATCGGTGGGGGACAGGCCGGGCAGCAGCAGCCCCCGGGCCACGCACTGCAGGGCCAGCACGGCCGCGGCACCCCAGAAGACGGCTGCCCGGTGTCCGTGCGGGGAGGTACGCGCACGCGTGAGCACCGGCAGGGCGACCCGGACCGGCAGCAGCACCGCGGGCAGGCTCACCACTTCCACCCCGTCGTCGCCCGGGATCACGAGCGCCAGATCCTCGACCGTGCCCGCCGCGACAGCGGGAGGAGGAGCGCCGTCGGGCCGCCAGAAGGCCACACGGCCGGTGCGGGCCGGATCGCCGGGCACGAAAACGGCGCTGCACGGGGCCAGTTCGGAGATCTCGGACGGTGATGCCGCGGGAAGCCTCTGCACAGAGATCGCGGGACTCCTCAAACTTGACTACGTCGTCGGGGTGGTCGAGGGTACAACACCTCCCGGGCTTTCGCGGCCGCGTTCCGGGCCGCCTCCGCGCGCGAGGTGTCGCCAGCCCCCTGTGCGCACGGTGCTGACCCCCGGGCACAGACGGGGGGTTGCCGCATGGTCGCCGAAGGTCACCGTCCGTACGTTTTCTCAGGTCAGCACGTTTCCTGAGAGAGCCGGAGTCCGGACATGCCCCAGAGCGCCGCAACCATCGCGCCCCACCCGGGCGGTACGTCCGGCTCGCCGCCCGGCGGAAGCGAGTTCGCACCTCTCCTGCGCGCGGTGAAGGGCCAGGGGCTCCTGGACCGCCGGCACGGCTGGTACGCCCGGACCATCACCGTCAACGTGCTCGCCCTCGTCGGCCTCGTCACGGCCCTCGCCCTGTCCGGCGACTCCTGGCGGACGCTGCTGCTGGCCCCGGTCCTCGCCGTGTTCTGCGCCCGCACCGCCTTCATAGGGCACGACGCCGGTCACGCGCAGATCACCGGCGACAGGACGGTCGGCCGTCTCCTCGGTCTCGTCCACGGCAACCTGCTGCTCGGCATGAGCTACTCCTGGTGGAACCACAAGCACAACCGCCACCACGCCAACCCCAACCACATCGACAAGGACCCCGACGTCGCCGCCGACGTCCTCGTCTTCACCGGCGAACAGGCGCGGGCGCGCACCGGCTTCCGGCGCCGGCTCACCCGCCACCAGGCATGGCTGTTCTTCCCGCTCACCCTCCTGGAAGGCGTCGCCCTGAATATCCAGGGCTTCCGGGACCTGCGCCGACAGGAACCGAGGGAACGCGCGGTGGAAGGCGCTCTCCTGGTGAGCCACCTCGCCGCCTACGCCACGCTGCTGCTGAGCGTCATGTCCCCCGGGAAGGCGCTGGCCTTCGCCGCCGTCCACCAGGCCCTGTTCGGACTGCATCTCGGCATGGCCTTCGCCCCCAACCACAAGGGCATGGAGATGCCGGACCCGGACGGGGAACCCTGGGGCCACCTGCGCCGCCAGGTGCTCACCTCCCGCAACATCCGCGGCGGCATCCTCACCGACTGGTTCCTCGGCGGCCTCAACTACCAGGTCGAGCACCACCTCTTCCCCAGCATGCCCAGGCCCCATCTGCGCCTCGCGCAGCCGCTGGTGCGCGCCCACTGCCGGGAAGTGGGTATCCCCTACACCGAGACCGGACTCGTCGACTCCTACCGACAGGCGCTGAGCCACATGCACGAGGTGGGCGAGCCGCTGCGGGCTGACCGCTAGCGGTTGCCCGTCCGGGGTGTCTCGGGGGGAGGTCTCAGGGATGTCTCAGGGTCGCGATGCGGAACTGCGGGAGGCGCGGACCCGTTTTTCTGGACAGAGAGCGGCAACCGCCGCGAAGGAGGCGACGCACATGTCGAAGAACGCGAAGATCGCCGTGGGGGGAGTGGCGGTCGGGCTGCTCCTGTTGATCTGGCTGCCCTGGTGGGCCGCGCTCCTGATAGTCGTGGGAGTCCCGGCCGCCGCGTACCTCACCCTCGACCCCGCGCAGCGGCGCAGGCTGCGCCGCGTCACCCGCAAGGAACTCGGCCGCTGACCCACCCGCACCGGCCGGGACCCGGCAGGCCCGGACGGTGTGGCGCGGCGGTTCAGTTGGGGCGTACGGCCATCTTGTCGAGCGCCTCCAGCAGCCCCGGGAGCTCCGGGCCCCGGCCCACCGGAAGGACCTCCCCGGGCTTGTCGTCGAGCAGCACGAACGCGATGTCGTCGGTCCTGGCCACCAGCGACCAGCCGGGACCGTCGGCGCGCAGCGTCCGCGCGTCGCCGGACGCGAAGGACGACCGGACCCGTCCGAGGGGCGGCGGCGAGTCCACGTAGGCGCGTGCCTCCGCGAGGACGCGCCGGATGCCGCTGTTGCCCTTGGAGGGCGTGCCCTGCGCGAGCGCACCCGAAGCCCCGTCCTTCGGGTCCCCGTCGCCCGTGGGCGCGTTCTGAGAGGCGTCCCGGTCAGTGGCCACGGCAGCCGGGGTTCCGCGTGGCGGGGTGTCGCCGTCCGAGGCCGCATCGTCCGTGGTCGCGACACCGGTGGCCGCGCCCTCGGTGGTGCCGCTGTCCACGGCCCGGTCGCTCCCCGTGGACGTGCCGTTCGGGCTCGGGAAGTCCGCGTCGTCGATCTGTTCCCGCCACATCGCCCACTGGAGCGCGATCTCGTCGGCGCCCAGACGCCGCTGGGCGGACCCCCACGTCGAGGTGTCCGGCGGCGCCAGCAGCGGTCCATCGGCGGGGTCGGGGTCGTGCGGCGCCGGCACACCGGGCGCGGCGACGGCGACCGCGAGCGGCCAGCCGGGCAGGGCGGCCACGACCGTGCGCTCGTCGGGCGAGAGGTCGTACTCCATGCCGCAGTCCCAGGAGGCGATGGCGACCGCGACCAGGGAGACGTCGTCGATGACGACGGTCCACCTGGCGCCGGTCCCGTCCTGTCCGATCACCAGGCCGTACCCGTCGGCCAGCGGTGCCAGGCCGAGCGCCGCGCAGGCCTCCGGGTAGTCGTCGCCCAGCACGCTCGGGAACTTCGCCGGCGTCAAGAGCAGCGCCGTCAGTACATAGAGCGCGTCGTCCGCGGCGGCGACGGCGTCCTCGTCCGTCCCGGCCATCCCAGCCTCCCCATCGGTTCGTCCAACGGCGCGCACCTTAGTGTGCGCGGAAGGCGCTTGTCACGACTCACAAGAACACCCGGAGCTGCAGTTTTCCGGCTGGACGGGGGCGAAACGGCCATCGTTTGCCGGCCGCTCAGGCCGTCGGCAGTCCGAGGAGCGCACGTGCCACCGTACGCGGGGACTCGTCGCGCTCGCGCGCGAGGGCGATCACGGCCCGGCACGCGAGCTCGTTGATCCCGAACGACAGGGCCTCCGGCGAGACCCAGGCCGCGGCCTCGTCGATGCGGTCCTGGTCGTCCTCGGCACAGGCCGAGACGTACGCGGCGGCGGCCTCGAAGAGATTGTGCGGAGGGGCCTCCCGGCCGGTGTCCTCCTCGGTGTGCAACGCATGGACCAATCTGGCGCTGGACCTGCGGATCCTGCCCCACATGCCGACCACCTTTCCCCAGCGTGACGTGATCCCGTCGACCGTTCGTCCTCTGCCCCCAACCTAGAGTCGGAACTTTCGCCGCAGAAGGGGCCGACGACCCGAGGCGGAAGCACGCGGGGCGCCCGGAGGGGCCGGAAGGGCCGGAAATCGGTCGACCCGGCCCGCGGAACGCGATACTTGAGCCTTCTCACGACATGGCGACCAGGGGAGCGGATCGGTGAACTCTGCCGGAGAGAACGGCCGTTGGGGAGAAGGCGGCGGGCGGGGCGGGCGGCATGCCGTCGTCGTGGGCGGGAGCCTCGCGGGGCTGCTCGCGGCGCACGTCCTGGCCGCCCACGCCGACCGGGTGACCGTCGTAGAGAGGGACCGTTTCCCGCAGGGCCTGGAGCCACGTCCTGGCGTGCCGCAGGGCCGTCACCCCCATGTCCTGCTCCAGGGCGGGCAGACGGCCCTGGAGTCGCTGCTGCCGGGCTTCCTGGCGGAGCTGCGGGAGGCCGGGGCGCCTCGGGTGGGCATGCCGGCCGACATGGTGCTGTGGCAGAGCGGCCGCTGGTTCCGGCGGGTGACCGCGACGACGCACATCTACACCGGATCCCGCGCCCAACTGGAGGGTCTGGTGCGGCGGCGGGTCCTCGCCGATCCGGTGATCAGCGTGCTGGAGGGTACCGACGTCGTCGGCTTCCTCGGCGACGCCACGCGCGTGCGGGGCGTACTGCTGCGGGACCGCTCGGGTGACCCCCACGCGGAGCCCCGCCCCCTGGAGGCCGATCTGGTCGTCGACGCCTCCGGCAGCGGTACGAAGGCCCCGCAATGGCTCGCGGCGATCGGTGCCGAGCGCCCGCGCGAGGAGACCATCGACACCGGCCTCGCCTACGCCTCCCGCGTCTACCGCGGCACCGACGGCGCCCTCGACGGCGAGACCCGCGGCTACTACGCCTATCCCGACCCCGAGCAGGTGCACGCGGGCGGAGCGCTGCCCCTGGAGGACGGCAGTCATCTGGTGATCGTCTCGGGTCTGCGCGGCAACGAACCGCCCACGGACGACGACGAGTTCGTGACGTACGCCAAGAGGCTGCCGCACCCGCTGCTGCACCGGTGGCTGGACGAGGCCGAGCCGCTCTCGTCGGCCTTCGGCTACCGACGGACCGCGAACATCCGCCGGCGCTACGATCTCCCCGGGCATCCGGCGGGCTTCCTCGCCACCGGCGACGCCCTGTGCACCTTCAACCCGATCTACGGGCAGGGCATGGCCGTCGCCGCGATGAGCGCGGTCGCCCTGCGTGACGCGCTGGCCGATCCGCGCCGGACGCCCACGACCCGCCGCGTGCAGCGGGCGCTCCTCGCGGCGTCCCGGCTCGCGTGGGACATCTCCGCCGGGGCCGACCGGAAGATGCCCGGCGCGGTCGGCACCGCGACCGACGGAGCGCCCGCGGACCGGATCGCCGGGTGGTACCTGAGCCGCGTCCAGGAGCGCGCCCCCGGCGACCCCGTCGTGGGCCGGGCCTTCCGCGCCGTCCTGACCCTCTCCGAGCCCGTCACCGCCCTGTTCGCTCCGCCCGTGGCCAGGGCAGTCCTCTTCGGTCCCCCCGGGCCGACGCCGACCGAGCCGCCCGCGACACCGGAGAGGTCCGTGGCCCCGGCGGGCTGACCGTTTCACCCGGACAGTGCCGTGATCGTCTCCCGCAGCCAGCCGAGCTCGGCCCGCGAGGTGGCGCGGGCGATGATCAGCACACCGCGCCGGAAGGGATCGTCCAACTCCTCGGCGCTCAGCGGGCGGTCGCCCTCGTAGAAGAAGCTCGCGGGCTCCTCCAGGAAAGCGAGCCGGCGGCGCAGTACGGCCGCCTGCGCGTCCGCGTCGTCCAGATGCCGGAGGAAGGCGAGGACGGTGAACCACCGGTTCTCGTCGGTGATGTCGCGCGCGGCCGGTTCGGCGAGCCGGCGGCGCAGCTCCTCGCGTCCCTCGTCGGTCAGCGTCAGGACATGGCGGGGCGCGGCCACGGCACCGGGCTCCGTCGCCCGCGCCAGCAGCCCCGCCTTCTCCAGCCGCTTGATGGCGGGATAGAGCGTGCTCTCGGCCACGGGGCGCACGTGGCCCGCCAGTGCCGTGATGCGTTTGCGCAGCTCATAGCCGTGCAGCGGGGTGTCGTAGAGGAATCCGAGGATGGCCAGCTCCAGCATGCACGCATTCTGCCGCATAGACGCTGTACATCCCTGTCGTCGTACTACGGCTTCGCAATACATCGGTGACGATGTATCGTCCTGTCCGACGCATCGAGGGAGGGCACATGAGGCAGGCCGAGTTCGACGGCAGGGGAAGCCGCATCCGCTGGACCGAGACGCCCGGCGAGGAACCGGCACGCGTGTACGTGCACGGCCTGGGATCCGTCTCGACCGTCTACCACGCGCACATCGCGGCCCGGCCCGAACTCGCGGGCCGGCGCAGCCTGTTCGTCGATCTGCCCGGGCACGGCATCAGTGACCGCCCCGAGCACTTCGGCTACACGCTGGAGGAGCACGCGGACGCCCTGGCCGCCGTACTGGACACCGCGCGTCTGACCGGTGCCGAGCTGATCGCGCACAGCATGGGCGGGTCGGTCGCGCTCGTGCTCGCCCACCGCAGGCCCGACCTCGTCTCCCGGCTGGTCCTCACGGAGGCCAACCTCGACGCCGCACCACCGGCCACGGCGGGCAGCACCTGGATCGACGCCTACGCTGAGGAGGACTTCGTGGCAGGCGGCCACGCGCGTGTGCTCGAGAAGGCCGGTCCCCTGTGGGCGGCGACCATGCGGCTGGCCGACCCGCGCGCCCTGCACCGCAGCGCGGTCGGCCTCAGGCGCGGATCGGCGCCCATGATGCGCGCCATCCTCGAAGACCTGCCGATCGACCGGGTGTATCTCCAGGGCGAGCTCAGCGGCGAGTTGGAGGGGCGCAAGACGCTGGAGGCGTCAGGCGTGCGGGTGGTGACCGTCCCCGGCGCCGGACACAACGTCATGCTCGACAACCCCGACGCCTTCGCGGCTGCCGTCGCCGGCAGGGGATGAGCGCGTTCAGTCCTGGCGCACGGCCAGCGTCAGGAAGCGGGCGTCCTCGTCGACGTACGACGTCATGCGCCATCCCGAACCGGCCAGCAGCGGGCGCAGGTTGGGCTCGGCGCGCAGGTCCTGCGGGGTGATCCGCCGTCCCTGCCGGGCGGCGAGCGCCGCCCGGCCGATCGGATGGAACAGCGCGAGGACACCCCCGGGCCGCACCACCCGGGCCAACTCCCGCAGATTCCCGGCCGGGTCGGGCAGATGGGAGATCAGCCCTGCTCCGAAGACGGCGTCGAGCGACCGGGAGCGGAGCGGCAGCGCGGCCACGTCGGCGAGCAGCAGGTGCCCGTCCCGGTCCCGTCCGGCCCGTACGGCCTCACGCAGCATGGCCGGCGTCAGATCGGCGCCGAGGGCGACTCCCGAGGGCCCCACGGCCGCCCGCAGGGGCGGCAGGGCCCGTCCGGTGCCGCAGCCCGCGTCCAGGACGCGGTCGCCCTCCCGCAGGCCGAGCTCGGCGACCGCGGCGGCGTAGGCGGGACCGTCGTCGGGGAACCTCCGGTCCCAGTCGGCGGCGCGGGCCGAGAAGAACTCCTGGACGTGTGTGTGGTCGTCGCTCATGTTCCGCATGATCCCTCACCGATACGGAGGAGGGCCCGTGTGCACACGTTCGAGCGTGACGCGATCGTTCCGTCGCATCTCCGCGCCATATTGCGGCACCTTTCGAAATGCGCCCTCTTTGTGCGCCCCTGCCCCTACTAGCGTCCCCTGGCCATGGGACACCTGGACCACGCGGCCCTGGGCTGGCTGACGCCCACACTCTCGTACGTGATGGCCTGCATCGGGGCCGCGCTCGGCCTGCGCTGCACCATGCGCGCGCTCGGGACCACCGGCCGTTCGCGCCGCAACTGGCTCATCACCGCGGCGTCTGCAATCGGGACCGGCATCTGGACCATGCACTTCGTGGCCATGCTCGGATTCAGCGTCAGCGGTACCGACATCCGCTACGACGTACCGCTGACCATCGCGAGCCTCCTGGTCGCCATGGTCGTCGTCTCCGCCGGCGTCTTCGCGGTCGGCTACAGCCGCGACCGGGTCCGCGCGCTCCTCCTGGGCGGACTCACCACCGGCCTGGGCGTGGCGAGCATGCACTACCTGGGCATGGCCGCCGTACGGCTGCACGGCGACGTCCACTACGACCCCCTGCTCGTCGGGGTCTCCGTCCTCATCGCGGTGGTCGCGGCGACGGCGGCCCTGTGGGCGGCGCTCAACATCAAGTCGCCCGTCGCCGTCACCGTCGCCTCCCTGATCATGGGTGCCGCGGTCAGCAGCATGCACTACACGGGGATGTTCGCGGTGAGCGTGCGGGTCTCGCCCTCCGGCGCCGTCCTGCCCGGTGCGACGGCGATGCAGTTCATCTTTCCGCTCGCCGTCGGACTCGGCTCCTACCTGTTCCTGACCTCGGCCTTCGTCGCGCTGTCGCCCACGACAGGAGAGCGTGAGGCATCCGCCTCGGCACGGCGCACGGCCGAGAGCGTCACCTCCTAGCGGCGGATCGGGGCCCCGCACGGCCCGACGACACGCCCCCTGACCACTCCCGAGCGAGGAGGCCATGCGTACATCGCGCAGGACCCTCACAGCCGGCGCCGAGACGCCGCACCAGACACCCGCGCGCGGGCGCCGCGCCCACGCCGGACCACCGGCCGACGAACGGCCGGACGACCCCGTGGGGCCCCCGGCCGAGGACGTACCTGCCCGGGCGGGACACTGGAGGATACGCCCGCGCACGGTCCGCGCCAAGATCGTCTGCCTGCTCATGGTGCCCGTGGTCTCGCTGCTCGCGCTGTGGGCGTACGCCACCGTCAGCACCGCCCAGGACGTGTCCCGGCTGCGGCAGTTGCAGCGCGTGGACGACTCCGTACGGGCTCCCGTCGCCGCCGCCGTGACCGCGCTGCAGACGGAGCGCGCCGCCGCCGTCCGCCACGCGACCGACCCGTCCGCCGTGCGGAGCGAGGACCTCCGCGAGCTCGCCGCGCGCACCGACCGGGCCGTGGCGCGCCTGCGCCTCGGTGACGACAGCACCGTCGCCGACAGCGAGGAACTGCCCGCCGGTGTCGCCCGGCGCCTCGAAGCCTTCGTGACCGGCGCAGAGCAACTGCGCGCGGTGCGCGCCGCCGTACTCGACCGCAGCGCCGGCTGGGACGAGACGTACGGCAGCTACACCCGGACCATCTCCCGCGCCTTCGCGGTGGGCGGCGCCCTCACCGGCATCCAGGACGCCGAACTCGGCTCCGACGCGCGCGTGCTCCTGGAGTTCTCCCGCGCCGGCGAGTCGCTGGCCCAGGAGGACGCCGTGCTGTCGAGCGCGCGGCTGGCGGGCGTGCTCGCCGGAGAGCGGCTGCGCCTGTTCACCGGGGCCGTCGACACCCGCCGGGCCCTCACCGAGGGTGCCGTGGCGGACCTGCGCGGCCCGGACCGCGACGCCTGGCGGAAGGTCGCCGGCAGCGGCTCCTACGCCACCGTGACCGCCGCCGAGGACCGGGTCCTGGCCGCCGCCCCGGGCGCCCGCGCCCTCAAGGCGACGCCGGAGGCCACCTGGCGGGCGGCACACGCGCGCGTGCAGGAGGACATGCGCGGCGTCGAACAGGCCGCGGGCAGCGGCGTCACCCACCGCGCCGACCCGTTCACCCGGGGACTGCTCGCCCCCGCCGGGGCCGCCGTCCTGCTCGGCCTGATCGCCGTCGCCGCGTCGCTCGTCATCTCCGTGCGCATCGGACGCGGCCTCGTCGTCGAGCTCGTGAGCCTGCGCAACAGCGCTCTGGAGATCGCCCGCCGCAAACTCCCGGAGGCCATGGGCCGGCTGCGCGCCGGGGAGGAGATCGACATCCGGTCCGAGGCCCCGCCCGGACCGCCCGCGGAGGACGAGACCGGCCAGGTCGCCGAGGCGCTGGCCACCGTGCACCGCGCCGCGCTGCGCGCCGCCGTCGAGCGCGCCGAACTCGCCAGCGGCATCTCCGGGGTCTTCGTCAACCTCGCCCGCCGCAGCCAGGTCCTCGTCCACCGCCAGCTGAACCTGCTCGACAGCATGGAGCGCCGCTCGGACGACCCGAGCGAACTGAGCGACCTGTTCCGGCTCGACCACCTCACCACCCGTATGCGCCGCCACGCGGAGAGCCTGATCATCCTCTCCGGAGCGGCACCCGGCCGTGCCTGGCGCATGCCGGTCTCGCTGACCAACGTGGTCCGCGCGGCCGTCTCCGAGGTCGAGGACTACGCGCGCGTGGAGGTGCGTCAGCTGCCCGAGGCGGCCGTCGTCGGCGCGGCCGTCGCCGACCTCACCCATCTGCTGGCCGAGATCATCGAGAACGCGGCCCAGTTCTCACCGCCCCACACACGCGTGCGGGTCACCGGCGAACCCGTCGGCAACGGTTACGCCGTCGAGGTCGAGGACCGCGGCCTCGGCATGGGCAAGGAGGCACTCGCGGAGGCCAACCGCCGCATCGAGCAGTCCGAGACGCTCGACCTGTTCGACAGCGACCGGCTGGGCCTGTTCGTGGTCAGCAGGCTCGCCGCCCGGCACGGCATCAAGGTGCACCTGCGCACCTCGCCCTACGGCGGCACCACCGCGGTCGTCCTGCTGCCCACGGCGCTGCTGCACATCAAGGCGGAGGAACGTTTGCCCGCCAAGGCCACGGACCGGGAACGGCTCACCGAAAGGGAGTACGCGCGCGTGGCCGCCACCGAGCGAGACCAGGAGTCCGTCCCCGCCCCGGCCGAGCGACCCGCCCTGGTGGCTCCCCGGACGGCCGCGGCGGACCGGGGAACGGCCGGCACACCGCCCTCCGGAGTCACCGCCCTGCGGCTGCACCGCCCGTCCGAGGAGCCGGAGCAGGCCGACGAGCTCCCCCGCCGGGTACGGCAGGCGCATCTCGCTCCCCAACTGCGCGAGCGGCGCTCAGAGGAACCCGACCCGGCAGGCGCCCACCGGGACGACGACGGCCGTACGCCCGAAGTCGTCCGGGACCGGATGGCGGCCTACCGGGACGGCTGGGCGCGCGGCGGCGGCAGGCAGCCCGGCCGCGGCGCCGCTCCGGACACGTCAGCGGGCAGAGACAGCAGCGAAGGAGACCGAGGATGATCCAGGACCCGAGCATGAGGGCCGACACGGGGGTCCCCCCTCGCGAGCGCGGCCGGGAGTGGGGAAGGTCCGGCGAACTCGACTGGCTGCTGGACGACTTGGTACTGCGGGTGGGCGAGGTACGGCATGCCGTGGTGCTCTCCAACGACGGCCTCGCCGTGGGCGCCTCGACGGACCTGCGCCGGGAGGACGCGGAGCATCTCGCCGCCGTCGCCTCGGGGTTCCACAGCCTCGCCAAGGGCGCGGGCCGGCACTTCGGCGTCGGGGGAGTGCGCCAGACCATGGTCGAGATGGACGACGGCTTCCTGTTCGTGGCCGCGGCCGGGGACGGCTCCTGTCTCGCCGTCCTCACCGCGGTGACCGCGGACATCGGACTGGTCGGCTACGAGATGGCACGTCTGGTCAAGCGGGTCGGCGAGCACCTCTACACGCCCCCGCGGGTGGGCGCGCGGCCACCCGCCGCCGGATGAGGAAGAAGGGCGGTCGGCTCGGATGACCGAGGACATGGCGGGCGTCCCCCACGAACAGGGAAGCCAGTGGTACGACGGCGAGGCCGGGCCCCTCGTCCGCCCCTACGCGATGACGGGCGGGCGCACCAAGCCCGGGCCCACCGGGGTGCGTTTCGACCTGATCGCCCTCGTCACCCTCGACCCCGGTGCGCCCGTGGCCGGCGACGACTCGATGCTCGGGCCGGAGCACCGGGCGCTGATCGACCTGTGCCGCACCGAGACGCAGTCGGTGGCCGAACTCTCCGCGGGTGCCGACCTGCCCGTGGGCGTGGTCAGGGTCCTCCTGGGGGACCTCCTGGAACTCGGCCGCGTCACCGTCAGCCGTCCGGTGCCGCCCGCGCAGCTGCCCGACGAACGGATTCTGCGCGAGGTGATCGAAGGGCTGCGGGCGCTGTAGATGAACGTTCAGAACCGGGCAATAAGCGGTCCAACGCCGCGAAGCGGAGCCCCAGTTGTCATGATGCTGCCTTCGCGACCCCGTACCGGAGTCGCCGTCCGCCGCCGGCCCTCCCGAGAGAAGTGATCGATGGTCTCCGAGAACGTTGACGCCCAGGACGGCGAGACGACCGCCCTCGCGCTGAAGATACTGGTCGCCGGCGGCTTCGGCGTGGGCAAGACGACCCTGGTGGGCGCGGTCAGCGAGATCAAACCACTGCGCACCGAGGAACTGCTCAGCAAAGCGGGCCAGTTGGTGGACGACACCGACGGTGTGGACCACAAGGTCACCACCACGGTCGCCATGGACTTCGGCCGGATCACCATCCGCTCCGGCCTGTCCCTCTACCTCTTCGGCACGCCGGGCCAGGACCGCTTCTGGTTCCTGTGGGACGAGTTGTCGCAGGGGGCCCTGGGGGCCGTCGTCCTCGCGGACACCCGGCGCCTGGAGGACTGCTTCCCGGCCGTGGACTACTTCGAGCACCGGCACATCCCGTTCGTGGTGGCCGTCAACTGCTTCGCCGGTGCCCGGACCTACGGCGCCCAGGACGTCTCACGCGCCCTCGACCTCGACCCGGGCACTCCCGTGGTGCTGTGCGACGCACGGGACCGCGACTCGGGCAAGGAGGTACTGATCCGACTGGTCGAGTACGCCGGGCGGATGCACACCGCCCGGCTGCTCGACTCGGTGGGCTGACCCCGGGGGCGGGGCCGGCGCACCGGCGTGTCACTCCGCCACGGCCTTCTCCGCCAGCACCTTGTCGATCTTCACGCGGACCAGGAGCTCACCGGGAACGCCGTTGCGGGCGCCGAACTCCTCGGCCCGCTCCTCGCCCATGTACCGGGCCCCGATCCGGCCGGCCCAGTGCCGGACCTCGTCGAGGTCCTCCGACAGCAGGGCCTGCCCCTGCAGGACGACGAAGTCGAAGGGCGGGCAGTCGTCGTCCACGCACAGGGCGACCCGGCCGTCCCGTGCCAGGTTGCGCCCCTTCACGGTCGCCTTCCCGGTGTTGAACACCAGGTCGTCCCCGTCGAGCACGAACCAGATCGGCGCCACGTGCGGACTCCCGTCGGCCCGGACGGTCGACAACTTTGCCGTGCGGGTGCCGTGCGAGACGAACTCCCGCCATTCCTCATCGGTCATCTTCTGTGCCATGTCCCCATTCTCCTTGCCCCGTTGACGGTCGTGGGGAAGGCTTGCCAGGAGATCCTCCGGGCGGGAGGAGACGTCACACGGGGAGACGGGACACATGCCGCAGAAGCAGGGGCTCGGCTGGCTGCTGGACGATCTGACCGAGCGCGTCGACCACGTACGACACGCGCTGGTGCTCTCCAACGACGGCCTGGTGGCGGGCGCCAGCACGGGACTGCGACGCGAGGACGCGGACCATCTCGCCGCCGTCTCGTCCGGACTGCACAGCCTGGCCAAGGGCTCGGGGCGGCACTTCGGCGCGGGCAAGGTACGGCAGACGATGATCGAGTTCGACGACGCGGTGCTCTTCGTCACCGCGGCCGGCACCGGCAGCTGTCTGTGCGTGCTCAGCGGCGCCGAGGCCGACATCGGCCGGATCGCCTACGAGATGACCCTGCTCGTCAACCGGGTAGGCGAGCACCTCGACGTGGACGCCCGCCGACCCGAGCGGAGCCCGGCGCCAGAGCTCTGACCTGCGATTTCCGTGGGCCCTCGGAGTTATCCACAGGCTCCCCGCGCCTCTCGTCCCACCGGCTACGGTTTCTGTCACAGCGAGCGCACACAGCGTGAGCGGCGACTCCACGGGGGACGACATGACGAGCAGCACCATCACCCGACTCCGGCGCAACGCCTACCCGCCTGGCCGAGCCGCACGGGAACTGGGCCTCAAGCGCAGCGAGTTCGACCTCGCCGTCCATCTAGGCCAGATCCGTACGGTGCCCGACGAAGGGGGCGGGGGCCGACGCGTCACATCCTGCGAGATCGACCGGGTGCGGGCCACGGACGGCCATCCCGGCGCACTGCGCCAACGCCTGAGGCTCGTGGGCACCACCGAGGGCGCCCAGGTCATGGACATCTCGCTCGGCAGGTTCACCCGCCTGGCGCGCCTCGGTCTGTTCTCGCCGGTCCGGTTCTATCTGAATCGGTACCGGGCCGTCGTGTGGCTGTATCTGGCCGACGAACTGGAGGAGTTCACGACAGTCGAGGAGAACACCCCGCTGCTGACCGCACGGCGGATGCCCGAGGGTGTGCGCGACCTGCTGGACGAGGGAGTGGACCTGCGCGCCCGCAACTGGCGCGGACGCCACCGCGGATTCCTGCTGCGCCTCGCCGAGGCCCCCTGGGAAAGCGCCGGGGCCCTCGCCGCCTTCCTCCACCCCGTCCGGATCGCGGAGCTGGTGCCGGACCCCTACGAGCGGTCCCACCTGGGCCGCTTCCGCCCGGCACCACCCGCACACGCGGCGCAGGGATCGCCCGCCGCGCACCTCATCGAGAAGATCATGACGGCGGACGACCCCGCCGAGATCGCATGGCTGAGCACCGAACTGAACCGCGCCCTCGACGACGCGCGAAGTTTCCGGCCGGCTCCACGTCCCACAGTCCGGCAGGCTCCTTCCGGCCCGCCGCGTGGTGAGCCGGTGTCCCCGGAGCCGCCCCGCGGGCTGCTGGGCTGGCTCCGCCGCAGAAGCGCCTGACTACAGCGGCCTGAACAGCCCTTCCTGGACGACGGACACCAGCAGACGTCCCTCCCGGTCGTAGATCCGGCCACGGGCGAGCCCGCGTCCCCCCGTCGCGATCGGCGACTCCTGGTCGTACAGGAACCACTCGTCGGTGCGGAAGGGCCGGTGGAACCACATGGCGTGATCCAGCGACGCGATGTCGAAGCTCCGAGGGCCCCACAGCGGCTGCACCGGAAGCCGGACGGCGTCCAGGAGCGTCATGTCGCTCGCGTAGGTCAGCGCGCAGGTGTGCACGACCGGGTCGTCCCCGAGTGGCCCGACCGCGCGCATCCACACCGCGCTGCGCGGCTCGGCGCCCTTGACGTCCTCGGCGCTCCAGCGCAGCCGGTCCACATACCGGATGTCGAAGGGCTGCCGGCGTGTCCACCGCTCCAACTGCTCGGGCAGTTCGCCCAGATGCTCCCGGATCTCGTCACCCACCCGCGGCAGGGACTCCGGGTCCGGGACCTTGCGGGCCGGCGGCAGCTGGTGCTCGAAGGGACCTTCCTCAGGCTTGTGAAAGGAGGCGGTGAGATTGAAGATCGTGCGGCCCTGCTGCACCGCGGTGACCCGGCGCGTGGTGAACGACCGTCCGTCGCGCACCCGCTCGACCTGGTACACGATCGGCACGCCCGGCCGGCCCGGGCGCAGGAAGTACGCGTGCAGCGAGTGCACCGGGCGCTCGCCGTCCGTGGTGCGGGCGGCGGCGACCAGCGCCTGGCCCGCCACCTGGCCGCCGAAGACCCGCTGGAGGGACTCGTGCGGGCTTCGGCCACGGAAGATGTTGACCTCGATCTGCTCCAGGTCGAGCAGGTCGACGAGCCTCTCGGCCGGGTTGGTCATGGGTAGGACTCTCCTTGGCTCACAACTGGCCGGGGACTCACAACTGGTCTGCGGCCCGATGCCGGCGGGGGACTCGACTCCGGCCCGGGGCTCACAGCTGGCCGACGTCGGTGACCCGGACGATCGCGCGGCCCTCCGCGTCGGAGGCGGTGAGGTCGATCTCGGCGCTGATGCCCCAGTCGTGATCGCCGTTCGGGTCGGCGAAGGTCTGCCGGACGCGCCACAGCCGGTTCTGCGGCTCCTCCTCGATCCGCAGCAGCTTGGGGCCGCGGGCGTCCGGGCCGGTGCCGAGGTCGTCGTACTCGTCCCAGTACTTGTCCATGGCCTCGCCCCACGCGTCGGCGTCCCAGCCGGCCTCGCCGTCCATCTCGCCGAGCTCCTCGACCTGGTCCAGCGCGGCGAGTTCGACGCGGCGGAACATGGCGTTGCGGACCAGGACACGGAAGGCGCGCGCGTTGGCGGTGACCGGCTTGACCTCGTCGGCCTTCTCCTGGGCCTCTTCGGCCGTCATCTCCTCCGGGTTGGCGAGCTGCTCCCACTCGTCCAGGAGGCTGGAGTCGACCTGGCGGACCGTCTCGCCGAGCCACTCGATCAGGTCCTGCAGATCCTCGGACTTGAGGTCGTCCGGGATGTTGTGGTCGAGCGCCTTGTACGCGCTCGCCAGGTAGCGCAGGACGATGCCCTCGGTCCGCGCGAGGTCGTAGAAGGAGACCAACTCGGTGAAGGACAGCGCCCGCTCGTACATGTCGCGGATGACGGACTTCGGGGAGAGCGGATGGTCGCCGACCCAGGGGTGGCTCTTGCGGTAGGTGTCGTACGCGTGGAAGAGCAGTTCCTCCAGGGGCTTCGGGTATGTGATGTCCTGGAGTCGCTCCATGCGCTCCTCGTACTCGACGCCGTCCGCCTTCATCGCGGCCACGGCCTCGCCCTTCGCCTTGTTCAGCTGGGCCACGAGGATCTGCCGGGGGTCGTCCAGCGTGGACTCCACGACGGACACCATGTCCAGGGCGTAGGACGGCGACTCGGGGTCGAGCAGTTCGAACGCGGCCAGCGCGAACGTGGACAGCGGCTGGTTGAGCGCGAAGTCCTGCTGGAGGTCCACGGTGAGGCGGACGATACGACCGGAGGCGTCGGGCTCGTCGAGCTTCTCGACGATGCCGCCGTCCAGCAGCGAGCGGTAGATGGCGATCGCCCGCCGGATGTGCTTCAGCTGCTGCTTGCGCGGCTCGTGGTTGTCCTCCAGGAGGTGCCGCATCGCCGCGAAGGCGTTGCCGGGACGGGCGATCACCGACAGCAGCATCGTGTGCGTGACCCGGAAGCGGGACGTCAGCGGCTCCGGCTCGGAGGCGATCAGCTTCTCGAAGGTGTTCTCCGACCAGGCGACGAACCCCTCGGGAGCCTTCTTGCGGACGACCTTGCGGCGCTTCTTCGGGTCGTCGCCCGCCTTGGCGAGCGCTTTCTCGTTCTCGATGACGTGCTCGGGAGCCTGGGCGACGACGAAGCCCGCCGTGTCGTAGCCGGCCCGGCCCGCGCGGCCGGCGATCTGGTGGAACTCACGGGCGCGCAGTGTCCGCACCCGGTTGCCGTCGTACTTGGTCAGCGCCGTGAACAGCACCGTGCGGATGGGCACGTTGACACCGACGCCGAGGGTGTCCGTGCCGCAGATGACCTTCAGCAGACCGGCCTGCGCGAGCTTCTCCACCAGCCGCCGGTACTTGGGCAGCATGCCGGCGTGGTGGACGCCGATGCCGTGCCGGACGTAACGGGAGAGGTTGCGGCCGAACTTGGTGGTGAAGCGGAAGTTGCCGATCAGCTCGGCGATCTGGTCCTTCTCCTCACGCGTGCACATGTTGATGCTCATCAGCGCCTGCGCCCGCTCCACGGCCTGCGCCTGCGTGAAGTGCACGATGTACACCGGCGCCTGCCGGGTCTCCAGGAGTTCCGTCAGGGTCTCGGTGAGCGGGGTGAACTTGTACTCGTAGGAGAGGGGGACCGGACGGGTCGCCGAGCGGACCACCGAGGTCGGCCGGCCGGTGCGCCGGGTCAGGTCCTTCTCGAACATCGCGACATCGCCGAGCGTGGCCGACATCAGCACGAACTGCGCCTGGGGCAGCTCCAGGATCGGGATCTGCCAGGCCCAGCCGCGGTCCGCCTCGGCGTAGAAGTGGAACTCGTCCATGACGACCTGGCCGACGTCCGCGTTCTTGCCGTCGCGCAGCGCGATCGACGCCAGCACCTCGGCGGTGCAGCAGATGACGGGGGCGTCGGCGTTGACGGAGGCGTCGCCGGTGAGCATGCCGACGTTCTCCGTGCCGAACATCTTGCACAGCTCGAAGAACTTCTCCGAGACGAGCGCCTTGATGGGCGCGGTGTAGAAGGTGACCTCGTCACGGGCGAGGGCGGCGAAGTGCGCACCCGCCGCGATCATGCTCTTGCCGGAGCCGGTGGGCGTCGACACGATCACGTTCGCGCCGGAGACCACCTCGATCAGCGCCTCCTCCTGGTGGGGGTAGAGCGTCAGACCCCGCTCCTCGGCCCACGACTCGAAGGCTTCGTAGAGGGCGTCGGGGTCGGCGGTCGGCGGTAGCTGATCGATGAGGGTCACCCACCCATCTTGCCTGCCCGGATGCCCGATGGGGGAATCGGATGCGAGGGGGAAGATCACGACCAGTACGCTGTGTCGCCGACGAAGCGTCAGCGGCGCCGGTCAACTGGACAGTGGTACACGAGGAATGGGGCGGGCAACGCCGATGATGGGACCAGCACACTCGCTGTCGGGCGCCGCGGCCTGGCTGGGCGTCGGAGCGGCCGCCGCCGCCACGGGGCACACCATGCCGTGGCCCGTACTGCTGGCCGGGGCGCTGATCTGCGCGGGGGCCGCGCTCGCCCCCGACCTCGACCACAAGGCGGCCACGATCTCCCGGGCCTTCGGGCCGATCTCACGGGCCCTGTGCGAGATCGTCGACAAGCTCTCCTACGCCGTCTACAAAGCCACCAAGAAGCAGGGCGACCCGCGGCGCTCCGGCGGGCACCGTACGCTCACCCACACCTGGCTGTGGGCGGTGCTGATCGGCGCCGGCTGCTCGGTGGCGGCGATCACCGGTGGCCGCTGGGCGGTGCTGGCGATCCTGTTCGTGCACATGGTGCTGGCCATCGAGGGCCTGCTGTGGCGGGCCACCCGGGGCTCCAGCGCCGACGTCCTGGTCTGGCTGCTGGCCGCGACCAGCGCGTGGATCATCGCGGGCGTCCTGGACAAGCCGGGCAACGGTTCCGACTGGCTGTTCACGCAGCCGGGCCAGGAGTACCTGTGGCTGGGGCTGCCGGTCGTGCTGGGCGCGCTCGTGCACGACATCGGGGACGCGCTGACGGTCTCCGGCTGCCCGATCCTGTGGCCGATCCCGGTGGGCCGCAAGCGCTGGTACCCGATCGGGCCGCCGAAGGGCATGCGCTTCCGGGCCGGCAGCTGGGTCGAGCTGAAGGTGCTGATGCCGGCGTTCATGCTGCTCGGGGGAGTGGGCTGCGCGGCGGCGCTGAAC
>NZ_RSAJ01000890.1 GCF_003933965.1 Streptomyces sp. RP5T
CCCCCGGGCCGCGGCGGCTACGGCTACCCGCAGCCCGCCCAGCGCCCCGGCGCCGGCGGCCCGGTCGGCGCGCCCGCGCCAGGCTCCCGCACCCGCCACTGGATCGAGATCAACGGCACCCGCCACCAGATCTCCCGCGCCACGCTGGTGCTGGGCCGCAGCACCGAAGCCGACGTGCGGATCGACGACCCCGGCGTCTCGCGCCGGCACTGTGAGATCCGGACCGGAACGCCCTCGACGATCCAGGATCTCGGGTCCACCAACGGCATCGTGGTGGACGGGCAGCACACCACCCGCGCTACGCTCCGCGACGGCTCGCGGATCGTCGTGGGCAGTACCACCATCATTTACCGGCAAGCCGAAGGGTGAAGCGGGGGCAATGTCAGAGCTGACCCTGACGGTCATGCGGCTGGGTTTCCTGGCCGTACTGTGGCTGTTCGTGATCGTGGCCGTACAGGTCATCCGCAGCGACCTGTTCGGTACGCGCGTCACCCAGCGCGGCTCGCGCCGGGAGGCGGGCCGGGCCCAGCAGGCCCAGCGGCAGGCGCCCCCGCAGCAGCGCCAGCAGCCGGCCGCCGCGGGCCGCCAGCGCCGTAACGCCCCCACCAAGCTCGTCGTGTCCGAGGGCACCCTCACCGGCACCACCGTCGCGCTCCAGGGCCAGACCATCACCCTGGGCCGGGCGCACGACAGCACCATCGTGCTGGACGACGACTACGCCTCCAGCCGCCATGCCAGGATCTATCCGGACCGCGACGGCAACTGGATCGTCGAGGACCTGGGCTCGACCAACGGCACGTATCTCGACCGATCGCGGCTGACGACCCCGACCCCGATTCCGCTGGGCGCGCCGATCCGCATCGGCAAGACCGTCATCGAGCTGCGGAAGTAGTGCTACATCATGAATAGGCGCGAGCGGAGCGAGCACGCGGCGTGGGCCCCCACCCCGGGCCCCGGCGCGCTCCCGACCGGAGGGTGGGCACCGTGCGGATGTACCCGGAGCCGACGGGCGAGGTGCGCATGAGTCTGTCACTGCGCTTCGCCGCCGGATCGCACAAAGGAATGATCCGGGAGGGCAACGAGGACTCCGGATACGCCGGGCCCCGCCTGCTCGCCATCGCCGACGGCATGGGCGGCGCCGCCGCCGGCGAGGTCGCCTCCTCCGAGGCCATCTCCACCATCGTCGCCCTCGACGACGACGTCCCCGGCTCCGACGTCCTCACCTCGCTCGGCGTGGCCGTCCAGCGCGCCAACGACCAGCTGCGCTCCATGGTCGAGGAGGACCCTCAGCTCGAAGGCATGGGGACCACGCTGACCGCCCTGCTGTGGACGGGCCAGCGGCTCGGCCTCGTGCACGTCGGCGACTCGCGCGCGTACCTGCTGCGCGACGGTGTCCTCACGCAGATCACGCAGGACCACACCTGGGTGCAGCGCCTGGTCGACGAGGGCCGCATCACCGAGGAAGAGGCCACCACCCACCCCCAGCGCTCCCTGCTGATGCGGGCGTTGGGCAGCGGCGAGCACGTCGAGCCCGACCTCTCCATCCGTGAGGTCCGCGCCGGCGACCGCTACCTGATCTGCTCCGACGGCCTCTCAGGGGTGGTCTCCCACCAGACCCTGGAAGACACCCTCGCCAGCTACCAGGGCCCGCAGGAGACCGTGCAGGAGCTCATCCAGCTCGCGCTGCGCGGCGGCGGCCCCGACAACATCACGGTCATCGTGGCCGACGTGCTGGACCTGGACACCGGGGACACCCTCGCCGGGCAGCTGTCCGACACCCCGGTCGTGGTCGGCGCGGTCGCCGAGAACCAGCACCAGCTGCACGACAACGGCATCATGCAGACCCCCGCGGGCCGCGCCTCCGGGCTCGGCCGCCAGGGCCACGGGCAGGGCGGGGGCGGCGAGTACGGGCCGCCCGGATCCTCCGACACCACCGGCTACATCCCCGCGGGCAGCTTCGGCGACTACACCGACGACGACTTCGTCAAGCCCCGCAAGGGCCGCAGGTGGCTGAAGAGATCCTTCTACTCGGTCCTCGCGCTCGCCGTCATCGGCGGTGGCCTGTACGGCGGTTACCGCTGGACGCAGACCCAGTACTACGTCGGCACCAACGGCGAGCACGTGGCGCTGTACCGCGGCATCAGCCAGGACCTGGCCTGGGTCTCGCTCTCGAAGGTGTCCAAGGACCACCCCGAGATCGAACTCAAGTACCTGCCGCCGTACCAGCAGAAGTCGGTCGAGGGCACCATCGCCGAGGGCGACCTGAAGACGGCCCAGAAGAAGATCGACGAACTGGGCGTCCAGGCCTCCGCGTGCAAGAAGCAGGACGAGGCCGAGGCCGCGGAGAGCAAGAAGAACTCCAAGACGGGCGAGGGCCAGGCCGGCGGCACCACGGGAACCACCCAGTCCTCTCTCGCGTCAAAGGCCACACCGACCCCGACGAGCACGTCCTCCC
>NZ_RSAJ01000891.1 GCF_003933965.1 Streptomyces sp. RP5T
GCTCCACCCCCTCCGGCCAGTCCTCCACGAGCCCTTCCCGGTCGATCAGCCCGGGCGAGACGGTGTTCACGCGGATGCCGTGCGGGCCGTACTCCTGGGCCGCCGCCCGCGCGTGCGCCACGATCGCCGCCTTGGAGGCGGAATAGTGGGCGTGCCCGGGCGCGGGGTGGCCCGCCTCGATGGACGCGACGGAGGTGACGGACCCGCCCGGGCGCATGAGCTCCGCGGCCGCCTGGGTGCACGCGAAGACGCCGGTGAGGTTGGTGTCCACGACGTCCCGCCACTGCGCGGCCGTCATCCCGGGCAGGGGCCGGACGGGTTGCACGCCCGCGTTGTTGACCAGCGCGGTCAGTCCCCCGCCCCACGCGGCGGCCTCCCGGACCAGCCGCCGGCACGCGTCCTCGTCCCGCAGCTCCGCCTCCAGTACGACGGCCCGAGCGCCCGCGTCCTCGATCCGGGACGCCACCTCGCGCGCCGCCGCCACGGCCGTACGGCAATGGAGTGCGACCGCCGCGCCCTGCTCGGCGAACCGCAGCGCGATGCCCCGCCCGATGCCGCCGCCCGCGCCCGTGACCAGGGCGACCTGACCTTGAAGGAGTCTCATGGACGGCACAGTCGCGCGATCCGGGCGGCCTCGGACGGGTAACGCGCCGTCAGCTCGGCCGCGTCACCGTGCTCGTAGCCCTCGTAGGTGAAGCCGGGGGCCATGGTGCAGCCGAAGAAGGTCCAGTCGCCGCGGGTCGTGGCCCCCATCCAGGTGCCGGCGGGCACGGTGAGCTGGGGGTGCTGGCCGGCGCGTACGTCCGGGCCCAGGGCGGCGGATCTCGTCGTGCCGTCCGGGGCGAGCAGCAGGAGGTCCAGCGGGTCGCCGAGGTAGTGGTGCCAGATCTCGTCGCTGGGCAGGCGGTGCAGGGCGGAGTAGTCGTCCGCGGTGAGGAGGGCGACGATGGCCGTGCCGTGCGGCCTTCCGTCGGCGCGCTCCTCACCCGCCCAGGTCTGCCGGAACAGTCCGCCCTCGCGGGGGACGGGTTCCAGGCCGTAGTGGGCGACGAGGTCGTCGGGCGTCACAGGGGAAAGGCTACCTCCCGTGCCAGGAAAGCCAGTTGTGCGTGCTTCTCGGGCAGGTACACGTCCGGGAGGTCGACCTCCGGCAGCACGACCGCGTCCCCGGCGACGAAGCCCTGCTTCAGGAAGCGGGCGATGGCCTTCTCGTTGCGCACGTCGGGGTCCACCACGACCCGCTTCTTGTCCAGGCCCAGCAGGACGTACGAGGCCACGGCCGACAGCAGCGCCCCGGACCAGCCGGGCCGGGTGCCGTGCGGGCCCGGGGGCGGGAGCAGCAGGTGGATGCCGATGTCACCGGGTTCGACGGGGTAGCACTCGCCGACCCGGTCGGCCTCCGGGTCGTAGGTCTGCAGGAGTCCGGCGGGTTCGCCGTCCTTCTCCAGCAGATAGGCGTGGTGGGTGTCGAGGGTGTCCAGGTGGGCGTAGATCTCGGCCACCTGCTGTCGCGTGAGGCCGTTCATGCCCCAGAACGCGGCGCGTTCCTCCCGCACCCAGGCGTGCACGGTCGCGGCGTCGGCGTACGGGTCGAGGCGCAGGACGCGGACGGTTCCGTAGCCGTCCACCGTCTGGGTGTGGACCGCTTCACGGGTGGGGGTGTCGGACATCGTTCTCCTCAGTCTTCCTTCGTCAGGTGCTGCCAGTCGGTGACGACCGGGGCGAGATCTCCCCTGAGCCACAGGGGGAGTTGGTCGCGGTGGTGGGGTGAGCCGGGCAGGCCCGAGGCGCCCAGCGGGACCACCCACAGGCTGTCCTCGCGGCGGGCCAGGTCCCAGACGTAACGGGCGGCCGGGCCGCGCGCGGCGAGGTCGGTGAGTCCGGGCACCGCGGAGGTGCACAGGACGCAGTCGTGGTCGCCGGAAAGGGGCGGGGCGTCCCGGTCGTCCTCGGGGAGTGCCTGCCAGGGGGCGAGGCGGTGCGTGTCGCCCCAGGTGCCCCGCGGCGGCTCGGCGGCCACCTCCTCCAGGGCGGCCCGTACGGTCCCGGCCCGGTCGATGCCGTACAACTCCTCGGCGCGCAGCAGGTGTTCGAGCGCGAAGGCGATCCGGGGGACGAGACCCAGCCACGGGAGCAGGACCTCTGGGTAGGCGGGCGGCTCTGTCAGGGCGGCGAACGCGGGATGGGCGGCGAGCCGTCGTACGACCGCGCTGCGCACGGCGGCGTACAGGGCGGCCTCCGTGCTGCTCGCGCTCATACGGCGGTCCCAGCGCAGCAGCGTGCCCCTGACGGCCTCGCCCGCGGGGCTCAGTCCCTCCAGTGCCGCCACGTGGTCCAACAGGGGCTGGGCGGAGGCGAGATGGGTGTCCATGTGGATCAGGGGCATGTCGGCGGCCGACCACCGCTCCTTCTCCCCCAGCAGGGCGGTGATGCGGTCCGCCCGGTGGGGCGGGGC
>NZ_RSAJ01000892.1 GCF_003933965.1 Streptomyces sp. RP5T
GATCGTACGACCATCCGCCTGCGGTGTGAGGGGACGGGCCGGCGGCGAGCTGCCCCGCGCTCCCGCGCCCGCCGCGCCTTCGTGAGCGGGCTCTCCCGGCGGTGGACCGTCCCGTCCCGCTACGCGCTCTGCTCGCTCCCAGCCGCCGTGACCTCCCGTACCCAGGGGGTCTTCGCGTCGACGCGGGTGCTCTTGGTGACGTCCCAGGTGCCGTAGCGCGGGTTGAGGTCGACGTCGAGCTGCTTGGACGCCTTGCTCAGGGCGTTCCAGAAGGCGGGGTCGCTGGTGTCGGTGCCGAGCTTCCCGGCGAGTTTCTGGGCCTCCAGCTGGAGGCGGAGGTTCTCGTCGAGGCGTTCGGGGGCGATGCCGTACTGCTGGAGCCAGGCGGTCTCCAGGCCCTTGGGGCCGCCCGCCTGTTCCTCCAGGCCGGCCCGCAGCTCCTGGACCTGCTTGCGGGTGACGGACACGCCCGCGTCGGCGGCCGCCTGGTGCAGTACCCGGTCGAGGACCATGCCGTGCAGGACGTCGCGGGTGAGGGTGCCGGTCTTGGCGATGGCCTGCTTGTACTGGTTCTCGTCGGTGACGGCGGCCCGCTGCGCGTCACGCACCTCGGTCACCCGGTTCTCCAGCTGGGAGACGGTGATCCGCTGGCCGCCGACCACGGCCGCCGCGCCGGGATGCGCGTCGCTTCCGCAGGCGGTGAGCAGGGGTGCCGCGGCGGCGAGGGCGGCGGTGAGGACGAGCGCGGTGCGACGACGGCGGTGCAAGGAGGCCTCCCGAGGAGATTGTGCGACGGTGCACAAGGTCTTGCGGTGATCGATGGTAGGCAGGGGACCGGCTCTGGCCAACCCATTCGACCAACGATTCACCAGGACTTCCGGCACCGCCGCGCTCTCACCGCACGTACGCGCGTGTGCCGGGGTCAGCCGGTGATGGCCACCGGGCCGTCCCAGGCGTCGCGGTCCACGGTGATCGTGTAGCCGTTGCGCGACTCCTTGCTGTTGACCAAGTACTGGTGGCCTCGGCTGTGATCGGTGTACTGGGTCTTGCCGAACGGCCAGTCCGTCGTCGTGGTGTTCTGCTTGTCCCACAGCGCGTACCAGAGGTTGCCCGGCAGGTCGGTCCGGTCGGTCGCGGTGGCGATCGCCTTGGCGCTGGAGCTGGAGAAGCCGTAGAAGCCCGCGCGGTACGTCTTCGCGCGCAGGGTCTTGTCGAAGGCGCGCACATAGGTGAGCACGGCGTCGTTGCACGCCTTGTTCGTGATGTCGTACGCCTCCATGTCGAGGTAGATCGGGCTGCCGGTCCTCATGCCGAGCGCGGAGGCCTTGGCGACCGCGTCCGCGCCGTCGGTGGCGCCGAGGGAGGCGGCGGTGGAGGCGGTGAGCTTCTCGGGGTTGGAGCCGCTCTGGCAGGGCGGCTGGGCGCCGACGTAGAGCGGGATGAGCTTCCAGCCGAGCGTGCTGACCGACTTGACCCAGGAGGCGGTGAGGTTGGGCTGGGAGCAGCCGCGGTTCTTGCCTCCGACGTAGACGGCGGCGGCGCCGTAGAAGCCGGTGTGCCAGGCCTTCATCGCGGCGAGGGAGGGGGCGGCGCAGGTGTCGAAGGCGCGGCCGGTGAAGGTCTTCTGCGCGGGCCAGGTGGTGGCGGCCATCGAGGTCTGGGCGGCGAGGCCGGCGCCGGCGACGACGGCGGCCCCGGCGACGCCCCAGGTGACGTATCGGCGCTTCTTCGACTGCCGGTGGCTGCGGCTGGACTTGGACGACATGGACGGACCCCACCCCTGGTTGTGCTGTGCATGGCTGAAAAGACGCGCAAAGGTATCCGGAGGCGGTCCTTTGTTTGGGAAAGGCCGGTCCCTGAAGGTGACAAGTTTCCCTATGGGCGCGGCAAAATCTGGCGGCCCGTTCTAGCCGCGTACCTGCCCGAGCCACTGGAGCGTGCGGCGGACCTCGGTCGCGAGCGGGTGGCCCGGTCCGTGGAGTCGTTCCACGTCGTGGAGCAGCCGCGCGAGGGTGTCGTGGGCTGCGGCGCGGTCGCCGAGGGCGAGCAGGAGGTGCCCGATGCGGCGGCGGACGTCGTGGGCGAGCTGGGGGTCGCCGGCCACGTACTGGTTCTCGTAGTACGGCAGCAGGGAACGGTATTCGGCCAGGGCCGCCGCGGGTTCGCCGAGTTGTTCGAGGCACTGGGCGGCGTCATAGCGGAAGCGCAGGGACTGCGGGTCGGCGTGGCCGGCCTCGGTGGCGCGTTCGTCGGCGAGGCGGCGCAGTTCGGGCAGGGCGCGCCGGTACTGGCCGTCGTCCATGAGGGTGGCGGCGTACTGCTTGCGCAGGGTGCGGACGACCGGGGAGTTCGCGCCGTGCTGTTCGGCGGCCGCGGGCAGGATGGCGCCGAGGATGTCGACGGCCTGGGTGATGCGGCCCTCGCCGAGGAGCCGCTTGACCTCGTCGACCG
>NZ_RSAJ01000893.1 GCF_003933965.1 Streptomyces sp. RP5T
GACACGACCATGACAGCCCCCCAGAGCGTGCGGGCCCCCGCCGGACCCGCACACCCGCCCCTGTGGCGCGGCCAGGCGCCCGTGGTCGCGGTGGTCGCGCTCGGCGGCGCGCTGGGCGCCACCGCCCGGTACGCGCTCGCCCTCCACTGGCCGACCCCGCCCGGCGGATTCCCCTGGGCGACCTTCTGGACCAATGTCGTCGGCTGTGCGGTCATCGGGGTCTTCATGGTCGTCATCACCGACGTGTGGGCCGCCCACCGCCTGGTCCGCCCCTTCTTCGGCACCGGCGTCCTCGGCGGCTTCACCACCTTCTCCACCTACGCCGTCGACATCCGGAAACTCGTCGACCACGGCCGGCCCGGCACGGGCCTGGCCTATCTCGCCGCGACCCTGCTCGCGGCCCTGACCGCGGTGTGGCTCGCGTCCACGGCGGCCCGCCGCGTCCTGAAGCGGAGGCAGTCATGACGAGGCTGACCGGCAGCGCCCTGCGCCTGACCGTCTACATCGGCGAGAACGACACCTGGCACCACAAGCCCCTCTACGCCGAGATCGTGCACCGCGCCCACGCCGCCGGTCTCGCCGGGGCCAGTGTCTTCCGTGGCGTCGAGGGCTTCGGCGCGTCCTCCCTGATCCACACCTCCCGGCTGCTGTCCCTCAGCGAGGACCTGCCGGTGGCCGTCGTCATCGTCGACACCGAGTCGCGCGTACGGGAGTTCCTGCCGCAGCTCGACGAACTCGTCGCCGAAGGGCTGGTGACGCTCGACGACTGCGAGGTCATCCGGTACGTCGGCCGCGACGGGAACCAGGACATAGCGGGCACGAAGGGTAAGAAGTAGTTGTGAACTGGCTGCTGGTCGTCGCGGGGGCCGTGGTCGGCGCCCCGCTGCGCTATCTCACCGACCGCGCGGTGCAGTCCCGGCACGACTCGGTCTTCCCCTGGGGCACCCTCGCCGTCAACGTCACGGGCTGTCTGATCCTCGGCCTGCTCACCGGCGCCGCGGCCGCGGGAGCTGCCGGATCCCACCTCCAGCTCCTCCTGGGCACCGGCCTGTGCGGGGCCCTGACGACGTACTCGACCTTCTCCTACGAGACCCTCCGGCTCACCGAGACCGGAGCCCGCTTCTACGCCGCGGTCAACGTGGCCGTGAGTGTGGTGGCCGGTCTCGGGGCGGCCTTCGCGGGAGTGGTGCTGGCGCAGGCCGTGTGGGCGTGAGTCCCGACGCTTGACCGCGTGTAGTAAGACTGTGGCCTCCAACCCTGCCTTCCCCTGAGAAGAACTGGATCCCATGAGCGTCATCAGCGTCGGTCAGGCCGTCGTCCTCGGAGCCGTCGAGGGAGTGACCGAGTTCCTGCCCGTCTCCTCCACCGGGCACCTGAAGATCGTCGAGGGGCTGATGAACATCCCCGTCGACGACGACGCCGTCGTCGGGTTCTCGGCCGTCATCCAGGTCGGCGCGATCGCCGCCGTGCTCGTGTACTTCTTCAAGGACATCGTGCGGATCGTGTCCGCGTGGGGGAGGGGGCTCGTCAACAAGGAGGAGCGCTACCACCACGACTACAAGTTCGCCTGGTGGGTGATCGCCGCGACCGTCCCGATCGTCGTCGTCGGTCTCGCCGCCAAGCCGCTGATCGAGGGGCCGCTCGCCTCGCTGTGGGTGGTCGCGGGCTCCCTGATCGCCGGCAGTGGTGTGATGTGGGCGGCGGACCAGATGGGCCGGCACAAGCGGGGTGAGGACGACACCTCGTTCAAGGACGCGATGCTGGTCGGCAGCTCACAGATCCTCGCCCTGCTCTTCCCCGGCTTCTCCCGCTCCGGCGCCACCATGTCCACGGCCCTGATGCTGGACCTCGACCGGGTCGCCGCCACCCGCCTCTCCTTCTTCCTCGGCATCCCCGCCCTCACCGGCGCCGGCATCTACGAGCTCAAGGACGCCCTGGGGGCAGGCGTGGGCGCGGCCCCCCTCGCCGTCGGCACGGCCGTCTCCTTCGTCGTGGCGTACGCCTCCATCGCCTGGCTGCTGAAGTTCGTGGCCAAGCACTCCTTCAACGCCTTCGTGATCTACCGGATCGTCGTGGGCCTGCTGCTCTTCGGCCTGCTGGCCACGGGAACCCTCGACAGCTGACGGCCCGGATCCCGGTGCCCGTATCGCCGGCGCGGTGAGTGCGGCTTCTCCGGGGCGCGGGGCACCTGCACCGCCACGCCCCCTCTCCGGCGCAGGGCGCCGCTTCCGTCTCGCGCCCGGACACTGCACCGCTCGGGGTTCGGGGCGCCTGCACTGCTTCACACAGGGACAGCGCGCCGTCTCGCGCTGCGGGGGCCTGCGCTGCCTGATGCCCCGGACATCGCACCGCTTCGGCTCCCCAGCCCTACACGGCTTCGCGCATGGCCGAAGCGGTCGCCGTAAGTTCCGGGCCCCTGCATCGCGACTCACCCCCAGGCACCGCAC
>NZ_RSAJ01000894.1 GCF_003933965.1 Streptomyces sp. RP5T
CCCACCAGCAGTCCCCCGGCCCGCGCCGCGCGCTCCCACACAGCACTCGCCCTGGTCCTCGCCCTGCTCGCGGCCCTGTTCAGCGTGCTGGCCCCCGCACCCGCCCACGCCGCGGACCAACTGTTGTCCCAGGGCAGACCGGCCATCGCCTCGTCTACCGAGAACGCGAGCACACCCGCCGGCGCGGCAGTTGACGGAAACACCGGAACCCGCTGGTCCTCCGCCTTCTCCGACCCGCAATGGATAAGGGTCGACCTCGGATCCGTCCAGCAGCTCAGCCGCGTCAGCCTCAACTGGGAGGCCGCCTACGCGACCGCCTTCCAGATCCAGACCTCCACCGACGCCACCACCTGGACCACCGTCCACTCCACCACCACCGCCACCGGCGGCACCCAGAACCTCACGATCTCCGGCAGCGGCCGCTACGTCCGCCTCTACGGCACCGCGCGCGGCACCCCGTACGGCTACTCCCTGTGGGAGTTCCAGGTCTACGGCCCCGGCGGCACCACCCCGCCGGACGACTTCTGGGGCAGCACCGGTGACATCCCCCCGGCGAGCAACGCTGTCGAGGTGAAGATCCTCAACCGCACCAACGGCAAGTACCCCGACAGCCAGGTGTACTGGAGCTTCAACGGCCAGACCCATTCCATCGCGGAACAGCCCTACCTCGACATGCCCGCCAACTCCGCGGGCCGCATGTACTTCTACCTCGGCGCGCCCAACGGCCCCTACTACGACTTCATCGAGTTCACGGTCGGCAACAACGTCTTCAACGGCAACACCACCCGGGTCGACGCCTTCGGCCTCAAACTGGCCATGCGCCTGCACAGCAAGGACGGTTACGACGTCGAGGTCGGTGAGAACCGGCAGACCTTCGCCGAGGACCGCGCCACCACCTTCCAGCGCTTCACCGACGCCGTGCCGAACGAGTTCAAGGTGCTGGCCCGGTCCCAGGCGCCGTACCGGATCATCGCGCCCGGCAGCGACCCCAGCTTCCGCGCGGGCGGCGCCAACGCCAACTATTTCACCGCGTACGCCCAGTCGGTGGGCGTCAACGCGGCCACCTCCGACATCTTCGGCTGCGCCGGCTCCCTGGCGGGCAACCCCGACATGTGCGCCGCCCTCAACCGCCACGTCGCCACGCTTCCGGCCTCCCAGCAGTCCGACCCGGCGCAGTTCTACAAGGCGGCACCGGCGAACCACTACGCCAAGTTCTGGCACGACAACGCCATCAACCACCTCGCCTACGGATTCCCCTACGACGACGTGGCGAGCCAGTCCTCCTTCGTCTCCCACGCCGACCCGCAGTGGTTGCTGGTGGCCGTCGGCTGGTAGACGGGGCCTGCGTCAGACGCCCTGCAGAACACGGCCGAGTGCGGCGCGGCCCGCGGGCCCCCAGTGCGGCTTGCCGCCGGGAAGGTTCCGGTCTCCGTTCTGCCCCATGAGCATCAGGAAGAGACTCTTCACCGCGGCCAAGCCTCGGGCACGCCGGATCGTCGCCTCGTCCGCCCGCGCGTAGGTGTCGAAGAACCGTGCGGCCGTACCGGCGGGCAGCAGTACCCACGCGGCGGCGAGGTCCCACGCGGGATCACCGGCGAACATGTCACCGAAGTCGACGATGCCCGCGAGCGTCCCGTCCGCGACGACGACGTTCGCGGGATGGAGGTCGCCGTGCACCCACACCCGCGGGCCCTCCCAGGGCCGGGCCGCGACGGCGTCGTCCCAGACGGCGCGCACGGCGGCAGCGATATCGGTCGCAGTATCGGTCGTGGTGTCGGCATCGGCATGGGCGTCGGCTGCGCTGTCGTCGAGGGTCACGGCCTGGAGGAAGTTCTCGAAGCCGTCCGTGCAGTCCTTGGGATGGGCGCCGCGGTCCGTGGCGACCGGAGCATCGGCGGGCGCCTCCACGTGCAGGGCCCGGAGGAATTCCGCCAGCGTGTCGGCGGCATGGTCGCCGCGGCTGATCGAGCCGTGGTCCAGCGGCTCGCCGGGAACCCATGTCATCACGGTCCAGTGCTTGGGAAAGCGCTCGGACGGTTCACCGAACCGCACCGGGGTCGGCACCGGGAGCGGCAGGCGCGGGGCCAGCACGGGAAGCCACCGCCGCTCCTTGAACTGGAGCTCCGGGGTGGGGTCCATGCGCTGCATGCGCACCGCCAACTCGTCGCCGAGGCGCCACATTTGGTTGCCCCAGCCGCCCACGACCTCGCGGACGGCCAACCCCGCGAGGTCCGGGTGCTGCTCCCGGAGCAGGTCGCGGACCAGGTCCGCGGTGATCTCGATCTCGGTGTCGGTCATGCGACGTCACATTGACATCCTCGCCGCCCTGAAGGACGGCGATTCCCGCCTACCGCGCCGTTGAAGGCTGCGGTGTCGAGTGGGTTCCTGCTTCGCCGCGCGGCGCCGGGGCGAGTCCCGGTCTTACCTGCGCTCCAC
>NZ_RSAJ01000895.1 GCF_003933965.1 Streptomyces sp. RP5T
GGGCTTCTGCGCGGGCCCGCGGGTCCGGGGCGGGGCGTAGGCGTCGTGCGTACTCGGCTTCTTCCGCTGCTCATCGTGCTCATGGCGGCCGTGCTCCTGGCCCTGGGCGTGCCGCTCGCCATCGGGGTGGCCTCCGCGCAGCAGCAGAAGGTCGTCGTCGACCGGATCGACGACACCGCGCACTTCGCCGCGCTCGCCCAGTTCGTCACCGGCTCCTCCGACGAGCGCCTGGAGACCCTGGAGAGCGAACTCGCCAGCTACTACAAGGTCTACGGCATCCGCGTCGGTGTCTTCTACGACGGTGACGTGCCCATGGCCACCGCGCCCCGCGGATGGTTCCTCCCCAAGGAGGGTGAGGTGCGCGACGCGTTCGGCGAGGCCCTCCTCAGCCGCCGCAGCCAGGACCCCCAGCAGGTGTGGCCCTGGCAGCGGGGCCGGCTGGTCGTCGCCTCGCCGGTGATCCGGGACGGTGACGTCGTCGCGGTCGTCGTCACCGACTCGCCCACCGGGCCGATGCGTTCGCGGATCCTGCACGACTGGCTCGTCATCTTCGCGGGCGAACTCGCCGCCATGCTGCTGGCCGTCGGCGCCGCGCTCCGGCTGACCGGCTGGGTGCTCCGGCCCGTACGGGTCCTCGACGCCACGACCCACGACATCGCCACCGGGCGGCTCAAGTCGCGGGTGGCGGTGGCCGGCGGGCCGCCCGAACTCAGGCGCCTGGCCAAGTCGTTCAACGAAATGGCGGACAACGTCGAGGACGTGCTGGAGCAGCAGCGGGCCTTCGTCGCCGACGCCTCCCACCAGTTGCGGAACCCGCTCGCCGCACTGCTGCTGCGCATCGAGCTGCTCGCCTTCGAGCTGCCCGAGGGGAACACCGAGATCGCCTCCGTGCAGGCGGAGGGCAAACGGCTGGCCCAGGTCCTCGACGATCTCCTCGACCTCGCCCTCGCCGAGCACACCGAGGCCGACCTGAGCGTCACCGACATCGGGGAGCTCACGGCCGAGCGCGTCGCCGCGTGGACGCCGACCGCTGAGGCCAAGGGGGTCCGCCTGGTGGGGAGTTGTCCGCCCACCACCGCCTGGGCCGACCCCGTGACCCTCTCCAGCGCCCTCGACGCCGTCATCGACAACGCGCTCAAGTTCACGCCGAAGGACGAGACGGTGGAAGTCACGGTCGCCGCGGACGGGGACACCTCGACGGTCGTCGTCGCCGACCGGGGACCCGGGCTCACCGACGAGGAACTCGCGCGTGTCGGCGACCGTTTCTGGCGCAGCGGGCGGCATCAGAACATCAAGGGCTCCGGCCTCGGGCTGTCCATCTCGCGGGCACTGCTGGCCGCGGGGGGCGGGTCGATCTCGTACGGCCACCAGGAGCCGCACGGGCTGGTCGTCACCGTGTCCGTGCCGCGCAGCCGTCCTACGGCTTGACCGAGCGGTAGTAGCGGCGGGCGCCCTCGTGGAGGGGGACCGGGTCGGTGTAGATCGCCGTGCGCACGTCCACCAGCTGGGCGGAGTGGACGTCCCGGCCGATGCCGTCCCTGCTCTTGATCACGGTCCGGGTGAGCCACTCGGTGAGCTCGGGGTCCATGTCCTTGCGGGTGATCAGCAGGTTGGAGACGGCCATCGTCGGGACGGTCGTGTTGTTCTGGACGGACGGGTACGCCGACGCCGGCATGTTGGTGGCCCGGTAGTAGCGGGTCGGCTCGCCCTCGGCGTGCAGCTTCGCCACCAGGGACGGTTGGATCGGGACGAAGCGGAAGGCGGAGCGTTCGGCCAGCTGCTTGAGTCCGTCGGTGGGCAGGCCGCCGGACCAGAAGAACGCGTCCAGGCCGTGGCCGAGGAGCTTGGGGCCGGTGTCGATGCCCTCCGCCCTCGGCTGGATGTCCTTGTCCGGGTCGATGCCGGCGGCCCTGAGGACGCGGTCCGCTATCAGCCGTACGCCGGAGTTGCGGACGCCGGTGGAGACGCGCTTGCCCTTCAGGTCGGCGACGGTATGGATGTCCGAGTCCGCGGGGACGACGAGCTGTACGTAGTCGTCGTAGAGGCGGGCCAGGCCGCGGAGCTGGTCGGCGCCGGGGCCGCCGTTCTGCTGGTAGGTCTCCACGGCGTCGGCCGCGGCGATGGCGAAGTCGGACTTTCCGATCGCCACGAGTCTGACGTTCTCCTGGGAGCCCGCGCTGGTCTCCAGTTCGACCTTGAGGTCCGGCATGTCCTTGTGGATCTCGTCGCGGAGGAGCCGGCCGTACTTCTGGTAGACGCCCGCCTTAGTGCCCGTACTGAACGTGATCGTGCCGGCCGGGGGGTTCTCGCCCAGCGGGAGCAGCCACCACAGGAGCAGGCCGAGGGCCACGAGGGCGGCGACCGCGGTCTGGAGCGCCTGGCGGCGGCTGAGGTGGGGGAACGGCTGGGGCATGCGGGTGATCCTGCC
>NZ_RSAJ01000896.1 GCF_003933965.1 Streptomyces sp. RP5T
GGGTAGAACAGGAGGGCCGACTCGCGGAGTTCTCCGCAAGTTTCACCACTTGGACCGACTCATGCGAGGTGCCCTGTGCCTGCGTTCGACCTTCCCGCCGCGGAGCTGGAGCACTACCGTCCCGAAGTCCAGGAACCCCCGGATTTCGACGAGTTCTGGCGTGAAACCCTGAAGGAGGCGGCGCGGACGGACGTGTTGGAGTCGGTGCGTCCGCAGGAGAACGGACTGCGGCTGACACGGACCTGGGACGTCACCTTCCGGGGCTTCGCCGGCGACCCCGTGCGCGCCTGGTACAGCAGACCCGCCGGAGTGCGCGAGCCGCTGCCCGCGGTCGTCGAGTACGCCGGTTACGGCCGGGGCCGCGGCCTTCCGCACGAGCGGCTGACCTGGGTGAACGCCGGGTACGCGCATCTGCTGATGGACAACCGCGGCCAGGGCGACCAGTACGGCAACGGCGGCGCGACGCCCGACCCGCACACCGCGGCGCCGGGCGGCCCGGGTCCCGCGGTACGGGGCCTGCTCGACCCGTACACCTACCACTACCGGCGGCTGATCACGGACGCGGTGCGCGCGGTGACGGCGGTGCGGGCGCTGCCGGGGGTGGACGGCGGACGCGTGGCGGCCGTGGGCAACAGCCAGGGCGGCGGGCTGGCGCTCGCGGTCGCGGGGCTGGTGCCGGACCTGGCCGCGGTCCTGGTCACCGCGCCCTTCCTGTGCGGCATCCGGCGCGCCCTGGACCTGACCGACGCGAGCCCGTACGGGGAGATCGGCGCCTATCTCTCGGTGCACCGGGGGGTGGAGGAGCCGGCGTACCGCACGCTCTCGTACATGGAGGGCGTCTCCTTCGCGCGGCGCGCCGCGGCACCGGCCCACTTCGGGACGGGGCTGCGCGACACGGTGTGCCCGCCGAGCGGGGCGTACGCGGCCTTCCACCGCTACGGCGAGCTGAGCGGCGCGGACCCCCGCAAGGAGATCCACGCCTACCCGTACAACGGCCACGAGGGCGGCGACGCGGTGCAGGTGCGCCGCCAACTCGACTGGCTGTCCAAGGTGTTGGCCATCAGCCGGTAGCCGGCCGCCGATCGGGGCGGACCTGGGCGAGTCCGCCCTGACCGGCGCATCGCTGACGGTTCCTCAGCCGACCCGACAGGGAAGGGCCGTGGCCGTGTCTCCTCCGGCGCCGGTGACGACGTATCCGAAGGTCGTGCTCTGTCCCGGACTGAGTGAGCCGTTCCAGTTGGCGTTGTGCACCATCACGTCCTGGCCGGTGTAGGTCGCGTTGCCGTTCCAGAGGCTGTCGACCTTCTGCCCGCTCGGCAGGGACCAGTCGACCATCCAGCCCAGCATCGGGACGTCGCCGGAGTTGGTGACGGTCACCTCGGACTGGTAGCCGCCGCTCCAGGTCCCGGTGGTCTTACGGGTGGACGTGCAGGTGCCGGGCACCGGCTCGGTCGGGTTGCCCGGCTCGTGGATGCCGGTGACCTCGCCGTTGCCGCCGTCGAAGACGACGTCGGAGCAGGAGTAGAAGGTCTCCGCGCTGTCCGAGCGCTGCCAGACCATGTAGATGATGTGGCGGCCGGACTTGTCGGCCGGAAGCTGCCCGGTCCAGGAGTAGTTGGCCTCGACCGTGCCCGGACTGCCGTTGAGGGGCGGGTGGTCGACGCTGAGGAACGGCTGGGCCTCCATGTCGTCCCAGGTGAGGGTCTTCTTCGGGTCGAAGCCGTCCTTGGTGACGTAGACGTAGAACCAACCCGGGTGCGCGGCCCAGGCGTTGTAGGAGAAGTCGACCGTCTTGCCCGCGGTCAGGTGGGTGAGCGGCCAGTCGTCGCGGGGGGCGTTGAAGCCGGTGAAGTTGGTGTTGCCGCCGCTGCACAGCTGGCCGTCCGGCACGAAGCCGCGGGTGCGGCCCGCGCCGTCCGAGCGGAGCACGGAGAACCAGTTGTAGAACGGCGTGGTGCCGCTGACCTGCTGGGCGTTCTTGCAGGCCGGGTTGACGGGCTTGATCTCACCGGTGTCGGTCAGAGCGTCCTGCCAGCACAGGAAGGTGCGGCTGGCGGGCTTCATCGGGGTGCCGTGGGCCTCGGCCCTGCCGCCTGCCGTCAGGACGAGGCTGAGGGCGGGGATGGTGGCCAGGAGGGAGACGAGGACCAGGAAGAGGGCTCTGGGACGGGTCACCCTCGATAACTTTGTCAGGATCATGACAGTCCAGTCCGTTCCTTGAGGTACGGGCCGTGCGGGGTGTGTTGTCGCCGTGGAGTGGGAGGCACCGCCGGGCGGGTTCCGGTCCGCCCGTATGGGAGCGCTCCCACTCCACGTGTTGCGGAAGGTAGCGCGAACTGGGGCGACTGTAAACAGCTGACGGCGTTTCGGAGGACGCTCACGCGGTCGGGTTCGTGTTCGGGACGGGGT
>NZ_RSAJ01000897.1 GCF_003933965.1 Streptomyces sp. RP5T
CCTCAAGGCCCCGACGGGCCCGCAGAAACGACACAAAGGCAAGCCCCAAGAACTCTCGGCCCCGCCAGGGCGACACAGGGCCCCGACCTCTTCGCCTCGCGGCCTCCGGCGCCGGGAGCAGCCGGGCTCACCGGAGCGGCACAGGGTCGGATGCCGGGCGGATCCGCGGGGCGGTCGCCGGCGTCAGGGGCGGGCGGGCCCGCGGCGCTTTCCGTGGACGGCCGTGCGGGCGAGGTCCCGGGCGCCCTGCAGGGGGCCGCCGTATGGCTGCGGCCCCCCGAGCCTGGGTGCGAGGTCGAGGCCTCGCTGCCGACGGTGTCGGCGCTGGGGGGCGGTGGGGGCGCCCCCGATCTCGTACGCGTCGTGAACACGGTGGCGACACAATGCCACCGGTTGCGGCTGCGGCACGCTCGGGCATAAGCCTTCGCGGGCCCCGGCCTTCGTGCACCTCTCGATCAGGCGTTGGCCTTCTCGTAAGCCTCGCGAATGCTCGCCGGAACACGGCCGCGGTCATTGACCTCGTAACCGTTCTCCTTGGCCCAGGCACGGATCTGAGCGGTGTCCTGGCTGCCACCGGAAGCGGCACGCGCCTTTCCGCGCCCGCCCGAAGCACGGCCTCCAGTACGGCGACCACCCTTCACGTAGGGGTCGAGAAGGCCGCGAAGCTTGTCCGCATTGGCGGTCGTGAGATCGATCTCGTACGTCTTGCCGTCCAACGCGAACGTGACGGTCTCGTCCGCCTCGCCGCCGTCGATGTCGTCGACAAGAAGGACCTGAACCTTCTGTGCCACCGGATTTCCTTTCATCCAATACTTGAGGGCCGGGGGTCTGCGGCGTCCGCCGTTTCGCCGTCCCCTGTTATATGCAGTACTGCAGTACGTCGGAAAGCAAACCGCTTTTGCTGGAAAAACACAAACCCTCGGGAGAGACCGACAGCGGTCTCCTCGTCCGGAAACATGCGCGTTTCGGACATAGGGAACCTGGGCAGGGTCGAGCGCCGGAATCCTTGGCGATCACAGATGCAGAAGCATCCGACTGTTGCCCAAGGTGTTCGGTTTCACTCGTTCGAGACCGAGGAACTCCGCCACGCCTTCGTCATAGGAACGCAGCAGCTCTGCGTAGACATCGGTGTCAACGGGCGTCTCGCCGATCTCGACGAAGCCATGCTTGCCGAAGAAGTCGACTTCGAAGGTGAGGCAGAAAACGCGGCGAACACCGAGCCAGCGGGCCGTCTGCAACAACTTCTCCAGCAACTGATGACCGACCCCGGCCCCCCTCAGCCCGGGCTTCACGGCGAGAGTGCGCACTTCCGCGAGGTCTTCCCACATGACATGCAGGGCTCCGAAGCCGACCAGCTCGGCGTTGTCGTCGCGCTCGGCGACCCAGAACTCCTGGATGTCCTCGTAAAGCGTCACGGTCGCTTTGTCGAGCAGGATGCGGTCGCGGACGTAGGAGTCAAGGAGCCGACGGATGCCGGCGACATCGCTGGTGCGGGCCCGCCGGACGGTGATGGCTTTTGCGGTGACTTCGGGGTTCTCGGCGGAGGGGCTCTTCGCGGACATGAGCGGACGCTATCGCCCGCCGTCCCGCGTTGCCGAGTCGGGGTTCTCCACGGGCGGCCCCTGGACGATGCGTACGGCGTCCTGGAGTGCCCGTCGCTGTTCCTCGCTCATCATCCCGAAGAAGGCGACGAGAGCGGCGGCGGGGTTGTCGCTCTGGGACCAGGCGTCGTTCATCAGTGCGGCGGCGTAGGCGGCCCGTGTGGAGACCGCCTCATATCGATAGGCCCGGCCTTCCGCCTCACGGCGCACCCAGCCCTTCTGATGGAGATTGTCCAAAACGGTCATCACCGTGGTGTAGGCGATGGACCGTTCCTGCTGAAGGTCTTCCAGGACTTCTCGAACGGTGACCGGGCGGTTCCACTTCCACACCCGCGTCATGACCGCGTCTTCGAGTTCTCCCAATGGGCGAGGCACACCTCAGCACAATAGTGGGAGATCCGGGTATCGGCGTGACGGACGTGCTCTTTCGACGTCAAACAGCAACAAAAAGGGCGCACGACTCCGACAGCACGAGGCTCGGGGAGTCGTACGCCGATGAGGGCGCGGCCGGTCAGTCGGCCTGCTTGGCCGCCTCCGCGCGCGAGAGGGCGGCGTCCACGGCCGCGTCCTCCTTGGCCTTGTTGGCCCCGCCCTGGGTCTTCACGATGACCCGGATCACACCGATGAAGAACACGGCCATGACGACCGGGGGCACGAGCGCGGAGACGTAGTCCATGCCTCCAGAGTAGCCAGCGGCGCCGGGATCACCCGGGCGGGGTGCGGCGCCCGGGTTCAGCCCGCGGCCAGGTGCTGCGGCGGGTTCGCCGGGGGCTCGGCCGGCTTGCGACGGGGGAAGACCTCGCCC
>NZ_RSAJ01000898.1 GCF_003933965.1 Streptomyces sp. RP5T
GGAGTGGAGGGTCGGGGAGGGGTGACGTCCCTCCCCGACCGGCAGGTACTGGCAGGTCAGGCGTGGTCGAGGAGGGGGATCAGGTGCTCCTCCTCGTACGCCAGGTGGGCCTCCAGCTCGTGCGTCAGGCGGGTGACCTCCGTGCGGACGGAGACGAGGTCCGTGCCGGCGAGTGCCTCCCGCAACTCCTCGACCAGCGTGGCGATGTGTGCGTGCTCGGTGCGGAGACGGTCGAGGGCCGGTCGCGCCTCCGGGTGGCGGTCGGCCAGGAACGGGAACATCGCCACGTCCTCGCCGGTGTGATGGTTGTGCAGCCCCTGGCAGAAGGTGAGGCAGTTGACGCGGAGTTGGGCGCCGAGGGTGGTGGTGCCTGAGGCCAACTCTCCTCTTATCAGGGCCAGTTCGCGGCGGAAGACGTCATGGACCAGCCTGATCGCCTCACCGGGGGAGGAGGCGTTGATGTTCGGCGGGCCCGGGCGGGCGATCTCGTGCAGGGCGACCACGGGGAGGACCCGGTCGGTCTTCTCCTGGTACCCGGCCCAGCCGCGGTCCGACTCCACGGCCCGCGCGAAGGCGTGGTCCCGTTCCTCGCCGGTCAGCACGACCGCCCTCGCCTCGTATGTGAACACCCCGCTCTCCACGGTGACTTGAGGGTGTGCGACGAGGTTGCGGTACCAGTCGGGGTGGCGGGGGGAGCCGCCCGCCGAGGCGATCACGAGGATGCGGTCGCCGCCGTCGGGAAGGTAGGCGACGGGGGTGGTGTGCCGGGCGCCGGTGCGGGCGCCGGTGGTCGTGAGGAGGATCAGGCGGCCGCCCTCGAAGGGGCCGCCGACCCGGCCGTGGTTCGCGCGGAACTCTTCGATGATCCGCTGGTTGAAGTCCTGGACGGGGTGGGGCACTCTCTCTTCTTTCTCTCGCTGGTCTTCATGGAGACGAAGGCGGAGAGAAAGAGGCGGGCTCCTGGCCCTCCCCCACTCTCGACTGCGCTCGAGCGGGGGGACCCCCATCGGCCTCACCCAGAGGCCGGGCACCCAATTCGCTCACGGCACGAGGCCGACCCGGCAGTCATGTACGCACGGTAACGTCCGCGGCATGATCGAGACCACCGAGTTTGCGGACATTCCCACGACCACCCTGGCCGATCTGCTCGGCCGTGACCGGGTCATGGACATCGGAATCCGGCCGCTGTGGGGTCCGGTGCCGAGAGTCGCGGGTGCCGCCTTCACCGTGCGGTGCCCTCCCGGCGACAACCTGATGCTGCACGCGGCGATCCACCGGGCGCCGGCCGGCTCGGTGATCGTCGTCGAGTCGGGGGACCTCGACCATGCCCTGGCCGGGGGGAACGTCTGCGCGGTCGCGCAGCGGCGGGGGATCGCCGGGTTCGTCCTCGACGGGCTGATCCGCGACCTCGCCGAGGTGCGGGAGGCCGGGTTCCCCGTCTTCGCGCGCGGGGTCATCCCGATCCCGGGCGCGAAGAAGGTGGTGGCGCCGCTGGGGGAGGACGTGCGGTGCGGCGGGGTGCGGGTCGAGGCCGGGGACGTGGTGGTCGCCGACGAGGAGGGGGTCGTCGTGGTGCCCGCCGCGCGGCGGACCGACGTCCTCACCGGCGCCCGCGCCAAGCTGGCGAAGGAGGCCGCCGAGACCCTCGACGACTGGGCGGCGGCGCACCGGGCCCGTATCGACGAGATCCTCGCGGAGGGCGGGTTCGAGGGGTGAGGGCACTGCTCTTCCTGGACGTCGACGGGACGCTGCTGCCGTTCGGGGCGGTGGGGCCGTATCCGGTGCATGAGCCGGCCGTCCCGCTGTACGAGCCTGGCCATCCGCTCCTGACCCGCGTGGACCCCGCGCTGGGCGCCCGTCTGAGGTCGCTCGGCTGTGCGCTGGTGTGGGCCACGACCTGGGGCGAGGACGCCAACACCGTGCTGTCCCCGTGGCTGGGACTGCCTCGGCTGCCGCTGGTGGACTGGCCGGACTCGGACGAGGCGGCGGAGACCGGCCTGCACTGGAAGACCCGGCCTCTCGTCTCCTGGGCGGCGGGGCGTCCGTTCGTCTGGGTCGACGACGAGGTCACCGAAGCGGACCGAGCCTGGGTGGCGGCACACCATCGAGGACGTGCCCTCGTGCACCGCGTCGCTCACCAAGTGGGTCTCACCGACGCGGACTTCGCCGTGCTGGAGGCCTGGCTGGCGCGCGGGGAGGAGTGAGCCCGCGATATCGGGTGGCCGGCCGGACCCCCCTCCCCTACGGTCGCCCGCATGGCTGACGAAGGCTTCACCCATCCGCGGCTGGCCGCGATCTACGACGCCCTCGATCCCGATCGCGGTGACCTCGACGCCTACCTCCGCATGGTGGAGGAGTTCGGGGCGCGGCAGGTGCTGGACATCGGCTGTGGGACCGGAGTG
>NZ_RSAJ01000899.1 GCF_003933965.1 Streptomyces sp. RP5T
GCCGAGAACCCCGCCTACCCCGTAGGCCTCCGCCTCACCGGCCGCAAGGTCGTCGTCCTCGGCGGCGGCCAGGTCGCTCAGCGCCGCCTCCCGGCACTGATCGCGGCGGGCGCGGACGTCCTCCTCGTCTCCCCCGAGGCGACCCCCTCCGTCGAGGCCATGGCGGACGCCGGAGAGATCACCTGGCGTCGGCGGCCCTACGCCGAGGGAGACCTCGAAGACGCCTGGTACGCCCTCATCGCCACCAGCGACGCGGACGCGAACACCCGCGCCTCCGCCGAGGCGGAGCGCCACCGCGTCTGGTGCGTCCGCTCCGACGACGCCGACGCCGCCACCGCCTGGACCCCGGCGACGGGCCACAGCGAGGGCGTCACGGTCGCCGTGCTCACGACGAACGCCAAGGGCCGTGACCCCCGCCACACGGCGGCCATCCGGGACGCGGTCGTCGAGGGCCTGCGCGACGGCACCCTCGTCGCCCCCCACTATCGGACCCGCACCCCCGGCGTCGCCCTCGTCGGCGGCGGACCCGGCGATCCCGACCTGATCACGGTCCGCGGACGCCGTCTGCTGGCCGAGGCCGATGTCGTCATCGCCGACCGCCTCGGCCCCCGCGACCTCCTCGCCGAACTCCCCCCGCACGTCGAGATCATCGACGCGGCGAAGATCCCGTACGGCCGTTTCATGGCCCAGGAGGCCATCAACAACGCGCTGATCGAACACGCCAAGCAGGGCAAGTCGGTCGTACGGCTCAAGGGCGGGGACCCGTATGTCTTCGGCCGTGGCATGGAGGAGCTGCACGCCCTCGCCGAGGCCGGCATCCCCTGCACCGTCGTCCCCGGCATCTCCAGCTCGATCTCGGTCCCGGGCGCGGCCGGCATCCCGGTCACCCACCGGGGCGTGGCACACGAGTTCACGGTGGTCAGCGGTCATGTCGCCCCGGACGACGAGCGCTCCCTGGTCGACTGGCCCGCGCTCGCCCGGCTCACCGGCACCCTGGTGATCCTCATGGGCGTCGACAAGATCGGCAAGATCGCCGACACCCTGGTCGCCCACGGCAAGTCGCCCGACACTCCCGTCGCCCTGGTCCAGGAGGGGACGACGGCCGCCCAGCGCCGGGTCGACGCCACCCTCGCGACGGTCGCCGAGGTGGTCGTCGCCGAGGACGTGAAGCCCCCGGCCGTCATCGTCGTCGGCGAGGTGGTCGCCGTCGGGCCGCAGACATTGGCGTAACCCGGGGTAACACAACCCGTCCCCAGCCGTTGGCACCGCTCCCAGGACAAGGCAGTATCACCCTGTGGCCGATCTCATCACCGTCGAGGATCCCGACGACCCGCGCCTGCACGACTACACGGGCCTGACCGACGTCGAACTGCGCCGCAAACGCGAGCCGGCCGAGGGCCTGTTCATCGCCGAGGGCGAGAAGGTCATCCGCCGGGCCAAGGACGCGGGCTACGAGATGCGCTCCATGCTGCTGTCCGCCAAGTGGGTCGACGTCATGCGCGACGTCATCGACGAACTCCCCGCCCCCGTCTACGCCGTGAGCCCCGAGCTCGCCGAACAGGTCACCGGCTACCACGTGCACCGTGGCGCCCTCGCCTCCATGCAGCGCAAACCGCTGCCCACCGCGGGGGAGTTGCTCCAGACCGCCCGGCGCGTGGTCGTCATGGAGTCGGTCAACGACCACACCAACATCGGCGCCATCTTCCGCTCGGCGGCGGCCCTCGGCATGGACGCCGTCCTGCTCTCGCCCGACTGCGCGGACCCCCTGTACCGCCGCAGCGTCAAGGTCTCCATGGGCGCGGTCTTCTCCGTCCCCTACGCCCGCCTCGACACCTGGCCCAAGGGCCTGGACTCGGTCCGCGAGGCCGGCTTCACCCTCCTCGCCCTCACCCCGGACGCCAAGGCCAGCACCCTCGACGAGGCCGCCCCGCACCGGATGGACCGGGTCGCGCTGATGCTCGGCGCCGAGGGCGACGGCCTCACCACCCAGGCCCTGGTCGCCGCCGACGAATGGGTGCGCATCCCGATGGCCCACGGCGTCGACTCCCTCAACGTGGGCGCGGCCGCCGCGGTCGCCTTCTACGCGGTCGCCACCGGGCGCCCTGAGGTCTGACCAGGGGTTTCCTCAAGGCCCGGGGGGCGCCTGCGACGGTCCCGGCGGGTGCTCAGCCCGTGCCGCCACCGGACGGCCACTGCACCGGTGCCTGGTCCGGCGGCGCGTGCACCTGCCCCTGTCGCTCTTCCCGTACGACCCCGTCGTCACCGCCCAGTCCCCGCGACGGCCCCTGGCAGCCCTGGGCCGCGGCGATGCCGAGCGCCACGAGCAGGGTCACCACGACGAACACGAACAGCCGCTGGCGCAGGAGACGGGGTCCCCGTCTCCTGCGCCAGCGGCTGTTCGT
>NZ_RSAJ01000089.1 GCF_003933965.1 Streptomyces sp. RP5T
TCCTGGCTGGCCGGATGCCGGAGGCTGCACCGACGTTACGAGCGAAAGGCCGAGCACTTCCTGGCCTTCGTCGGCATCGCCACAGCCCTCATCAGCTACCGCAGACTCACCAACTGAAACGACGTCTAAGAAGTCAAGAGAGCCCGCGAGCGTTGATCGCTACCGCGCCTGCTGTTTCGCTGGCCGGTATGGATGATCTCGGGCCCGTTGCGTGGCCGCCTGCGCCGATCAGGACCGAGAGGCTCCTGCTGGCGATAGGCGCCGGCCTGCGCACACGGCGCTACGGGCCGGCCGCATGGGCGGCCCTGGGGTTCGCGCTGATGACTCAGGCCTGACCGCTCACCATGGACTGGATCACCTTCGGCGAGCGCAGCACGATCAGAGCACCCGCGTTCCGCAGCTCCCGCTCCTTGCCGTCGTCACGCGCGTAGCCGACGAACGGAACACCCGCCCTGACAGCGGCATGACAGTCGAAGTGGGAATCACCGATCATCAAGGCGCCAGAAGGGGCCGTGCCGGTCGCGTTGAGCGCACGATTCAGAAAGTGCGGATGCGGCTTGAGGTGCCCGAGGTCCTGAGTGCGGCCGTAGATGTGCGGATCGAAGCACGGAAGCAGGCCGCGCCCTTCCAGGTATGACCGAACCGTCCTCGGCGAGTTGTTCGCCGTGACGGCCAAGCGGGCACCCACCGCCGCCCAAGTGCGTATCAGCGGGTCGGCACAGGCCGTGGGCATCGCCGAGGAGGAGGCGCGCAGTTCCTCCCTGGTGAGACGTTGCTCCAGTTCTGCGACCAGGCCGCTGTCCGGGTGCCTCCGGTCGACGGCAGCCAGAATCACCTGGGGGTTGAGGGAGTTCCGCTCTTCCTCCGTCACCAGATCCCGCAGGCCCCGGCTCTCCAGCCAGGCGATCAGGTCCACGGCCACGCGTTCTGCCGAGTGCCCCGCGAACAGCCGGCACGCCGGCGCCGGATCGACCGCGCGTTGTTCGCTGTGGTGATGGAGGCATACGTGCACGGCGTGTCCACCCGCAGCGTGGATGACCTGATCAAAGCCCTCGGCGCGGACAGCGGGATCTCCAAGTCCGGGGTCTCCCGGATCTGCGGTGAACTGGATGAGGAACTGACCGCGTTCAGGGGACGGCCACTGGATCACAACGTCTTCCCCTACGTCTTACTGGACGCCACCTACTGCAAGGCCAGGGTCCATCACCGGGCCGCCTCCCAGGCCGTGGTCATCGCCACCGGGCACCGCGAGATCCTCGGACTGATGGTCGGTGCCAGCGAATCGAAGCCGTTCTGGACGAAGTTCCTGCGCAGCCTGCGGGCCCGTGGCCTGGAGAACGTCCAACTGGTCATCTCCGACAGCCACGGCGGCCTGGTGGCCGCGATCCGCACCGTCTTCCTCGGATCGCCCTGGCAACACTGCCGTGTTCACTTCGTCCGGGACGTGTTCTGAGTGATCGAAAAGGGTTCTGGGGAGATGGCGGCGGCCACCATCCGCACCACCTTCGTGCAGACCACCGGCGAGACCGTCCGTACCCAGCTGAACGTGGTCGCCGACATGCTCGGACGGCAGTCCCCCGCAGGTCAAGAAGATGCTGCTGGACGCCGCAACCGACATCACGGCGTTCGCCGACTTCCCGGCAGCGCACTGGAAGAAGATCTGGTCCACGAACCCGCTGGAACGACTGAACCGGGAGATCAAACGGCGGGCCGACGTCGTCCAGGTCTTCCCCAACCCCGCCGCCCTGGACCGACTCGCCGCCGCGGTCTTGGCCGAACTCCACGACGAGTGGCAGGTCTTCGACCGCCGCTACCTCTCCGAAGCCTCCATAGCCGGCCTCTCAACCACCAAGCCAGCCGAGCGCGAGCCGCAGATCACCCCACAATCGGAATCGAAACAGCTGCCGTAACTACACCACCCCACGGGACATGACCGGGGCCTGCCTCGCCCGCTGCGGAGCACGCGGGTGCAGGACATCACCGTCTCGAAGGCCGGGGCGTCACCGGCCTGGCCTGCGGTGAGGGTGAAGGCGAGGGGCCGCGCGTGGCCGGCGGCGGCCAGGTGAACTTTGGTGCTCAGCCCGTCGCGGGAGCGTCCGAGCGCGTGATCGGCGGGCTCGCCACAGTGGGCCGCCCCCCTTTTTTTGAGCGCTCCGGCAGCCTGCTGGTGGGCCCGGACGACCGTGGAGTCCACCGACACCGTCCAGTCGATGGCGTCGTCGGCGTCCGTCGCTGCCAGGACTGCCGCGAGGATCATCTCCCAGGTCCCGTCGACGGCCCACCCGATCAGCCTTTTGTGGGCTGTCTTGAATGAGCCGAGTTCATCGGGCAGGTCCCGCCAGGGCGAGTCGGTGCGGTACTTCCACGCGATGGCCTCAAGAGTGCGGCGGCGGTCGGCTCAACGCCGCCCGCGTACCGGGCCCGCCGACATCAGCGGCTTGATCCGGTCCCACATCGCATCGGTGATCACTAATCGGACGGACACATCTGATCAACTGACCAACCCATCAAAGAGACACACGGTCGATCTCCGTGGGTGTGGCCATCGACATGTCCTGTTCGTGTGCATCACGACCGAAACGACCGCTTCGGACAAAGAATAGAACAGTCACCACCTGAGCCGATTGCCAGCGGCGCCCCCAGCTGGCCGCGACCCAGCCGCAGATGCGGAAGACGACGTAGCGGGGCGGTCCAGTGCCTCCTCGCGCAGCCGGTCCAGCACCTTCAGCCGGCCCTCCGTCTCGATGCGGGCGGTGGTCACGCGCCCCGGATAGCAGCGCATGAACATCTGGGTGAAGTGAGTGCCGTAGTGGATGTAGTCGGTGGGGTCCGCGGTGTCGAGCGGGCGGGCCACCGCGTTGAAGGCCGGTTCGTGGAAATAGGCGAGGGTGTAGCGCTCGCGGTCGGCCAGGCGGACCTTGTGCGGGGTCGACAGGAGGGCGCCGCCGGTCATGAACTGCATGATGTCGCCGGGGAAGACGGTGAGGACGGCCGGGACCGGGATGACGTAGGTCCACGGCTCCTCGTGTTCGTGACGGCCGGCCATGGACTCGCCGGGCAGCCAGTTGCGGCCGCGTTTCTCACCGGGGACGGGTGGCCGGACATAGAGGCCGCCGACGTCGTCCTGCGCTGCGATGACGAGCAGGCCGTAGTCGGTGTGGGCGCCTATGCCGCGTTCGGAGCGCGCGTCGGCGGGCGGGAAGCGCAGGACCCGCATGTGGTGCCAGCCGTCCGCGGTGAGCCGGGTGAAGTGGTCGGGGTCGTCCAGGCCGAGGCCGAGAGCCGTCAGCCGGAGCAGGCGGTGCCCCAACTCGCCGACGGCCGTCATGTAGGCGTTCATGGCGCGGGCGTAGCCGGGTGAGGGCCAGGGGGCTGGGCCGTGGCAGGGCCATTGGTCGATGACGCGGGGGTCGTCGGCCGGGATGTCGGGGCACACCGTGAAGATCTCCGAGCCGTCCCGCTCCCCCGCCGTCTCCTCCTCGCCGGAGGCCACGTAGCCGCTGTAGCTGAGGTCCGAGACGTACCCTGCCTTCTCCTTGAGGGGTCTGCGGCAGAAGGCCCGGGATGCCTCCAGTGCCCTTTCGGTGGCTTCCTGTTGGGCGGGGGTGGCGTGGACTTGGAAGATGCCGTCGGACTGCCAGGCGGCGACGAGCGCGCGGCCGAGGACCCGGTCGGCATCCGAGCCGTCGACGGCGTCCGGCAGCCGGAACGTCCGCAAGGGCGCCGGGACATGTGGGTCAGTGGTCATTCTGGAACCTCCGAGAGTAGGTGTTTTTGATCCCTGGCCGCGAGCTGCGCATACCTGGATGATCTGGGGTGTGGGGGCTGGTGGGACGGCTCGGCGGTACTGCCGGGAGTGTGGTGATCCGCTGCCGCAGACGATGGCGGCGGAGGCGGTGTTCTGCTCGGGTCGGTGCAGGTCACGGCGGTGGCGGAGGCTTCATCGAACCCGGCAGCGGGTGGCCGCGATGCAGCGGGGACAGCAGGCGGAGTGCCCGGTGTGCGGGCGCTCGTGGACGGTGGGAGGGGAGCGGTCGAGAGCAGCGGTTTACTGCTCGGACCGTTGCCGGGTGCGGGCCTGCCGTCAGCGGCGGGCGTCGCGGAACGGCGTTACAGAAACGCCATAGCCGAACGCCTCGCGAGCACCTCGAACACCCCTTGTTTTGCAGACAAGTTGGGACCGAGTCCCGAGCGCTTCGAGCGCCCCCGATTCACGCCCTGCCCCGGCGTGTCGCGCGCGCGCGTCACGGTGGACAGTGACCGGGGCCGGCGCCCCTTTGACCGGTCACGTCGTGGTGGCCGGGCCGGACCCGGGCGAGGGCGGTGGTCATCATGACCGACGTGGCCGACCGGATCGGGAACGTCACCCGGCAGCGTTACGAACAGCTCGTCACCCAGGCCAAGGAACTGATCGCGCAGATCGCCCGCTCGCAGTTCGCCCTGGGCGACATGGCGTTGGAGATCGAGCCGATGCGGTCGGTGGGCGGTTCGATGCCGAACGGTGCGGACGACCTGTTCACCGTGACGGAGTCGTTGCAGATGTTCGCGGACGACATCGGCGTTGAGCGCCGGACGGTGGAGGACTGGCGCTACACCGCCAACCGGTGGCCGGAGGGGCGCCGCAAGGAGGGTGTGTCGTTCACTGCTGACCGCATCCTGGCGTCGGTGGCGGACGACGATGAGCGGTGGGCGGCGATCGAGGACGCGCCGTTCAACCCGCGTACCGGGGCTCGGCAGTGGACGCCGGACGGCGCGAAGCGGGTCGTCGGCCAGCGGGTCGACCGGCCGGTCACGGTGGATGAGAAGGTCCAGGCCGTGGCCGACCTGACCCGGGACGACGAGGTCGCAGCCCAGGTCGCCACCGACCTGCTGAAGCGGCCGGCGGTGACCGAGCACGTCACCCCGGCCGAGCGGGTCCGGGTCATCACGGAGCTGACCAGGGACGACACCGTCGCCAAGGAGGTCACCACGAGTCTGCTGCGGCGCCCGGCCGTGGCCCGGACGGCCATGCGGGACGACACCACCCGGATGCTCGTCAACCGCGCGCAGTTCGACAACTCGGCCGAGACGCGGGACCGGATCCGGGAGCGCACTCCGGCCGTCCGCGCGATCGAGCACACCATCGAATACCTCGACCTCGTCGGCTCCTGCCACGGCTTCGTTGCCACCCTCGGCCGCCTGGTCCCGCAACTGCGCGGGCAGGAGTTCACCGACGACGAACGTGAGACCGTCCGCCGTCAGATCGGCCGGGTCCACGCCGCGGCGGACTGGCTCGAAGGAGCCCTCGACAACGGCGAGTTCACCCTGGACGAGCAGCTGGTCCAGCTCCTCAAAGGCGAGTAGGCCATGCCGCGACGCCGGGAGGCCCGGCCGCTGGCCGAGCACTACGGCGACCTGGTCCGCGTCGCCCTGATGGAAGCACGCCCCGCGGGCCTGCACACCTACCAGCTCATGGCCGCCACCCGCCTGACCCGCTCGCAGATCGGCCGCGGCATCCGGCACGTCCGCGACGTCGTCGCCGCGGAGAACCTGACACCGATCACCTGGACCCGCCGAGACGGGTTCATGTTCTCCGACGACCCAGCGGACTGGATCGACTACGACAAACGGCAGTTCCGGCAGATCCTCGGCCGACTCACCCGGGTGATCACGGGCACGCTCGATCCGCACCTGGCCCGCTACCCCGACGACGAATGGGCCCAGCTCACCACCGCCCAGCTCACCGGGGTGCGCGCCACCCTCGCCCAGCTCGCCAAATAGCCCCCGTCCACCGCCGATCACCCCTGCCGAGTCCGCCATGCCCGCTGCTTCCCGTCGCCGCCGCTACCCGTCCGACACCTCGGTTGCCGAATGGGCCCTTCTCGAACCCCTGCTGCCGGTCCCGGCCTGCCGGACGAAAACCGGTGGTCATCCGGAGAAGTGGCCGAGGCGGGAGATCGTCGACGGCATCCGCTACATCGTCGACAACGGCGCGAAGTGGCGGGCCCTGCCTGCGGATTTCCCGCCGTGGGAGACGGTTTACGGCTTCTTCTGGCGGTGGAACCGGGCCGGGGTCGTCACCTACATCCGTGACCAGCTCCGGCGCCGGATCCGTACCGGCAAGGGCCGCTGCCCGCACCCGGTGACGCTGATCGTGGACTCCCAGTCGGTCAAGGGAGCCTCCACCGTCGGCCGCACCAGCCGGGGCTACGACGCCGCGAAGAAAATCAACGGCCGTAAGCGACATATCACCGTGGACACCCTCGGCCTGCCCGTGATGATCACGGTGACGCCCGCCGACATCCAGGACCGCGACGCCGCCCGCGACGTGTTCTGGCGGCTGCGCCTCCCAGCCGCAGATCACCCAGGTCTGGGCGGATCGCGGCTATGCCGGCGACCTCGTGGACTGGGCCCGCGACCGCCTCTGGCTCACCCTGCGCATCGTCTCCCGCCCCAAGGGCACGAAGGGCTTCGTCGTCCTGCCCCGTCGTTGGAAAGTTGAGAGGACGATCGGCTGGTGCATGAACGCCCGCCGCAACGCACGCGACTACGAACGCTTGCCCCAGCACTCCGAAGCTCATCTGAACTGGGCACTCATCACCATGATGACGCGGCGCCTGACCCGCAGGAGTCCCCGAACGAGCTAGTGGACCCGGAAGACGCCGACAGTTGGATGACGGTGACCTTACTCGGCGCCGGCCTCCGGCACGTCGTCCGTCCCGTGCTGACGCCGCCTCTTATTGACCCAGCGTCCGCCACGCGCCAGTAGCAAAGGACGGCGACCTCCCCGACGGGGGCTGAGTACGCCTCCCAGGCAAGCTCTGGCGTCCCGAAGGAGGCAGGCTGCGGCTGCGGCCGATATGCCTGGCGGCGCCTGCTGCGTTCCTCGTGCCGCTGGGAACAGGCGGCAGCCGCCAACTGGGCGTCCTGCCACAGCCAGCATGGGAACGCCGACGAGGGCGAAAGCCGCACCCGCAGCGTGCGGCTGACAAGGTTTACCTGCTTTTCGCTGAGCCGGGTCGGTCAGCGCCAGGGCCCCTCCGGCGGGCGGGTGGGAGGCTGCTGGTCAGGATGCGCGCGGATGTAGCCACGCCCAGACAGGAGTTGGCGACAGCGCACAGCGTGGCAACCGCGGGGCTCTCCAGGAAGGCGGTACCCGCTACGGCCAGCAGGCACAGCACGGCCCCGGTGAGCCAGGCCACGACGGACAGGCAGACCGCCAGCCTCCGAACGGTGCGGCAGACGGTCGAGGAAAGAGTGGGACTTGGGTTCATCGCTGCTCCTTGCGGACACGGTGACCTTGGGGTGCAGCGATGGTGTGGCGCCCGGCCAACCCAAGACGATGGATCGCGCCGATGACACCCGCGAGTGGAGCGAATCCTGGACCATGGGGGTCTGCAACGGCGAGTGTCCACGGACCATTGCCATTGACATGGGTGATCCGGTGGAGCTATGCGGGGAGGGCGCACGTGCGGGCAGAAGTATGGGAGTGGCAGGAGTGGCGCCGGCGTTTGCTGGGGGCTCCGGGCGAGGACCTGTCGCAGGTGTTCAGCAAGGTCAAGGTGCACACCTTGCGCGAGACGCAGGTCAAGTGGGCCACCGACGAGCGCACCCGAGCCTTTTGTGACCTGGCGTTACATCTGTTGTACGAGCACCATTTCGCTGACGGTGCCAGAGCCACCCTGGGCGGAGAGGTGAAGTTGTTTCGCAACCTGGGTCCGGAGGATCTGATGCGGCATGCGGCCCGCATCGTTCCAGACGCGCGCGAGGCGGAACAGCTCGACCGGCAGCGCTGGCTGGATTCATGGCGTCACCAGGCCGCCTTCCTGGACGACATGCTGGCCTACCTGTTCAGACCCTCCGTCGTGCAGCGCCGCCTGGCCGCGGTGCACGAGGTACTCGTGACCATGGCACCACGGATGACGCTGGCCCAGCTCATCCGGGAAGGCACCCAGACTGAGCTGCAATCGACACTGGCGGAGCCCATCGTCGGGCTGCAGACCTTCATCCAGGCCGCACTGCCTCGCCAGCCCCAGATCCAGCGGTACGTCCATGCCACCGAGACCATGTCCCTCACGCAGTGGGCACGCCTGTACGAGGTTGTCTTCTCCGGCTATGGACTCGGCCTGCGCCCCGGCGTGACGTGGACGGACATCGCCCGCCTTTTCAGGACCATGATCGAAGGTGCCCTCCTCAAAGCCCGCACCCACGATCATCTCCCCCCGCGTCAGCAGCGGCGACAACACCCTGGCAGCCGCCATCTTCGCCATGCTCCCCACTCTGTGCACCATCGACCGCGCCGACATCGACACCCGTACCCTGCGCCACCCCCTGCCTCTGCTCGCGCATCCACTGACCATCCCCAGCCTGCGCTCTGAGCCCGACCCCGCCACCAGGCCGAGCAGAGCCCTGGGGTCAAGGCGTCCGAGCCGCCGTGATCGGCACTCTGGTGGAGACTGATCGTCGTGCAACGCCCATGGGCACGCGCGCCCTGCCGACAGGAAGGCCAACGGCCTTTGTTCCTCTTGCAGGACCACCGTGCGTGCCGTTCCTGGGCCACCGGTCGTCCACGGGGATACCGGCACGTGCAGCCGGATCAGTCGTCTGCATGCCGCAGGACCGTGCTGCCCGATACCGGGACCCACTCGTCACCGAAGGGAGTCAGGGCATCAGGGGGTGGAGGCGTTCCGACCGGCGCTGCGTATGCCCGCGCTGTGTGCTCCCAGCGGGTCGAGGTCAGCACGACCTCACGGTCGAACAGTTGCATCGGGAGCCCGAGAAGCCCGTCAGCCTGGAGGACACGGATGTAGTTGAGGAGTTCGATCGCCTTGACCATGGACCAGGCAATCAGGGGTACTGCGGCCCGGAACCGTTCGGACAGGCCAAAGGGATCGGTCTCCTCGAGGAGTTCGGTGTCGTGGTGCACCACGTCGCCGTAGATCCACGCCGTGGCCAGCTTGCGGTCGTCGAGTTCGGCGGTCCAGCCTGCGGCGGTGTCAGCGAGCATGACCTGGTAGCCGCCCTCCCGTTCCGCGTTCGGCTCCGTTCTCGTGCGCCACTCGGTCCGCGCCGTCTTCACCCACGCCGTGTCGTGCGATAGGTCGCGGCAGAAGTACCCCACTGCGGCCAGTGCCTTCAGGTACGAGCAGGCGTCACCTTCCAGCAGCAAAGGCCTGATCCGGGCCGCGGCAGACTCCACGACTTCCTCGGCCGGGCACTCCTGCAGGATGTGTACCTCACCGTTGCCGAGGACGGTCACCACGTACGGCATGCCGGCCAGAGCAACCAGGGCGTCCCAGTCCGCCGCCAGCGAGTGCGCCTCCACCCTGCGGGCGCGCACTACGAACGCCTCAAGCCTGCTGCGGTGCAGCACCGCCGGATCCGCCCCCGCTTGGCCGTTGGCCCGCATCGGTTCCCTCCAGGAGTAGGTGAACCGCCTGGTCCAGAGCCGCACGGTTGCATCAAGCATGACGCTGCCGCCACGCCAACAGCAATCCGTTTCAGGGCAGTCGTCCCCACACCCGGTCCTCGGGCAACGAATCCGGTAGGGCGGCGGGGATGTCAGTCCCCAATGCAATGATGCGGGTGTGACGAGATGGGTGAGAGTTGGAGTGCGGCTGCTGGCGGTGCTGTGCGGCCTGGCGGCGGTGGTGCTGGGTGTCGTCGCGGTTATTGCTGATCTCGATACGGCCGGTCAGGTGGCGAGCGTGGCTGGGTCGGTCGCCAGCCTGGTCGGTGTTGTGTTGAGTTGCTATGCACTTGTGCGTGCGTCTGCAGTCGACGGCCACAGGGTGTCTGCGACCGCATCGGGAGCGCGATCCGTCGCAGCTGGCGGCGGCATCGGACGAGCGGTTACCGGTGATCGCGTCACTCTCACCACGCCTCCTGCGGGACCTCTGGCAGCAGGGGCGTCCGGTTCGGCACAGGCGACGGGTGAGCGAGGCGTCGCAGCGGGCGGCCAGGTGGGTGAGGCCTTTACTGGAGATGACACGCGCGCATGAATCCGTGGCAGAGGAAGCCCCAGCCCACTCCCGTATCGCAGAATTCAACTGCCGTCCCGCAGTCCTTGACTCCTGATGTTCACGTGGCGGCGTCCGGTCTGCGCTCAGTTGCGGCCGCCGGAAACATCGGTGCAGTCACCACGGGGGACGAGAGCCCTCTGACGGTCAATGTGTACCCTCCCGCGCCGGCGCCGACCGCGTTGGCCTCGCTTCCCGCTGCCCCCTCACAGCTCAGCGGCCGCGACACCGAGATGGAACAGGTGCTGTCGGCCCTGCAGCCGCACACTGGGGCACCGCGGCAGGCCGTGGACCGTCCCGGGGCCGGAACGGTCGCCTCGGCTGCCGATGATGTCGTGCCGCCCGTGCTGGTGACCTCAGTGGCTGGGCTCGCCGGTGTAGGCAAAACGGCGCTCGCTTTGACCTGCGGGCATGCTGCCGCCGAGGCCGGCTGGTTCACCGGCAGCCTCTTCATCGACCTGCATGGATACGACGAAAGTCCGGTACAGCCAGGACAGGCTCTGGAGGCGTTCCTGCGAGCCCTCGGCGTCAACCCGACCGACATGCCGGCAGCTGCTGAGGAACGAGCAGCGTTGTACCGGTCCGCGCTGGAAGATATGGCCGACCAGGGACAACGTCTGCTCATCGTGGCCGACAATGCTGCCAGCGCCGACCAGGTCCGTCTCCTGCTCCCCGGCAGCCGCCGGCACCAGGTCCTGATCACTTCCCGGCACACCCTGCCGACACTCAACGCGCGGCTCGTAGATCTCGCCGTGCTCAGCCCCGTGGCAGCAGCGGCGCTCCTGCGGCACGCACTGCACAGAGCCAACCCCGCCGACCGACGCGTCCTCGATGCCGTAGAGGATGTCGAGGAACTGGCCGGCCTGTGCGGGTACCTGCCGCTGGCTTTGCACATCAGCGCCGCCCTGCTGATCCTGGAGCCCGACCAGACCGTCGCCGAACTCGCTGCCGAGCTAGCGACGGCCCGGTCGCGACTGAGCCTTCTGGACGACGGAGAGCGGGCAGTGCGTGCCTCCTTCGATCTCTCCTACCGTCGGCTTCCCGCCGATCATGCCGAGCTCTTTCGTCTCCTGGCCCTCAACCCCGGTCCCGACATCGGCCTTGAAGCAGTGGCGGTCCTGGCCGCCCGCCCGCTGCCGGCCGTCCGCACCATGCTCCGCGCTCTCGGCCAAGCGCACCTGCTCGAATGCGTGAACAGGCGCTGGTCAATGCACGACCTCGTCCGCGACTACGCCACCGAACTCGCGGACGACACCCAGCAGGCCGCAGTCAACAGCGCCGGAGAAGAAGGCACGCCGGGTGGGGCAGCGCCCCACGTCCAGGCATGCAGCCGACTGCTCGAGCACTACGCCACAACCGCTCGCGCGGCGAGCGCACACCTCACTATGAGGGCACATTCAGCTGCAGTAGGCGCATTCGCTGATCAAGACGAGGCGCTGGCCTGGCTGGACACCGAGCGCGTCAATCTCACCGCCTCCGTAGCTGCCGCAGCTGCCATTCGGCACCACGACATTGCCGTCCAACTCCCGGTGATCCTCTACGACTACCTCATCTGGCGCGGATACATCGACGACTTGATCGCCGTGACGACGATCGCCTGCGACATCGCCCACCAGACAGGAGCTCTCGCCGCTGAGGCAGGAGCATGGAACAACCTCGGCATCGCCCTGATCGAAGCCTCACGCTACGAGGAGGCCGTTCTTACTCACAGGCGAGCCGCCGATCTGTTTGGCTCCGTGGACGACCACAATTCACGCGGCAAGGCACTCAACGGGCTCGGCTCGGCCCTGGGCTATTCAGGGAACCCCACCGACGCACTACAGACCTACCAACAGGCTCTGACGATCCAACGCGAGTGTGGAGACCTGCAGGAACAGGCAGCAGTACTGAACAACCTGTCCCTGAGCCATCAGGAGCTGAAGAACGTCGAAGCAGCATGTGCCGCAGCAGAAGAGGCCGCCTCACTATTCCGGCAACTCGGCGACACCACAAACGAGGCGAAAGCCCTGTGCACGTCAGCACTCGCACTCCAGGCATCGGGACAGCACAACGAAGCACAGGCGCTCTGCGAGCGGGCCATCGAGTCCACCCGCCGCGCCGGGGGCAATCCACGCGATGAAGCAGCAGTCCTGATGACCTGTACCGAGCTCCTGACCGACCTCACACCGCAGCAGAAGATCACCTACCTACTGCAAGCTCAAGCAGCGTGCGCACGCGCCAACGCCCATGATCTCTACGCGCACACGTTTGCTGCCTTGGGCATGGCATGGATCAACGCAGGTGATTGGGACCAGGCCACCACTCATCTCACGCGCGCTGCAACCATGCTTGACGACCTTGGTCTTGCCAGCGAAGCGGCTGATGTTCGGAACCTACTCGCGTTGCTCCAGGCCTGACCTAGCCGCACATCAAAAGCGCCAAGAGCTCCCAGCCGCCTCAAAGGCCGCGAAGCGAACGGCTGACAAGCCCTCCCGACGCGAGCACCCCTCAAAATCGCTCAGACCACCTCGACTCCCCCCGGCAGGCGAAGAACGTGCCCCGCCGACCCCCTAAAGATCAATTACGTCGCGAACGCGCTTGACCTCCAAGCCAAGAAACTATCTCTCTAATTACGACATCCTCTGTGCAGTCACAGCACTGCAGGTAAAGCCTTCGAGTAATCGCCACGCCACAGCGCCGCACACACACCACAGCAGATCAAACGCCATACCAGTCAAGATCACGACATCATCCACGAACTCTAAGCACAGCAGGTCAACGGTGTTCTTCTGTTGTAACTACGCGACAGATCGACACGCCTGAGGACTGGGGAGCGTTGGGCGGGCACCCACTGGGGGTCTTCATCGCGGATCAGCGCCGGTACTACCGCGAGGGCACCTTGGACGCCAGGCGCGTTGCCGAGCTGGAAAACCTGGGCATGGTGTGGTCGGTGCACGCGTCGGCGTGGGAGGCCGGCCTGGACGTCGCCCGCGACTATGCAGCCGTGCACGGGCACTTTCTGCCGCCCACGACTGCCGTATGGGGCGGAGACGGGTTCCCCATCGGCGTATGGGCCAAGAACATGCGCGCCGCTGCCCGCAGGAGCCGTGAGAACGCCGTACGCCGCGCGAACGGGGAAACGGGTATCTCCAGCGTCGGGGAGCTGTCAGAGAGCCGTATGGAGACCCTCGCAGAGATCGACCCCGGGTGGGCCCCGGAGGGTTGGGACATCGCGTGGCAGCGCTGCTATCGGCTCACTCGCGCTCACGTACAAGCGGGGGGCGTTCTGCCGGACCGGGCGGGCGAGGTGATCGTGCAGGGCGAAGACCTCGGAGTATGGGTGGCCGGGCAGCGGACCGGGTGGGACCGGCTGGTGTCGGCGCAGCAGTACCTGCTGGAGACCATCGGGCTTGAGCCCGCAGGCGAAGGCGAGGCCGTGGGGCCGGTGCGGCGCAGCCAGGATGACCGGTGGGCTGCCAACCTTGCCGCAGTGCGGCAGTTCCGGGAGCGCGAAGGACACGTCCTGGTACCAAGGAAGGCGATCGAGCACGTGGACGAAGTCCCCCACAAGATCGGGGCGTTCCTGGATAACTGCCGGCGGAGGGTCGGGGGGATGTCCGCGGAGCGACGCGCGGAACTGGCCGCACTCGGCTTCGAGTGGGCGGTCCTGGAGGGGCGTGATGCGGGGTGCTGAGGATGTGGCCCGCGTCCTCAGGCTCAACACCGCCAATACCCGTACCCGGCTCCCTTCCTGTCCCGACGATGGGCAGATGACCGACGCGCACTTCTTCAACGACGAGCCCTTTCTCAACCACGAGGTGGGTCCTGACCTGCTCGGACACGGGCAATACGCCCAGCATGTGCTCCGCCTGCTGGATCGAGTACGAGCCCAGACCGAAACCGGGGTACTCGCGCTGATCGGCTCATGGGGCTCCGGAAAGTCCAGCGTCCTGGGCAAAGTGACACGCCGTCTATAGGAAGCGGAGAACGGTGAAGGCTGGCTTTTCGCGGAACTCAACCCGTGGCTGTACTCCGATCTGGAGTCTTTGACTCAGGCGCTGTTCAGCGAGATCCGCGAAGCCCTCCCCAAAGACGAACGATGGTCCGAAGCGCGGCAGAAGATTGGTGGGTTCGGACGGGCCATCAGCCCTCTGGGGAAAGCTACTGCCGTCTTCGGCCTGGACTCGGAGGGACTGATCCAGGAAGTCAGCAACCGCATCAGCGGCGACACGAGCGCGTCCGCAGCCAAACGCAAAGCTGAAGAAGCTCTGCGCAAAGCAGGCCGGCCGGTCCTCGTCGTCATGGACGACCTGGACCGCCTCACCCCCGAAGAACTCCTCGTCGTCTTCAAGCTGGTACGTCTGGTAGGCCATCTTCCAGGCGTGTACTACCTGATCAGCTTCGACGAACGGACCCTGCTGGACGTTCTTCAACGCAGTGAGCTGGTCGGCAACAGCGAGCCCCGCGCACGTGAGTTCCTGGAAAAGATCGTCCAGGTCCGACTGGACCTTCCTGCGTTCCGTGAGCGTGACGCCGACCTCCTAGTCGACCGCTCCCTCTCCGCAGTCCTCGCCTCACACAGCCTGACCCTGACGCCTGACGAGCAGCAGCGGATCTCCGAGGCCTACTACCGGCACTTGCAAGACCGGCTGCGCACCCCGCGCGCCATCAAACGGTTCTTCGGCCAGGTGGACGCCACCCTCGGCCAACTCACCGGCAACGTCGACATCGTCGACTTCCTTCTCGTCACCTTCCTCCGCACCAGCGAGCCCCGCGCCTATCAGTTGCTGTGGCAGCACCGCGCCGAACTCACTGGTACCAGCGTCGACCTGCCCTCGCGCCGCGACGAACGGCCGGAACAGCGTATCGACCACTGGCGTACCAGGCTGCTGGACGCTGGCGTCGCTGAGCAGCACCTAGACAGCGTGATCGGCCTGATGGGCATGCTGTTCGCACCACTGCGCCAAGCTCTCGGCTATGGCGCCAACACTCAGGCCATCGCGTTGCGGCGCGGCGTCGGCAGCATCGACTACTTCGACCGGTACATGGTCTTCGGCGTCCCCGACGATGACCTTCCCGAGCACACCTTCGACACCGCCCTGCAGCAACTGACCGACGGCACCCTAGGCACCGAAGCAGACGAACTGCTCCTGCGCCTGCGCGACGACACCCAGCGCATCACACGCCGCATCCAGTACAAACGCGTTGCCGGAGCTTCTCTACCAGCGGCCGCACTCCTCGAAGCCGCAGCCCGGCAGTACGGCCACCTCACCGCCACCCCTCAAGGGGTCTTCGGCCTGTTCACCGCGAACCGCGCTATGGACTTCCTCGCAAAAGACCTCCTGACCGACCTCGCCGAGCCCGAACGGCCCGCAATCCTCAAGGCCATGGCTCAGAGCCCCGACGGAGCCGTCCTGGCTGCCCGCACCCTGCAACGCGTCACCGCCCGACAAGACTCCGATGGCCCCACTCCCGGCTGGATCGGTGAGGCCCGCTCCCTGATCAGCCACGAGATCGCACAGCACCTCACCCTCGCCGTCAGCCGCCCAATCCACGAACTCACCGAGCTGGAGATCACCCTCATCTGGGCATGGCGCCACGCTGAAACGTCAGCGGCCCGGGCCTGGATCAGTCAGCGTCTCGACCAGGAGTGGGCTCTGCTCGATCTCCTCGCCGTACTCATTCCGCCCGACCGGGCGCCGTTCCCCATCATCGACAACGACACCCTGCAAAGCCTCGACGCACTCATCGGCCTCGAAGCGCTGTACAGCCGCCTCGGCCCGCTGCTCGACGCCCCCGCAGCAGACCCCGACAACGCCCAAGACGAACACCGCGCACGCATCCTCGAAGCACTGCGCGGACACCGCGGCAACACCCCCAACAACGGCAACGGCTGACAACGCTGGCTGCGGAACCCCCGCCCTGCCGGGCACTTCACTCAAACCCGACCACGCGGCCCGGCGCATACCAACCCCGTCAGGGCAAGAGGGCTGGACCTACCTGCCGGGGTCACGGCGAAGGTGATGGAGCAGAGCATCGAGTGCGGCACAAGGTGTGCCCGGCCAGCTCAGAGCTCTCCGCCGCGGCCCGAAGCGAGCTGGGAAGGCACTCACCCGCTTCCGTTTGGGACGCGCGGCATTGGCCGCAGACCCAGTTCTCCGCGGATGGCATTGAGGAAGCCCTGCTCCGCTTCCCAGAGGCTTCGGAACAAGTCCGACGGTAGATCGGCGGCACTGCACGTCGCACGCGCCGCGGCCAACTGGCGTGCGTCCGTGACCATCTGCACGGCCGTACTGACCGTGTCAGGGCTCAGCGCCACGAGTCGCATCGCAGTGAACCCGGCTTCCAGTAACTCCTTGTAGGGCCGCCCCGCTTCGTCAAAGAACGGCATGAGCCGTCCCGGTGACCGGGGGTGGGGTGCGGCGGTGATCTGAGCAGTCGGCTCCAAGATGAACGCCACGTACTTCCGGTGAGCCGCCAGGAAGTCGTTGTAGAAGCGCAGCCGGACATCCCGCCACTGCCGTTCGTGTTCGCGCTGCGCCATACGGTCCTGGTTTCTCATGGAAAGCCAGCCGCCCAGAGTCACACCGGCCAAGCCAGCGAGTCCAGCAACAACCGTGCCGATCATTCCGCGCCCCCTCGCACTGGTCGTTCGTACGGGGGTTGTTCCCACAGAAGAAAGATCACGACCGCATCGGCAGGAGACCGACGCCCTCGGACAAGTGCGCCAGCAGCCGAGGGGTGGGCCGGTGCGATCGCGCGCTTGCCGGCAGGCCGGGCAGCGGCTTGCCGTGCCGGGTGCCGGACCGAAGCCCTCCAGCACAGGCCAGGTAGGTATGCGAAAGCCGGTCGGCGGGGGGCGAGCCACAGTCGTCAGGACTGGCAACAACCCGAGTCTGGATGTCTTGACTCGGCAACAACGACACCGTAGCGCCCCGAAGCGCCCCACACTGGTGGGGACGCGCAACCTACGGGGGTGTCTGTGGCAGCGCCAGATCCGGTTGAGCCGGATGATATTTACAAAGCCATCATCGAGACGATCACCGGCCCAGACAGCTTCATCCTGTATGCCGCCATCATCTTGATGGCGATCCAGTCCTGGATCAGCTGGGCGCGGTCAACACACGCGGGCCTGCGCAGGCTGTACGCGAAGGCATCGGAAATCCCTGCGGCCGTCCGTCTCATGAGCGTGGCCTCGCTCGTTGCAGCCTGCTCCCTGCAGGCCGTCTTTCTGATTCTGAGCTACTTCCTCGCCGCGCACCTGCCCAGAGCGGTCAGAGACACGGCCAACCCTGCAGAAGTGGACGTGAAGAGCTGGATGGAGCCTCCCACCTCACCCATTCATGAAACGGCGTTTCAGATCGTCTTCGCGGTGGCGGTCTTGTTCGTGCTGTTCAGCTGGCGGGGCGGCCAAACCAGGGACCGTCTGCCCGGAGCTGGCGTGGTGGCCGTCCTGGGCGGCATGACCGCCCTGTCCCTCTACGTCAACGAGAACGGCAATCCTGAAATGAGCGTGGCTGCACTGATCTACTTCTTCGCGGCGCTGGTCGCCTTCTGCGCGCCAGGGCTGTGCAGACCTCAGCGCTCCGCCCGGTAGGGCATGCTGCCCTTGGCCGTGACGCGGGGGCTGCGCCGGATGGCGGTCGGCGAGGGTCTCACCATCGGGTGATGAGCGGTGGGTCCGGTTCGTGCTGCCTCCAGGCTTCGGTGAGGCGGGCGAGGCGGGCGGGGGCGGCGATGCCGCGCACCGTTGCGATCTTGCTTTCTGTGATGTCGAAGGTCACGGCGCCGATGACCTGGTCGCTGATCACGAAGAGGATGGCGGGGGTGTTGTTGACAAGTGCGTAGTGGACGGAGGGCGTGCCGCCGGCGAGTCGCCGTTTCGCGGGGGTGGGTTTGAAGCCGGCCCGTGCGACGGCGGCGATGCGCTGTGCGGTGTCGAACTGCAGCAGCTTCTCGGTCAGGCCGGCGCCGTCGGAAATCGCGGTGGCGTCGTCGGTGAGCAGCGCGATGAGCCGTTCGGTGCGGCCCGAGGAGGCGGCGGCGAGGAACTCCTCGACGATCCTGCGGGTGGATGCCGGATCGGCTTCCTCTTCACCGCCGCGGCGCGCACCGGTGATGCGGCGTCGGGCCCGGTGGAGGTGCTGCTGGCTTGCGGACTCGGTGAGGTCGAGGATTTCGGCGATCTCGGCGTGGCTGTGGGAGAACGCTTCGCGTAGGACGTAGACGGCCCGCTCGACGGGTGACAGGCGTTCCATGAGCGTCAGTACGGCGAGGGAGACCGATTCGCGCTGCTCGAAGGTGTCGGCCGGGCCGAGCATCGAGTCGCCGTCGAGGAGTGGTTCGGGCAGCCAGGCACCCGCGGTGCGTTCGCGGCGGGCCTGTGCCGAGCGGAGTCGGTCCAGGCAGAGGTTGGTGACGACCTTGGTCAGCCATGCTTCGGGCACCTTGATGCGCTGCCGGTCGGCGGTTTGCCAGTGCAGGAACGCGTCTTGCACGGCGTCTTCGGCGTCGGCTGCGGAGCCCAGCAGCCGGTATGCCAGTTCGAGGCCAGCCGGTTCCGGCTGGCCTCGAACTGGCGGGTGTCGAAGCGATCGGTCGCGGTGTTGTCCACGCGGATCCCCCTAGGCGGCTACGCGAGGCGCCTTGTCGACGGACGCGTGCGATGCGGCGGCCAGGCGGTGCTTGCGCCTGGGCAGGCCGAAGGTCGGGTGCGAGGTGGTCCACAGCGACATCCTGAGGATGGCCGCCTTGATGCGTGCGGCCTTCCAGCCGCCTACGTACTTGGGCTTGGCCTGCCCTTCGTCGTCGACCATCTGCAGGATCCCGTCCCGCCGGCCCAGGCTGATGTGGTTGCCCAAGTACTCCAGCTTGGTGTTCGGGACCGTGCGGCCGGTGAGGCGTTCCACGATCGCGGCCGTGGCCTGCATGCCGGTGTAGCCGGCCGACGCGCAGGACATCGGCAGCGGGCGGCCGTTGTCGCCGACGGCGTAGGCGCTGTCGCCGACGGCATAGACGTTCGGGTGCGAAAGGGACCGCATGGTGCGATCGACGACGATCCGGCCGTTCTCGGTGACCTCCAGCCCGCTGGCGGCGGCGATGCGGCTGACCGCGAACCCGGCCGTCCACACGGTTGCATCGGACGCCAGGGCGGTGCCGTCGGCACACAGCACCCGCGCCGCCTCGACGGCTTCGACCTCGGTGTGCTCCACGACGGTGATGCCCAGCCGGTCGCAGGCCTGACGCAGGTGGCCGCGAGCCCCGATGGAGAGGGGGGCGCCCAGCTCACCACGGGCCACCAACGCCACCGACAGGCCGGGCCGCGTTTCGGCGATCTCAGTGACGGTCTCGATGCCGGTCAGCCCGTCGCCGACGACCAGCACACGCCCGCTTTCGCCCTGCCGGCCCAGCTCGTCCAGGCGCTCGCGCAGGCGCAACGCCGAGGGCCGGCTGGCGACGTCGAACCCGTGCTCGGCCGCGCCGGGGACACCGCGGGTGGCACCGTGGCTGCCGAGCGCGTAGACAAGCGTGTCGTATTCCAGCTCGCCCCGCCATCGGCGTCGGCCACGGCGACGACCTGGCGCTCGGGGTCGACGGCGGTGACACGGGCCAGGCGCAGCCGCACCCCCGTGCCCGCGAAGACGTCGGCGAGCTGGGGAGCATCGATCTTGCGGCCGGCCGCGAGCTGGTGCAGCCGCAGCCGCTGGACGAAGTCCGGGTCGGCGTTGACCACGGTGATCTCGGTGTCCGCCGGGGACAACCGGCGGGCCAGGGTCCCGGCCACGGAGGACCCGGCATAGCCGGCGCCGAGGACGACGATGCGGTGCTTCATGTCTCGCTCCTGTCGGTTGGCTTGCTCCCGACGACTTGAGCGGGACAGCCACCCGATTCCTGACAGGAACCACGTGTGACGTGGGTCACGGGAGGGGCGAGCGGTCTCTGCCCGGTTCGTACGGCAGCGATGCGGCGGCGTCACCAGGACCGGCCCCTCGACACCGTCACCGATGCGGGCACGGGTGGCTTCGTTCACTTCAGGCGGTTCTGGCTCAACTTCTGTGGTGTGAGGGAGCTGGTTGACGCCCCTCCCCGGACGTCAACTGGACGGTTCGGCTCAGCAGGGTCTGGCTCCGCACGAACGGGGAGCCTGTCCGCCGCCATATCGGCATGCCGAACGTAGCCGCTCGGTGCAATCATGCTGTCCGCCGACAGAGCGGGGAGGGCGTATGGCCGGCCTGACAGTGACGGTATGTCTGCCGTCCGAGGTCGCGGACGATATTGAGGGGGCGCTCGCCGCCGCTCTCGCGCCGTTCGACCTGAACGGTGACAACCCCGCGGGCCGCGGCATGTGGGATTCACGCCGCATCCTCGGTGGCAGCGACGGTCGGGGGTTCGCGGTCGCCTGCGGATACGAGAACGATCCCAGGCTTGTCCACGACGAGCCCCGATACGACGGCACCCCTGCTCCCAGTGCTCCAGGAGTCTGTGCCGGTGGCCCGCGAGCCCTGCTCGACTTCTCGCGGCCGCTAGCCGCTTCCGAACGAGCGACAGCCGCGTCCTGGGACCTGTGGCAACGTCTGTCCGGCGAACACCCGCCAGCCCTGCCCCTCGAGGTCTTCGTGGAGCGTTGGCGAAATGATCCCCACGCGTTCCCGGGCGGCCCCTGGGACGACGGGATGGTGGCCGCCTACCGAGCCCAGCCACTGATCAAGGCATACCTCGATCACCCCTGGAGTCTCGGATTGGGCTTTCCGGGCTCCCCGTTCCATGCGGAGCATCCCGTCATCGGATTCTCCCGCAGCCGTGCTGACTACATCTGTGAGTTCTCCTGGAAGTCTCCGCCGGACACTGACGTGCTCACCGTGGACGGCTGGTGGCGAGAGAGCGGTGGAAGTGCCGTTCATGCGTTCTGCGACCCGGAATCGTGTCCTCACGATCCCCCAGAGCCCGCCGTATGGCCGGGCAGCGAGGCCTACCTGTCGCAGCTGCCCAGCGCCACGATTTTGGTACGGGTGCACTGCCACTGCTGATGCCTCCACAAAAGTTGTGCCAGAGCTCTTCAGGCAGCAGCGTTTGTTCAGCAGTCTGGGAGGCAGTTGGTGATCCACTGGCTCGCTGATGTTCACGAGCAATGAAGGCAGCCTGATGTCCGAGGGGCCGGGAAAGGGCGATCGAGTGGTTGAGCCGCGTGGCGTCGAACGGAGCGCGCAGCTGTAGGGTGCGATGGGCCCGTGAGGAGCTTCGACACCGGGCGGCTGAGGCGGATCGCGCAACTGCGGGCGGCCAGGGGAGAAGGTGCGCGTCGCGGCGGGAGCAGGCATAGCGTCAGTGGCAGCAATCGGATGCAGTTGCTGGGCCTGTTTGTTGCAGGCGTGCCTGGTCTGGCTGCGCTGGCTGCGTTGCTTTTTACCTGGCAGGATGTGCGCATCGCCGACCAAGGCCAGATCACCAGCCGTTTTAATGCCGCGATCAATAATCTGGGGTCATCATCGCTGGACGTGCGGTTTGGGGGGATCTATGCGCTAGAGCGCATTATGCAGGATTCCGCTCGGGATCAGCCCAGGACTGTTTCAGTCCTCTCAGCATATGGGCCTTCCCCCGTGAAGGTGGGCACGCGGTTATTGATCACGCGGCGAGCGTGAGTTTAGCGGTGTGGTGTCGGCGTTCGTATTCGTTGGGGCTGAGGTGGCCGTTGGCGGAGTGCCGACGGCGGGT
>NZ_RSAJ01000008.1 GCF_003933965.1 Streptomyces sp. RP5T
AAGTCACCGCACGGGACATCGCACCCGAGCCGGGCCCCGGCGTCCTCGCCCACCTCAGCCGGCCAGAGGCTGAGGCCGGGCAATAGCCTCAGCCGTCGGCGAGCCGGCCGTCGGGCTGGGCGTACGGACCGTCGCGGTGGTTCTGCCAGCCGTCCAGCTGAGCAGGATGCCCAGTGCCTCGGCGGATTCGGGCTGGGGACGGCGGCCGGTCAGCAGCCGGACGTTGCGGGCATCGCTGTCCAGGTCGTCGAGCAGTCCGGGGATACCTGCCACGCTCGCCCGGACCAGGTCGGCCTGTGGAACCGGGTCGAGGACCTGCGCCGGGCGCGGGCCGGTGAGGGGGTGGTCGCCGGCCCGCGCCATGGTGATCAGCAGGGCCAGATCGGCCATCGGCTCCGGCTGGGGGACCTGGCCGGTCTCGTACTCTACGCACAGCCACTCTCCGTAGAGGAAGTCGCAGGTCGGTGGATACCGCCACGGCCTGACCTCGGACTGGACAACCACGGTGAGCTCGACCGGGCGAACCTCGTTTCGGGATCCGGAGATCCGCAGCAGTCCACCGGAAAGTGTCCGTCGCTCCTGCTCATTCATTCCTCGCCGGGAGACAACCAGCACGTCCACGTCACTGGCCGGCCTGAGTCCACCGAGCACCCGGAGGAGCCGTGAAGGTATGTGCCGACGACCTCTTGGCGGAGCACACCGCGGACCAGCCCCACGGTCTCCTGAACCTGATTCACTGCACCAGCGTCTCCTCTCATCCCGCCGACTGCACCGCATTGACTGACTACGGCTGGTCAGGGAGAGAGGCAGCCCCGCCGGCCTACAGCAGCGGGCAACATTCTCCCGGCGCACGATGCGGTAGGCCCTCGCGATTCCCTGCAGGTTCTTCCTCCAGGGTGCGGGTGCCGGACAGGCGCGGGCAGAGTGCGGTCGATGATGGTCAGTCCGGCAGCGCAAGACGCCACGCGCGCACCGCCTGCTGGAAGCGCGGGAGCGCCAGCAGGCGGTACCTCGCTCAACACCGGGACGACCATCGGTGTGCGTTCAGGCGCTGCGTGGCCGGCGTGCGGCCGTCTTCTTCGTGGTCTTCTTCGCAGCCGTCTTCTTGGCTGGCTGCTTCTTCGCGGTCCTCCTCTTCGGCATCTCATGGACGTCGGCGTCCTCACCGCGGGAGGAGGCCTTGGCCTACTGGACGGACTCATTGAGGGCGGCCATGAGATCGAGAACCTTGCCCGGCTGCTCGGGCTCCGGGACATCGGGAAGCGGTTTGTCCTCCCGCTTCGACTCGATGATCTTCGCGAGGGCGTCAGTGTAGGTGTCGGCGAACTCAGGGCCCTCGCGGTCGTCCCGGCTCATGCGGCCGACGAGAGCGAGCGCCCCGTCGAGTTCCTCCTGCGAGAGCGTCTCGTTGGGCGGGTCGACGGCGGCCGGGTCGCGGACTTCGTCCGGCCAGCGCATCGCGTGCAGCACGATCGCGTCTTCGCGCAGCCGCAGCAGGTCCAGGCGTTCCCGCCCTGACCAGGCGTATTTGGCGATCCCGACCTTCGATGACCTGGCCAGGGCCTGGCGCAGCAGCGTGTACGGCCTCGCGGCCACCTGCCCGTCCGGCACCAGGTAGTAGCCCTCGGCAATGCGGATCGGGTCGATTGATGGACCACCGCATCGGCAACAGCAAGGACGAGTGCTTCGTGGGCTCGTGGGCGAGGGCATCGACATCGACGACCAGGCCCACACCGGGATACTGCCTGAAGCCCGCGGACCAGATGTCCACCATCGACTCCTATGACCGAGATCGCAGTTGGTCGATCGTCCAAGACGCCGGTTAGCATGGAGTGAGCACTTCACTTTTGATGAAACGGTGGACCGAATGTCTCGCATGGCAGCGAAGGATCGACGGGAAGAACTCATCGCCGCGGCGTTCCGCGTCATGGTCCGCGACGGAGTCGTCAAGACCACGACACGCGCTGTCGTCAACGAGGCGAAGATGCCGCTGGGCGTTTTCCACTACTGCTTCAACTCACGTGAGGAACTCCTCCAGGAAGTCATCACCCGTATCACGGACAGCGGCGTGGCCAAGGCCCGGAACGTCTTCGAGGGAGAGGGCGACCTCGGCGCACGCATCGCCAGGAGCCTCTTCGCCTTCTGGGAGGGGGTCGAGCTCAGCCCGGGAGAGCATCAGGTGGGGTACGAGCTCGCCCATTACGCGTTGCGCCAGGAGGGCTTTGAGGATCTGGCCCGCAGGCAGTACGAGCACTACCTGGAAGTCCATGAGCAGCTCCTCGCTGAAGCTGCCGAGAGCGCGGGCATCAAGTGGACGGTGCCCCTTCCTGTTCTGGCCCGCTACCTCAACGCGGTTCTGGACGGTGTCACGCTGTGCTGGCTGGCCGACCGTAACAGCGAGAACACCCGTGAGGTGCTCCGTCTGACCGGCGAGCACCTCGTGAGCCTCGCCGCCAAGGAGGCGTGAGGTGAGTCGCCGGTGAGCGCACGCTCATAGACGCTGGCCGCCTCCTCATCGGATGGCGGCCGCAACAGCAACAGGAAGTCGGGTGGGTGCGGCGGCCGTGGCCGCCGCACCCACCCGACTTGGCTTCCCGGGATCAGCGCGTCATGTCAGTCGAACAGGTCGGGCTGTTCCGCGGTGATCTGGTCCCATAGGGGGCGGAACTGGAACCAGCCCGGGAGGGGGCCGGAGATCTGGTTCCTCACCATCCGTGCCGTCTCCGGATCGATGAGCTTCGGTTCACCCGCGGCCATGGCCAGCAGCTGCGCCTGGCAGGAGCGTTCCATGGTGATGAAGTACCAGGCCGCCTCGGCGACGGAGGCCCCGACCGTGAGCAGTCCGTGGTTTTGCAGGATGACCGCCTTGGCTTCGCCCAGGGCCACACCGATCTTCCGGCCTTCCTCCGTGTCGTTGACGACCCCGCGGTAGTCGGAGTAGATGCCGTGGTCCTCGTAGAAGGCACAGGCGTCCTGGGTGATCGGGTCCAGCGGGACGCCGAGGCTGGAGAAGGCTTTGCCGTGCACGGAGTGGGTGTGCGCGGCCGCGACCACTTCGGGCCTGGCCCGGTGCACCTCGGAGTGGATACAGAAGGCGGCGTTGTTGACCGGGCGCTTGCCCTGAAGGAGCTTGCCGTCATGGTCGACGAGGATCAGGTCGGAGACGCGGATCTGGCTGAACGACATCCCGAAGGGGTTGACCCAGAAGGCCGACGGGTTCTCCGGATCGCGGGCCGTGATGTGTCCGGCCACACCCTCGGAGAAACCGAAGCGGGCGAACAGGCGGAAGGCGGCCGCGAGTTCCTGCTTGCGGACCTGACGCTCCTCCTCGGTGCTCAGGTTCTGCTGGGGCAGCGGCAGGGTGACGCCCTCGGGCATGGCGCCGACGGACATGTGCGGGGCGGCGGCTGTCGTGGTCATCGGAATCTGGCCTTTCGTGATCTGGTGGGCGATGGCGCGGTCACTTGCTCCGGGGGCGCAGGCGGTTGCCGTACATGAGGTCCACCAGGCGCAGGATGGACCGGTAGGCCGAGGGGTCGAACGGGATCATGTGAAGGTCGCGGCGGGTCGGGAAGCGGTTCACGCTGACGGCCTGGAGCCTGGTGTACTTGCGGATGCCTTCGGCGCCGTGCCGTACGCCGAGGCCCGACTCCTTCCAGCCGCCCATGGGCAGGCCGAAGGCCATGTAGTTGGTCTGGGCGTCGTTGATGGTGACGCAGCCTGCCTCGAGACGCTCCGCGAGGTGTCGGGCACGCTTCATGTTCGAGCTGATGATGGAGGCCTGCAGGCCGTAGGTGCTGTCGTTGACGAGCCGGACGGCCTCCTCGGCGCTTGCGACCTTCATCACCGGCAGCGTGGGTCCGAAGGTCTCCTCACGCATGCATTTCATGGTGTGGTCGACATCGACGAGCAGCGTCGGTTCGAAGAACCGGCCAGGGCCGGGGGCGGCGTGGCCCCCCACGAGGACGCGCGCTCCTCGGCGCACGGCGTCCTTGACGTGGTCCGCGACGATCGCCATCTGCGGCGGGAAGGTCATGGCGCCCACATCGGTGCTGCCCAGCCCTGCCGGCCTGCCGGAGGTGACCTCCTCGAACCGCTGGCGCAGCCTGTCGACGAACGCGTCGTACACCGGCTCCTCGACGTAGACGCGCTCCACCGAGGTGCACATCTGGCCCCCGTTGCACAGAGCACCGTGCAGGGTGACGTTCACCGCCCGCTCCAGCGAGGCATCGGCCAGCACGATCAGAGCGTCCTTGCCGCCCAGTTCCAGTGAGCACGGGACGAGCCGCTCACCCGCCCGCGCGGCGACGGTCTGGCCGGTCTTCGTGGATCCGGTGAACATCACGAAGTCGGCGGCGTCGACCAGGGCCTGGCCGGTGGCGCCGGCGCCGGTCACAACCTGGAAGACGTCCTTGGGCCAGCCGCACTCACGGGTCATCTTCTCCATGAGCAGCGCGGTCAGCGGTGTGTACTCCGAGGGTTTGAGGACGACGGCGTTGCCGGCGGCCAGGGCGGGGATGGCGTCACCGAAGGAGTTGATCAACGGGTTGTTCCAGGGGCCGATGACTCCGACGACACCGAGTGGCACCCGGCGGGTGTACATGCTGCGGCCGAGTACGAATGGCGAGAGCGAGCGGATCTTCGTGTCGGCGAGGTAGTGCCGTGCGCGCTTGGCCCAGTGGGCGAAGGCGCTGACGCAGTAGACGATCTCGACGATCGCGTCCTCTTCGGTCTTGCCGTTCTCCGCGACGATGGAGTCGATGATCTCCTGCCTGTGAGTCAGCAGCCACCGACGACCGCGCGTGAAGAATTCCGCACGGCTTCGGGCGCTCAGTTCAGCCCAGCCCGGCTGTGCCTGCCGGGCTCGTGCGACCGCTTGCGCCACCTCCTGCGCCGACGCGTCTGCGACGTGGCCGACCACTGCTCCGGTGGCCGGGTTGTCCACTGCGATGGGTGCGTCCGCCCGGGCGCCGTCGGACGTGAGCGATCGAGTCTGAGCCACGGAAAAACTCCTGCCGGAACGTTGACTTCGGTTTGCCCAGAATGAGACGGTCACCCGTGCAAGTCAAGCGTCTTGTACAGATGACCAACTTGGTTTGCGGCAGAGGCACCACGTCCAAGGCCCGTCACCAAGGAGCGGCTGGAATGAAACGGACGACATCGGTCGCGTTGAGCGGCTTCGGCGTTCCCGAGTCACTGCGGTGGCATCAGGGAGCCCTGTGGTTCTCCGACCTGGCGCACGGCACGGTGCACCGCTGGGACGGCACGGGAGAGGCCGAGACGGTACTCAAGGTTCCCGGCCGGGCCGGCGGGCTCGGCTGGCTTCCGGACGGGCGCATGCTCGTCGCCTCCATGGACGGAGGTGTGGTGTACCGGCTGGAAACAGACGGCGAGCTCGTCGAGCACGCGGATCTGCGGCACCTTGTCGGCGGCCCGGTCAACGACATGCTCGTCGATCCGCACGGGCGTGCGTACGTGGGCAACTTCGGCTTTGACTACCACGCGTTCGCCCGCGAGCACGCCAACGCCATGCTCTACGCGCCGCCAGGCCCGACGAAGGCGCCGATCGCATGCCTTGCCCCGGACGGGACCCTGCTCGGGGTGACCGAGCCGGTGCTCTTCCCCAACGGATGCGTCCTGACGGCCGACGGTGCCACCATGGTGGCGGCCGAAACCCTGGCCATGCGGCTCACCGCCTTCCCCGTGCTCCCCGACGGCACGCTCGGCAAGCCGCGCCCCTGGGCCCCGCTGATCTCCCCGTTCCTGTGGCATGCGGTGAACCATCCGGGGCTTCTCGGCCGGATCACCCGCAGGATCTCGGCACTTCTGGACCACCCGGCCATCGCCAAGCGCTCCACCTCGCCGATCGCCCCCGACGGCATCGCCTGGCACAGCGACGGCGAGACGATGTGGATCGCGAACGCACTGCGCGGCGAATGCGTGCGCGTGGCCGAGGGCGGCCGCGTCCTCGACCGAGTGGCGACGAGCCAGAACACCCTGAGCTGCCTGGTCGCAGGTCAGGACGGGCGCACCTTGTTCGCCGCGACCGTGCCGACCGACGATCCCGTCCGCGCCGCACAGCTGAACGGTGGCCGCATCGAGATGCTCCGACTGTGAGTCCCCAGGTAACAGCTGTGAATCCCCAGGTAACAACCGAAGACAATCTCGTATCGGACAGTTGACCTGGACATACGACCAGGAGACTCTGTCGGCCATGAGCGAAGTGTCTGAAAACAGCCGGGTCCTTCTCGTCACCGGCGCTGCCTCCGGCATCGGGGCCTCGATCGCGCAGTCGGCGGTCGCACGCGGTCACCGCGTGATGCTGTCCGATGTCGACGAGCAGGCCGTACAGGCCAGGGCGCTCAGTCTGGGCAACCGGGCCGCAAGCTGTGTCCTGGACATCCGAGATCCGGCGGCGTGGGTCAAGGCCTTCGAAGCGACGGAGGCCGCGTTCGGAGCCGTCGACGTGCTGGTCAACAACGCCGGCATCACCCACACCGGCCACGCAAGTGCCCTCGGCCCCCAACAGCACCGCGACATCCTGGAGGTCAACCTGCTCGGCGCCATCACCGGCACCTGCACGGCGATCGAGCGGATGACCGCGCAGGGCCGCGGCCACATCATCACCGTCTGCAGCATGACGTCGTTCCTCCCGCTGCCCGGATATGCGACGTACTGCGGCTCGAAGCACGGGCTGCGGGCGTTTCACCACAGCGTGGCCCTGGAAGAACGCGACGGGCCACTGGACTTCACGATCATTCATCCTCCGTCCACACGCACGGACATGCTGGAGCAGGAACTGGCCGACCCCGCTTGCGCCATCTCCTTCGCCGAGAAGTCCTACGCACCGGAGGAGATCGCCAAGACCGTTGTCGACGCGATCGTCTCCAAGCCGGTCGAGGTGGTGTTCCCTCCCGTGGGCGGCCGTGTCCAGCGGATCGCCGGCGTCTTCCCCCGCCTGATGCGGTGGGTGATCCCGCTCGCCGAGGCCAAGGGCAGGCGGCACCGGGAACGGCTCATGACTCCCAAGGGCCGCCACCAGTCCGATGCGGCGCGGCCTTCGGACCGCTCGACCGTCTGACGCGGTTCCCGGCCGCCGCTTACCGGGCCGGTCCACTGAACTATCGAGAAAGGGTGCGGATGTGAGCGCACATGTGGCGTCCTGGCCGGACGTGAAATCGGCCGCGTCCGCCATGGCCGGTTTCAGCGAGTTCCGGATGGCCCAACTGGAGCGGGCCACCCAGCACTTGGATCCGCCGTTCGCCGTGGTGGACCTCGATGCCTTCGACGCCAACGCCGACGATCTGGTGCACCGCGCGGGCGGTCGCGCCACGATCCGCCTGGCCAGCAAGTCGGTCCGCAGCCGCGACCTGATCCAGCGCGTCCTGCAGCGCCAGGGCTACCGGGGCATTCTCGCCTTCACCCTGCCCGAAGCCCTGTGGCTGGCCGATGACCACGAGGACGTGGTCATCGGCTACCCGACCGCGGACCGCACCGCGTTGCAGCAGCTCGCCAAGGACGAGCGGGCGGCCTCACGCATCACCCTCATGATCGACTCCGTCGGACAGCTGGACTTCATCGACGAGGCCGTCGGTGCCGCCCGCACCCCTCTGCGGCTGTGCATCGATCTGGACGCCTCCCTGGAACTGGCCGGCGGACGCATCCACCTGGGCCCGTACCGCTCCCCCGTGCACACCCCGCACCAGGCGTCCGCGCTCGCCCGGGCGATCCAGAGCCGTCAGGGGTTCCACCTGGCCGGGGTCATGTCCTACGAAGGACAGATCGCCGGCATGGGCGACAACCAGCCCGGATCCCCTCTCAAACGCGCCGCACTCCGCGCCATGCAGCGTCTGTCGGCACGTGAACTGGCCGACCGGCGCGCCGCCGCGATCGCCGCGGTCGAGACCGTCGCACCTCTGGAGTTCGTCAACGGCGGCGGGACCGGCTCCGTGGAGCAGACCTCGGCCGAGCACGTCATCACCGAGATCGGCGCGGGTTCGGGCCTGTACGGACCGGGACTGTTCGACTTCTACCGGCGCTTCCGTCCCCGGCCCGCCGCCTACTTCGTCATGCCGGTCGTACGCCGTCCCACGGACAAGATCGCCACCGTACTCGGGGGCGGCTGGGTCGCCTCCGGCCCGCCCGGCCGCGACCGTCTGCCCACTCTCAGCTGGCCCCGGGGCCTGCGGATGAACCCGCTGGAAGGAGCGGGAGAAGTGCAGACACCCGTGCTCGGTCCTGCAGCGCACGGACTGCGCCTCGGCGACCACGTGTGGTTCCGGCACGCCAAAGCCGGCGAACTGTGCGAGCGGGTGAACACCCTCCACCTGGTGTCCGGCAGCGAAATCGTCGGCCAGGCCCCCACCTATCGGGGTGAAGGACACGCCTTCCTCTGACCCGTCTCCGCCATCCGCGGCCCGCCTTCTCCCGGAGGCCCGATGCTCCCCGACTTCAACTCCCCCGCTCCTGCCCTTGCAAGCCCCCTCGGCCCGGCCACCGCCCAAGGACCGGCCGAACCCGTCTCGCGCCGCTGGACCAGTCTGTACGGCCTGGTGTGGTTCGGGTTCTGGATGGCAAACCTCGTCCCCCTCCAGCTGCTGCTCCCCCAGCAGCTGGAGGCGATCGATCCAGCCTCGAAGGTCTACGACTTCGCCGTCGTCAACGGTGTCTCCGGGCTGGTCACACTCGTCGCCCTGCCCCTGTGCGGCGCCCTGTGCGACCGTTCCCGCAGCCGCTTCGGCCGGCGCAGACTCTGGCTCACGGCGGGCGCTGTCGCCTTCGCCGCCGGGCTGATCGTCACCGGCGCGCAGACCACCGTGACCGGCGTGGCCGTGGCGTGGGCGGCCGGCATGATCGGACTCAGCGCAGCCACCGCCGGGCTCACCGCCATCATCGCCGACCGCGTTCCCGAGGACCAGCGCGGCATGATCTCCAGCGCCATCTACGGTCCTCAGGCCCTCGGCGTGGTCGTCGGCATCGCCCTCGTGTCGGCTTTCGGACTCTCCCCCATGTCCGGGTTCACCGTCATCGCGGTCCTGCTGATCGTCTGCCTGGTGCCGTTCCTGACTGCCCATCGCGACATCGCCTTCCACGCCGAGGCGCCGCTCAGCATCGGAGAACTGCTCGCGTCGATGGGCAGCTCGCTCAGGAACCGGGAATTCGCCTGGGCCTTCGGCGGACGGCTCCTGGTCAATCTGGCGAACTCGCTGGGCACGTGTTACACGCTCTACTTCCTCAGTGACGGCCTCAAGGTTCCCGATCCGGCCGGCAGCCTGCTGGTCTGCACCGTTCTCTATCTCCTGGCCGGCCTTCTGGCGACCGCCGTCGCCGGTGTGCTGTCCGACCGCCTCGGCCGACGACGGATCTTCGTCGCCCTGGCGGCGCTGCTCCAGGCTGCTTCCGGCTTCCTGCTGGCGAGCGCCCCAAGCCTCACCGTCATGCTGGTGGCATCCGCCCTCATGGGCGGCGGCTTCGGTGCGTACATGGCCGTCGACCAGGCTCTGATCACACAAGTGCTCCCCGATGCCGAGAGCCGGGCCAAGGACCTCGGCATCATGAACATCGGCTCGGTCGTTCCCCCGGCGATCGCCCCGTTGATCGCCGGGGTGATCATCAGTTCGGAACACGCCTACCCGCTTCTCTTCGCGCTCGTGGGTGCGGCCGCCGCCGTCGGAGCGGTCCTCGTCTACCGCATCCGTTCCGTCCGCTAGGGGCGCGCATGACACCACCACCCAGCTCACCGAGGAGGGAGTACGACGTGGCAACGACCCGCTACGGCGCGCACGCGGGCAAGGACCGCGCGAACAGGAGTGTGTGGCGGAACTGGGCCGGGAACGTCACGGCCCGCCCGGTGAGGAACATCGCACCCGCCTCGGTCGACGAGCTCCGCGCCGTTGTGCGCGAGGCGGCCGAGAACGGCCTGCCGGTGAAGCCCGTCGGCAGCGGCCACTCGTTCACCACTGCTGCCGCGACCGAGGGCATGTTGATACGTCCTGACCGCCTGACCGGCATTCGCGCCATCGACCGGGAGGCCGGAACCGTGACCGCGGAAGCGGGCACACGGCTCAGGGACCTGAACGTCGCCCTGGCCCGGGAAGGCCTGTCACTCACCAACATGGGCGACATCATGGAGCAGACCGTCGCCGGCGCGACCAGCACGGGCACCCATGGCACGGGCCGCAGCTCGGCCGCCATCGCGGCACAGATACGCGGCCTTGAACTGGTGACGGCGGACGGCGCGTTGCTCACGTGCTCCGAGAAGGAGAACCCGGACGTGTTCGCCGCTGCACGCATCGGGCTGGGCGCGCTCGGGGTCGTCAGTGCCATCACGTTCGCCGTGGAACCGCTGTTCCTTCTCACCGCGCGCGACGAACCGATGACGTTCGACAGGGTCACCGCGACCTTCGACGAACTCCACGCGGCCAACGAGCACTTCGAGTTCTACTGGTTCCCGCACACCGGAAACTGCAACACCCTGCGAAACAACCGCAGTACAGGTCCGCTCGCCCCGATGGGCCGGTTCAGAGGCTGGTTCGAGGACGAGTTTCTCTCCAACGGTGTTTTCCAGGCAGTCAACTCGCTGGGGCGGGCCGTGCCCGCCGCCGTCCCGGCCATGGCGAGGGTGTCGAGCCGGGCTCTTTCCGCCCGCAGCTACACGGACATCCCGTACAAGGTCTTCACCTCCCCCCGCCGCGTGAAGATGATCGAGATGGAGTACGCCCTCCCGCGCGAGGCACTGATCGACGCCCTGCGCGAGGTGAAGGCCATGGTGGACCGTTCGGATCTGCGGATCAGCTTTCCCGTCGAAGTGCGTACGGCACCCGCGGACGACATCACCCTCTCCACGGCGTCGGGCCGGGAGAGCGGATACATCGCCGTCCACACCTACCGGGGCATGCCGTTCCGTGAATACTTCGCCGCGGCGGAGCGCATCTTCACCGCGCACGGCGGACGCCCGCACTGGGGCAAGCTGCACACACGTGACGCCGACCACTTCGCGGCGGCGTATCCGCGCTTCGGTGAATTCACCGCACTGCGTGACCGCCTCGATCCGGATCGGCGCTTCACCAACGCATACCTGCGACGAGTCCTGGGCGACTGACCCGGCCCTGTCCACAGCTCTCATTACAGAAAGGTGGTAGTCAAACCCATGTCCTCCACACAGCTGACTTCGGTGGCAGATATTCCCGCCGTTGAGGACTTGCTCCCGTTCGACGAATTCTCACGCGACTTCGTGGAAGCGGCACGGGAGTTGCGGGGCCGAGAAGGAACCGACTTCCTCCGGGGCCCGATGAACAGTCTCGTCGTGCTCCGTAACAAGGACGCCAGAACGCTCGCGGCGAATCCGGCGTTGGGCAACGTGCCCGCGGACATCGTCTTGTGGATGGCCACCGAAGCAGATCTCGGCTCCGGGCCCGTGACCAAACCGGATCCCGAACAGACCGAAGGGTACGGCAGGTTCCTGCGGAACCAGGTGTTCACCACCAACCCCCCGCTGCATCAGCCGTACCGCAATCTCCTGGTCCGGCAACTGATGCCCCGGAACATCCTCCGTTTCGCTCCCGCCGCCGAACGCCTCGCACAGGAACTCGTCGAGGAGTGCGCCGGGCGCGACCGGACCGACTTCTCCCGGGAGTTCGCCGGACGGTTCGTCACCCGATTCTGGGCCGAGCAACTCGGCCTGAGCAGGGACCAGGCGGCGCACGTCCAGCACCTCATGGAGGAGATGAGCCTGACGTTCCTGCTCACCCGCACGCCCGAGCAGTCGCAGCGCCTGTTCTCCGCTGCGGCGACGTACATGGACGTGGTCGGCGATGCCGTTCGGAAGGCCTGGTCGGACGGAGGCAACGCGCTTCTCGACGACATGGCGGCCGAACTCACCACGATCGACATGGAGGGCAAACCGGAGGACATCGGCTCGCTGGTGGCCTCGAACTTCTTCGACGGTTTCCACACGATCGGTGTGGCGATCGAGAACGTGGTCTTCCGCATGCTGAGCGACGGGACGGCCCTGGAACAAGTCCGTGCCGACCCGGCGTTGGTCACCAGTGCCTTCTACGAGGGCACACGCCTGGAGTCCCCGCTGATGCTCAGTCAGCGACTGACGCTCCAGGACCTCGAGTACAACGGCGTCTTCGTCCCCGCCGGCACACCGGTCGTCATGATGTGGGCCTCGGCGAATCGCGATCCCGATGTCTTCGACGACCCCGACAGCTACCGGCTGACCCGGCAGATCCAGCACGGCGCGACCTTCGGCGGCGGTGCCCATCTGTGCCCGGGCAGGAACGTGGCCCGGATGCTCACCGAGATCGCCGTGACCGCGCTGACCGCGCCCGATGTCGATATCGCACTGGTCGGGGACGATCACGCATGGGCGGCCCACTCCATGATGCGGCAGCTGACGGCGATGCCGGTCACCATCCGAGGGGCGCACCGGTGAAGACCGTCGTCATCGTCGGTGCGGGACAGGCCGGCTCGGAACTGGCCGTGGCACTGCGGCAGAACGGTTTCAGCGACCGGATCCTGCTCGTCGGGGCCGAACCCCACCTGCCCTACCAGCGCCCGCCGCTGTCCAAGGCGTTCCTGCACGGCAAAGTCGATCAGGTGGCACTGCGGATTCGCGCCCTGGATACATACACCAACGCCGGCATCGAGATCGAACTCGACACCGCCGCGGTCGGGATCGACCGCCGGACACGATCCGTCGCCCTGGCCGACGGCCGCACGCTGCGCTACGACAAGCTGGCCCTCACCACCGGTGGCAGTCCGCGTCCTCTCCGATTCGGCTCCGGCCACGTCGCAGGCAGGACTCTGCATCACCTCGACGACGCGATCGCGCTGCGGCAGGAACTGCAGTCCGGTGGCACCCTGCTGATCGTCGGTGGCGGATTCATCGGCCTGGAGACGGCGGCCGCCGCGACCGCCATGGGGATCGCGGTGACGCTCGTAGAAGCCCAGCCGCGAGTCCTGGCACGGACCTGCCCACCGGCCATCTCCGCCTTCGTCGAACGCGAACACCGCCATCACGGTGTCGATCTGCGCACAGGCGTGTCCGTCCGCAACGTCGTCCGGCGCGACGGAGCCCTCCTTGCGGAGCTCAGCGATGACACCGTGGTCAGAGCCGGCCTGATCCTGACCGGCGTGGGGATCGCTCCGAACGACACCCTCGCCACCACCGCGGGACTGGCCGTCGACGACGGCGTCCTGGTCGACGCCGTGGCCGGGACCGAGGACCCCGACATCGTCGCCGCGGGCGACTGCACGCGGCAGTGGAACGGTTTCCTCGGCCGCAGCGTGCGCCTCGAATCCGTTCAGAACGCCACCGACCAGGCCAGAACCGCGGCCCGGACCCTGTGCGGAAAGCCGACCGAGCGCTTCACGGCGCCCTGGTTCTGGTCCGATCAGTACCACCACAAACTCCAGATGGCCGGTCTGCCACAGACCGGCGACACAGCTGTCGTCCGCGGCGACCCGTCATCGAACTCCTTCAGCGTGGTGTATCTGCGCAAGGGCATCATCACCGGCTTGCACGCGGTCAACCGGCCGCGGGATTTCATGGCTGCCCGGCCACTCGTCACGGCGCGGGCCGCCATGACCGGGGATGAAGCCGCCTCCGAAGATCTCCCGCTGTCCGAACTGATGAAGCGACACCAATCCACCGCAGAAAGGCGTGCCTGACGTGCCAGTGATCAAGTTCATCGAGGCCGACGGAACACCGCACCCCGTGGAGGCCGTCGTCGGCCAGAGCCTCAAGCAAGCGGCACTCGACCATCTCGTGCCCGGCATCATCGGCGACTGCGGCGGCTGCGCTTCCTGCGGAACCTGTCACGCCTACATCGACGAGAAGCACCTGCCGCTCCTCCCTCCGGCTGACGAAAACGAGGAGATGATCCTCGAGGGGGTACCGGCGTCACGCACCTCCAACAGCCGCCTCACCTGCCAAATCCCTGTGACAGCCGACATGACCGGGATGGAGGTACACATTCCTGACACTCAGTTCTGAGGGGCGCGCCATGTCTCGAGTGTCAGGGTGGCTCGGGCAGGCTCGGTGGCGGGCTCACCGAGCCGAGTAAGCGGCTCGGTGAGCGGCGCGCCGACGTCGACCGGGAGAGTCCAGAGTCACGCGATGCTGTTCTTGTCCTCCCGCTCGGTCAGAACCCGGAAGAGCATCTGGGCGCCGCGGCGAGGCGATCGCCCTGGTCGCGGCATCAACGAACGGCTGTGACCAGGCGACTCAAGACGGGAAGCACGCCCCGCAGGTCGTCGTCGTCCACCGTGACGGTCGCCGCCTCGCGCGCTCCTGCCGATGCGTTGAAGGCCACGCTCAACTCGACGGATGCGAACAGTGGCAGGTCGGATCGGCTGTCTCCAACTGCCCCGCACGAGCGGGGAGCCAGCCCCAACTCCTGCGCCTGTGTGAGGGCGAAATCTCGTTTGTCGTACTCGTCGAAGTGACGGGCGACCCGGCCTGTGAACCGGCCGTCGGTGGTCTCCAGCCGTGGTCCGCTGAACGCGTGGAAGCCGAAGCGGTCAGTCAGGTAGCTGCCGACTGGCGACCAGGCGAGGGTTGCCAGCACGGGCGCCAACCCGTTCTGCCAACACCAGGCCACGGTCTCCGTGATGCCCGAGACCAAGGGAAGCCCGTCGAACCAGCCAGAGACTTGGTGTTCGGGGACTCCCGCCCAGTCGGCGGCGTCCAGCTCAGCTTGTTCTTTATCTTCCGGCCTCGAACGGCGTCTCGTACTGGGTCGCTCACCTGGGGGTTCGCCGGACGTGGGGGCGGCCTTCGTCTGATCATGTGCTCCGACCAAGGTGCACGTGACCACGACGAAGGCCGTGAGGGTGAGTCTGCTGCCTGATGCCGTCCGCAGCGAAGCGTTCGCGGAAGCGTCACGCTTCCGGGGCGAGTTTTACGAGTGTCTGACCGCTCGGCGCGACGAACTGTTCGAGTTGGAGGACGCGGTGCTGTGTGCCGACGGTGCGGTGAAGTCCGCGGTGGACTTGACCCTTCTGCCCGAGCATCGGCGCGGGCACGGAGCGATGTACGGAGGCTTGAACCGCGGCCGGATCGACGTCGATCGGCTTCGGACGCTGCTGGCAGGACTGCCCTTGCCGCGTTTCGACGGCGGGCGCCTGGTCTTGGCGGTCGATGTGTCGCCGTGGCTCCGCTCGGACGCGCCGTGCTCAGCAGAGCGGCTGTTCTGTCACGTCTATGGCCGCGCGAAGACGGCATCGCAGTTCATTCCGGGCTGGCCCTACTCCTTCGTGGCCGTGCTGGAGCCGGGTGCCACGTCCTGGACCGCGATCCTGGACGCGGTCCGGCTCGGCCCGGCGGACGACGCGACCGCGGTCACGGCCTCCCAGCTGCGGGGTGTCATCGAGCAGCTCATCGCCGCAGGCCAGTGGCAGCCCGGTGGCCCGGACATCGTGATCGTCATGGACGCCGGCTACGACGTCACCCGCCTGGCCTGGGTCCTGCGCGACCTGCCCGTCGAGCTGGTCGGCCGGGTCCGTTCCGACCGCGTCATGCGCCTGCCGAAGCCGCCTCGCGTCCACGACCCGAAGGGCGGGCGGCCGCCCAAGCACGGCCCGGAATTCCGCTTCACCAAGCCGGAAACCTGGCCCGAGCCCGCGATCACCACGGTCACTGACACCACCAACTACGGCAAGGCCGAAACGCAGGCATGGGACCGGGTCCACCCCCGGCTCACCCACCGCTCCTCATGGCTCAACCACGACGGCGAACTTCCCCTGGTCGAGGGGACGTTGATCCGGTTGAAAGTCGAGCATCTGTCGAAGGACCGCGATGCGCCGCCGGTGTGGTTATGGTCCTCCAAGACGGGCGCCACCCCAGAAGACGTGGACCGCTTCTGGCAGGCATTTCTCCGCCGCTTCGATCTGGAGCACACCTTCAGGTTCGCGAAGCAGACCCTCGGCTGGACCACTCCGAAACTGCGTACTCCCGAGGCGGCGGACCGCTGGACCTGGATCCTGATCGTCGCTCACACCCAGCTCCGGCTCGCCCGGCCCCTCGCCGAAGATCTCCGCCGGCCCTGGGAGAAACCCACCACCTCCGACCGGCTCACCCCGGCCCGGGTCCGCCGGGGGTTCAGGAACATCCGCGCCTACCTCACCTGCCCGGCCCGTGTTCCCAAACCCCGCGGCACCGGCCCCGGGCGACCGCCCGGCGCCAAGAACAGACACCGGGCACCCCGCTACGACGTCGGCAAGACCGTCAAACGCCCTGAGACCCTCAAAGCCATCGGCAAGCCGGGAAGATCTTGGTAGATAAAGAACAAGCTGAGGGCTGTCCCGGAACTGCTGGTCACGGTGAATCGGTAATGCCGACCTGCGTCAGCCGAAGATGAGGTCGACGTCCTTCTCGACGCATAGCTGCAGGACAACCGCCAACTGGCTTGCGTCGTCGATGTGTCGCTGGAGGAGCGGGTCGACGCTTCCCTCGTAACACCGGCCGGCGGGCTCCTGGAGGCGGGGCAGGATCGCGGCGCACTGGATCGGTGTCAGTTCGGGGCCGTTGTCGTCGGGGTGATCGGGGAGTGGTGCCAAGGCGGTGGTGACGTCGCTCCAGGGGCGCGATCCACCGAAGCCGCGCATCTCGTCCAGGGCACAAGGTGATGGAGACGGTGTGCCGCTGTCGTTGCCGCGCGTCACAAGGGTGTCCGTTGTCAGGGAGGTAGACCAATACCTTTCGGCCATCGCCGAAATCGGCAGGTTGTGCGATCAGCGCATGACGATGGAGAAGGGATGCCCAACCGGACCGGTGAGAGCGGGCGCGCTGCCTCCCAGCACGCCCTCGTCTTGCCCGTCGACGAGCTCCCCACCAGGACCACGATCCGGCTGCGGCCCGCCTGCCCGACGCCTCGGCGCACGGATGTCCCGGGAGGCCGGTTCGCCCCCGTTGTCAGTCGTCGGCGTCGGTCTCCGCGAGCTTCTGCCTGATCTGCTTGCGCGACGTGATGCCGAGCTTGCGGAAGACCCTGCTGAGGTGGAACTCGATGGTCGAGCTGGTGACGAACAGCTGGGTGGCGATCTCCGCGTTGGTCAGCCCCGACGCTGCCCGGGTCGCCACATGGAGTTCCTGCGGGGTGAGGTCCAACTGGGTGTCGACCGTGCGTTTGCGTGCGGTCTCTCCGGTGGCCAGGAGTTCCACCCTCGCCCGCTCCGCGAACGGCGCGGCCCCCCAGGACGCGAAGGACGCGTACGCGGACCGCAGTTGGATCCTGGCGTCGGCACGACGCCTGCGACGCCGGAGCCACTCGCCGAAGAGCAGCCGCGACCATGCCAGTTCCACGGCCACCGGGACCTTCTCCAGCTGTGCGATCGATTCCTGGTACAGCTGCTCGACTCCGTCGTCGTCGGTCATCAGGGCCCGGCAGCGCGCGAGCAGCCCCAACGCCCAAGGGGTGCCGGCCAGCGGGGCACGCTCCTCCATGCGCTCCATGGCCATGACGGCGGCCTTGCGGTCGCCGGACCGCACCCCGGCCTCGACCATCCCGGCGAGGTTGATGTCGCCCAGGACCAGCGGGTCGTGGTCGAACACCGCCCGCAGGGCCTCGAGCGCCTCGCGATACCGGCCGTGACCGATCTCGAAGATGCTCAGCGCCTGGCCGATCCACCGCCGATTCTGTACGAGGCCCAGGTCCTCGGACAGGGCGCGCAGGGTCGCGACCGCGGCCCGCAACTCGGCTTCCCTGCCGGTCCAGGCGTACAGCAGCGCCCTGTTGAAGTCTCCCGACGCGCTGTAGCCGGTCGCGGCCATGTAGTCGTCCGCCTCGTCGAAGCAGCTCTCGGCGGCGGCGAACCGGCCGTCCCAGATCTCCACGGTGGTGAGGGCGACCAACGCGATGCTGAGTCCGTAGAGGGCTCCGCGGTCGCGGTTCGCCGTCACCAGCTTCCCGAGGATCACCCGCTTGGCCTCGATGTCCCACAACTCGTCGCCCGCGAGGCTGACCACGGCGCTGAACGTGTTGGGGTCCTGGAGTTCGTCGGCGGTGCGCAGCCGGGCCAACGCCGCGGCCAGGGCCGGGGCTCCCGCGGCATAGCCGTAGGCGATCAAGCGCGCCAGTGCCGCCATCAGCGGATCGGGGCTCCAGGCCGGCAGCAACGGCCCGCGCCAGGCGTCGGCGGCGGCCTTGGCGACCTCACGAGGTGTCGTCCCGGTGATCGCCCGACCGCCCATGATCGCCGCGTTCGTCGCCTCGCGCAGCAGTGCCCAGCTCGCCGCGGGATCGGTGGTGCCGAGGTCGGCCACCGCGTCCAGCAGCATCGCGGGCACCGCGCGGGGGCGGGCGCACATCATCTCGACGACCGCGCGCAGCCGTGTCGCGTGGGCCCGGGCGGTCGGCCCGGTCAGATCGGGAGTGGCGAGTTCGAGCAGCGTCCGGACCGCCGGCAGGTTGCCGGAGGCGAGGTGTGCCGCCGCCGCGTCGAGATACCGCTCCGCGCGTCTGCCCGGATGGGTGGTCAGCTCCGCCGCCCGGGTGAGGACCAGAGCCTGCTCGGAGTGTCCGCCACGCGTCTGGGCCCGTTCGGAGGCGGCTTCGAGCTCCGCGGCCACACTGTCGTCCGGGCCGTGGGTCGCCTCGGCCAGATGCCAGGCCCGACGCTCCGGGGCGCTCGTGGCGGCGAGGGCCGCCTGGACCCTGCGCCGCTCCTCGGCGGACGCGGCCGAGTGGACCGCCGACCTGATCAGCGGGTGGCGGAATTCGGCGATGACCCCGCGGTTCAGTATCCCGGCGGCGACAGCGGGCGTGGACGAGCGGACGGACAGGCCCAGGACGCCGGCGGCGCGCCACAGCGTCGCCCGGTCGTCCGTCGGGGCCATGGCCATGAGCAGCAGCAGGGTCTGGGTGTCGGCGGGCAGCCGCCCCGCCGTCCGCCGGAAGTGCTCCTCCAACTGCCGGTTCAACGGCAGCGGTTCGGGCAGTGGCGCGACCCCGGCCAGCTGTTCCGGGTCGAGGTTCACCGCGAGTTCCAGGAGGGCGAGGGGGTTGCCCCCGGTGCCGGTGACAAGCCGCTCGGCGACCTCCCGGTCCAGGTGCCCGCTCACGCCGTCGGTCAGCAGGGCCCGGGCCTCCGCGTGTGCCAGTCCCTCCAGCCGGAGTGCGGGCAGGGCGCCGAAGACGTCGTGACCGCCGGTCCCGTCCCGCCCGGCGAACAGCAGCCCGAGGCAGTCCGCGTACAGGCGTCGGGCCACGAACGCCAAGGTCTCCGCCGACTCGCGGTCCAGCCACTGCACGTCGTCGACCAGGCACAGCATCGGCGCCGCCGTGGCGGCGTCGGAGAGCAGGCTCAGCGCGGCCAGTCCGACCAGATGGCGGTCGGACGGCGAGTCATCGGTCAGGCCGAATGCGGCGTTCAGGGCCTCACGCTGGCGCTGTGGCAGAGCGGACAACCGGCTCAGGTGAGGGCGCAGGAGGCGGTGCAGGGCGCCGTAGCCCAGTCGCGTCTCGGCCTCGACGCCGACCAGCCTGACCACCGTGAGGTCCTGGGCGGACCGGGCGGCGTGCTCCAGAAGCCGGGACTTGCCGACCCCCGCGTCGCCCGTGAGCACCAGGACCGCGCTGAAGCCGTCACGGACCGATGCGAGCAGCCCTTCGATCGCCTCCCGCTCCGCGTGCCGACCGACCATCCGCGGCCTCGCCGCCCGGTGAACCCCGGACCACACCATGAGACGCCCCCTTCGCGTTCCGCCCGGTTCAGACGCTAGGCACACCGGCCCAGGTCCGGCGAGCGTCACATGACGGTGCTCAGCGCAGGTCGCCGACCACCGTCCGCAGCTCGGCGCGGGAGACGACACCGAGTTTGGGGAAGATCCGGTGCAGATGGGAGCTGACGGTCCGGTGCGAGAGATACAGCTGTTGGCCGATCTCGCGGTTGGTCAGCCCCTCGGCGGCCAGCTGCACGATCTGCAGCTCGTGCGGGGTCAGCTGGTCGCGGGCGTCGGGATCGCGGCGGCGGCTGGTCTCGCCGGCCGCGCGCAGTTCACGGCGGGCCTTCTCGCCCCACGGGATCGCGCCCAACGCGTCGAGCATGTCGCGTGCGACACGAAGGTGGTCCCGTGATTCCACGGACCGGCGCCGACGGCGGAGCCATTCTCCGAAGGCGAGGTGGGTTCGGGCCCGGATCAGGGGCCAGGTGGCCAGGTCGGCCCGCAGGGCCGCGCCGAACAACTCCTCGGCCCCGGCGTCGTCGTCGAGCAGGAGCGCGCGGGCCAGGCGCAGTTCGGCGTGCAGCACCGGTGCCGGGGTCACTGCGGCGATGTCTTCGAGTTCGGCCACGAGCGGTACGACGTCTTCCGCACGTCCGCAGTGGATCGCCGCGTCGACGAGGTCGCCGACGGCCGTCAGCCGCAGCGCGACCTGGAACGCGGGGTCCGCGGGATCGTGCACGCGCCGGAAGTGGCCCAGTGCCTCCTCGAACCGTCCCGCGGCCAGGGCGGCCGTCCCGCGGGCGATCAGCGCGATCGCGAGCACCGGACGCGCTCCGGCGGGCAGCCCGATCTCCTCGGCCTCCTCGGCGAGCCGCAGGGCGTCGTCGAGTTCCCCTCGCAACGCCGCGAGCTTCGCGCCGATGGCGGTCATCAGGGCGTACATCATGGTCTGGGCCGTCTCACGGGCCAGGCGGCGTGACTCCTCCGTGGCCGAGATGGCCGCGCCCAGGTCACCGACGACGATGTCGGACCAGGCCTGTGCGCCGGCGGTGCGCGCCAGCAGGCCCAGTCGGCCCTGAGCCCGCAGGCCGACGCTTCCGGACGCGGCGAAAGCGCGTGCGGCGTCGAAGCCTCCGGCCAGCAGCATGGCGGTGCTGAGCATCCGGTAGGCGCGGCCGTCGTCCTCGTCGCTCGGCGTCACGTCCCGGATGCCGTGCAGGACGTACGCGCCCCGCTCGACCGGCGCCGCGTAGGCACAGATGGCCAGGCGCCAGGGATCGAGGGCGTCCGGCACCATGTGCTCGACCGCGTCCAGCACCCGGCGCCGGGCCTCCGGGCCTGGCTCGGACCAGAAGCACAACTGCGCGGCACTCCACAGGATCCGCAGCGCCAGCGTCCGGTCGTCGGCGGCGACGCTCTCGGCAAGAGCCGTCAGCGACTTCACAGAGCCGGGATGGCCGCCCAGTCCTTCGTCGAAACTGCCGCGCAACCAGACGACGGTGGCGTGCTGCCGCGGTGACAGGGGCGCGGTCTGGGCTTGGTCGAGCAGGCGGTTCACGGACTCCGGCCGTCCGAGCTCGACAGCGTAGTCGGCGGCGCGCAGCAACCGTTCGGTGCGGCCCGTGGGATCGCCGCTGAGAGCCGCCGCGTGTTCCAGGGCCGTGACGGCCTCCGCGACGGCCCCACGACGTGCGGCACGCAGCGCCGCGTCCTCCAGCGCCTGGGCGAGCGTCTCGTCCGCGGCCGAGGTCGCCGCGGCCCGGTGCCGCGCCTGACGGTCGGGATGCGCGTCGAGCACCGCGGCGAGGGCACCGTGCGCGGCCTGGCGCTCGGCCGTGGGCGTCGTCTGCTGGATCGCCGAGCGCATCAGCGGATGCCCGAAGCGCAGTTCGATCCCGGCGACCGAGACCAGCCGAGCACGCAGCGCCGGTTCCAGCTCGGCGATCCCCACGGCCTCACCGGCCAGGAGCCGCGCCGCGGCGAAGAGTTCGGTGAGCGACGAACCGTCGTCGAGGGCCGCCACCCGTAGGATGGCCCGCGTGGTCGCCGGCAGGGTCGCCACCCGGTCGGTGAACGCGCGCTCCAGGCGTTCCGTGAGCGGCAGCACCGTCTCGTCCGGGTCGGCTGCCCTGCCGAGGGTGCGGGACAGCTCGGTCAGACCGAGGGGGTTCCCGGCCGCAGCCGCGAGCAGCCTGCGGCGCGCAGCCGGCCGCAGGTCGGGCGCCCGGTCGGCGAGGAGCGCCGCGGCGTCCTCGTCGGAGAGCGGTTCGAGCGCGAGGGTGGTGAGTTCGTCGGGGTCGAGCCGTGACCGGTAGCCGTCCCGCGCGGCGCCGACGAGGACGACCGGCTCGGAGCCGATCCGGCGCGCCATGAAGGCCAGGACGCTGACGGTGGCGTCGTCGAGCCACTGCACGTCGTCAAGGAGGATCAGGACCGGGGCGCTCGCGGCGACGTCGGCTATGAGGTCGAGCACGGCGAGGCCCACCATGAAGACGTCGGCCACCTCGGCCTCGGCATGCCCGAGCGCGGCCGCCAGGGCGGCCCGGTGCGGCGCGGCGCCTTCCCCCAGCGCGGGCCCGAGCGGCCGCAGCAGCTGTTGGAGGCCCCCGAAGGGGAGGTTGCTCTCTGCCTCGACACCCACAGCGTGGAGCAGCCGGAATCCCAGGGACTTGGCCAGTGCCCCCGTCGCGGCGAGCAACGAGGTCTTTCCGATGCCCGGTGCACCGCGGACCAGCACGGCCGCTCCGCGACCGGCCACGTCGGACAGGACGCGGCGCAGCTGGGCGAGCTGCGCTTCCCGGCCGATGAGGTTCACGTTCATCCCTTCGACCGGTGGCTCGGGCCTGCGGGGCCGGGTCGTGCGCGGCGACGCTCTCGACGGGCCCCGTCAGTGAGTCTACGGAGCCGGGACGATGGTCCGCCCCCTTCGCCGAAGCGGCCGCGCACCGCGGTCGACGGCGGTGCGCGGCTGGGGTGCTGATGTCGTGGTGTGAGCGCGGTCGAGCAAGCGGTTCGCGGCCCACCGGAGCCCGAGTTCGACGCGATGGTCGGCACCGTCAAGGCGAATGGTCCCGGCCACGCCGGCCGCGCAGACGATGCCTCAGCGCCTGGGCAGGCGGTCAGGGAGGGCGAGCCGTCGGAACGCGTCGTGCAGGGCGCCGTAGAGGGTGCCGCGGCCCCGCGTGATGGCCGACGCGGTGGCCTGGGAGCAGCCCAGGGCGTCGATCGCGTCATGAAGTCGTGGGCGACTCCGAGATGACGGACGGCGGTGATGGGCACATCGGCTGCCTGGAGTCTGGCCGCGTACGCCTCGCCCTCGTCGCGCACCATGTCCGTCTCGGCGGTGAGGACGGGAGTGGGCGGCGGCCCGGCCGACTGATCGCACGAACACTCGCCCCGACGGGCGTCTCTCGGCGGCGCCCGCGTCCTGGAGCCTGGAGGAGTGCGCGGTACGCGAGCCCTTCATTGGGACGATCAACACCGACCGGCTCGGTCCGCTGCAGGCGACCACCGTCGAGGACCAGGACGCCCGCAGCTTCGAACTGGGCCCGGACGACGTCGCGTTGTACGACACGGCACGGCCCGGCCCGGCCCCGCACTCTTCGCTTTGCGCAGCGCTTCCGCATGCGGGAACTGCTGATGCCTGCCTCCCTGCTGTCGACTGCACTGCATCACGAGGAGGCTGGGCCGGGCGTCGTGCCCTCCTGTCGGGTCTGGCCGACCACGCTCGCGCGGTCACCGCCGCGGCAGGCGTGGATCAGTAGGTTCCCCGGGCTACTTGCCCAGGAAGGCCAGCAGCGCCGAGGTGACCTCCTCGGCGTGGGTCCACAGCAGGCCGTGCGGTGCGCCCTCGATCTCGACGTACTCGGCGGAGGGCAACAGCGCGTGGAAGGGCCGGCCGGTGGCTTCGATGGGCAGGATGCGGTCGCCGGTGCCGTGCAGGATCAGCGCCGGGACGTCGATCTTCGCCACGTCGGCCCGGAAGTCGGTGATCCAGGTCGGGACGCAGACCACCGAGGCGTGGGCCGAGGCGCCCGCGGCCACGTTCCAGCTGCCGCGCACGGCCGCCTCGCTGATCCGGCTGCCGAGCGTCTCGTCCAGGTTGTAGAAGTCCTGGTAGAAGGCGTCGAAGTAGGCGTACCGGTCCTTGGTGACGGCCTCCAGGATGCCGTCGAACACCGACTGGTCCACGCCCGTCGGGTTGTCGTCGGTCTTCAGCAGGAAGGGTTCGAGGGAGGCCAGGAAGGCGGCCTTGGCGACGCGTCGCGAGCCGTACGTCCCCAGATAGCGGCCGACTTCCCCCGTGCCCATGGAGAAGCCGACGAGCACCACGTCGGTGAGGTCCAGCTCCGACAGCAGGGTGTCGAGATCGGCGGCGAAGGTGTCGTAGTCGTAGCCGGTGGTGGGCTGCGAGGAGCGGCCGAAGCCGCGCCGGTCGTAGGTGATGACCCGGTGGCCGGCGTCGAGGAGGGCGGGGAGTTGCTTCTCCCAGGAGTGGCCGTCCAGTGGGTAGCCGTGGATCAGCACGACGGGCTGCCCGTTCCCGTGGTCCTCGTAGTACAGCTCGATGTCGGCGGAGTTCTCCTGGCCTACGGTGATGTACGGCATGTCGGTTTCCCTTCGCGGGGTGGCGGGTCGGAGTGGTGACGGCGCCGGGGTCCTGACGCGGGGTCAGGCGGTGGCGCGGGCGGCGGCCTCGATGAGGTGCGTGGCGGCGTCGGGATGCGACACCATGACGGCGTGCGAGGCGCCGCGGATCACCTCGGTGCGGGAACCCGCGCGAAGTGCCATCGCCCGCTCGGCAGCAGGTGGGATGGCGCGGTCAGCACCCGCCACCAGGAACCAGGACGGAATGCTCTTCCACGCCGGCGCGCCGCTTGGTTCCGCGAACGCGGCCAGTGCCAGCGGCCGTTGTCCGGCCGCCATCAGCCGGGCCTCGCGGTCCGGCACGTCGGCGGCGAAGACCTGCCGGAAATCCGCGGGATCGACATACGCGTCCTGCCCGCCCGGGAAAGGCCGGACCGTCAGCACCGGCGGAAGTTGGCTGCCAGGGTATGACCGAGGATCGCCAGGGCGGACTCGCCCTGGTCGGGGGCGAACGCGGCCACGTACACCAGCGCCTTGACGTGGGGATGGCCCACCGCGGCGTTGGTGATGACGGCACCGCCGTAGGAATGGCCGGCCAGGATGACCGGTCCGGGGATGGTGTCCAGGACGCTGGACACGTAGGCCGAGTCGCCGGCCAGGCCACGAAGGGGGTTCGCGACGCCGATCACGGGGTGACCCCGGCGCTGAAGTCTCGAGATCACCGCACCCCAGCTCGACGAGTCCGCGAACGCGCCGTGGACCAGGACCACGGTGGGCCTTGGTGCGCTCGGTCCGCTCGATGCGGCCGTCGTCGTCGCGGTGTGCGCGGCGGAGGCTGTGCCGGCGGGTGTGGTGGAGGCCGTGCCGGCGGGTTTGGCGGCGGACAGCGCCGGGACCAGGGGCAGTGTCCCGATCGCCAGCGCCGAACCCAGCAGCTTTCTGCGGGGTTGCCCGGCTGGGCGGAACCGGACCGGTTCGATGTCTGTCATGTCGGTCTCCTCATCTCTCCCGCTCTTTCCGGGCGTTCCGACTCATGGGGACGGCGGGGGTCCGGTGACCCGCAGGTGGAATGCCTCGGCGGACGCGACGATCGCCGCGAGGTCGAACTCCGGCGGCAGGTCCCCTGCCTCGGCTACCGGGGTGCCGTTGGCCTTGAAGTACTCCTCGATGAAGGCCGGGCTGTACAGCACGGCCATCCGCGCCCCCTGGGGCGAGCGCACCAGGTAGCTGTGCGGAATGCCGCGCGGCCCGTACGCGACCTGCCCGGCGGCCAGGTCGTGGCGCTGGTCGCCGACGAAGAAGGTCACCTCGCCGTCGAGGACGAACCAGACCTCCTCCTCGTCCTCGTGAACGTGGTGCGGGGGCGCGTGCCCGGCCGGGTCGGCGAACTCCATCAGGCTGAGCCGGTTGTCGGTCGCGGCGCCGGGAAGCAGGATCCTGGCCTGGCCGCCGAGGAACCAGAAGGGTTCGCGCTCGGCCGTCGGGCCGAAGGTGGGGAAGAACCGGGTCATCTCCGCTCCGGACGTCATCGTCGGCCGTCCAGGAAGTGCAGCAGCAGGTCGGTCGTCACTTTCGGTTGCTCCTCGTAGATCCAGTGGCCGGAGTCGGGGACCACGGCGGGGGTGACGTGGGTGGCGTAGCGGCGCACCTGCTCGGCGACCGACGAACCGAGGCTGCCGTCGGCGCCGATCGCGAGGACGGGCATGGTCAGGGGTGTTTTCCGCAGCCGTGCGTTGTCGGCGATGTCCTGCGGAAACGTCCGGAACCAGGCGAAGCTCGCTTCGAGGTGGGCGTCGTCGCGCAGATAGGAGGCGAAGACCTGGAGGTCGTCCGAGGTCAGGGCGTCCTTGTGCACGGCGATGCCCCGCATGAAGCCGGTGGCCCAGGTCAGCTCACGGCCCTTGATCAGGCTCTCCGGGAGGCCGGTCCGCAGGGAGAAGAAGCCGAAGTTCCAGACCCCGGGGCCCTGGGCCGTCAGCGCCGGGAACTTGTAGATGCCCGGGTCGGGGATCGGCGCCTCGCTGAGCACGAGTTTCCTGACGGTGTGCGGGTATTGCGCGGCGTAGGAGTAGGCGACCATCGTGCCGATGTCGTGGCCGACGACATTCACGTCGCGGTCCTTGCCGAGCGACACCAGGAGCGCGTGCAGGGTGGCGGCCATGGTCTTCTTGTCGTAGCCGGAGGCCGGGGCGTCGCTGCGGCCAGCGCCGGGCAGGTCAGGTGCGATGACGGTGTGGTGCTCGGCGAGCGCGGGCATGATGCCGTGCCACTCGTACCAGGTCTGGGGGTATCCGTGGATCAGGACCAGGGTCGGACCGTGGCCGCCGATCACGTAGTTGATGCCGGTTCCGGCGACTCGGGTCTTGTGTCGGCTGAAGCCGGCGGGCAGTTGCTCGCCGGACGGCTGCCTCTGCTCACCGGACGACGGAGCCGGGTTGTCGGAGGCCGCGGCCGTGACGGTGATCGCCCCGAGGCCGACGGCCAGCGCGAAGACCGCGGCCACCAGGCGGCGGGATCCGGGCAGGCGGAAGCTCACTGATCTCTCCAAGTTCTCTCCGAAGAGGGCGCTGAGACGCGCGGCGGGAGCGGTGCCGGCCGCAACGTGACGGTGGATTAGAGGGATTCGACGAGGCCGCCGTCGATGACGAAGTCGGCACCGGTGATGTTCGCCGCCGACGGCCCGGCGAGGTACAGCACCAGGTCGGCAACTTCGGACGGCCGGGTGAAGCGGCCTGTCACCGACTGGTCCGCCGCACCGCGGGCCACCTCGCGGGGGTCGACGCCACGGGACTGTCCGACGGTGGCGGCGACACCGCCGGCCCCCTGCCACAGCGCCGTCTCCACCGGCCCGGGGCTGACGGTGTTGACCCGTACGCCGCGGGGCCCCACCTCCTTGGACAGTGCCTTGCAGAAGCTGGTCAGCGCTGCCTTCGCCGCGCTGTAGTCGATGACCAGCGGGTCCGGCAGCCGGCCGTTGACGGAGGAGACGGTGACGACACGCCCCGCGCCGGTGGCGAGCAGGTGCGGCAGAGCGGCCCTGGTCGTGCGGACAGCTGCCATGAGGTTGACCGTGAAGGTCCAGTCCCAGTCCTCGTCGGTCACGCTCAGGAAACCGTCCACCCGCGGCCTTACCGCCCCGACGTTGTTGACGAGGACGTCGAGACCGCCATGGAGCGCCACCGCCTCGGCGATCAGCGCGTTCGGGCCGTCCGGCGTCGCGAGGTCGAGCTCCACGACGGTGAGTTCAGCGCCCCGCTTCACATGCCGGTCCAGGGCTTCGGTGCGTTCCCTCGACCCGGCGACGACGTGGGCGCCGGCCGCGAGGAACGCCTCGACGACGGCCAGGCCGATGCCGCGCCCGGCGCCGGTGACGACGACGGTGCGTCCGGTCAACTGCCCGTCGCCACCGGACGAATTGGGGGCAGGGGAGGTACGGGAGGAATCTCCGGAGGTACGGGAACAATCCCCGGAGGTGCGGGAGGATTCCCCGAAGGCTTCGGCGGCTCCGGGGATGCGGGAGCTCATCGTCCGCCCTCCGGGCTCTGCTTGCGCAGCCAGCCGAGGACGGAGTCCGCGACCTCGCGCCAGCCGCCGTCGATCGTCAAGGAGTGCCCACGGTCGGGGAAGTTGAGGATGTCGGTGACGGCGTCGGAGTGCCGGTACTGCTTGAGGGTGGCCCGCGTAACGGCCTCGGGCACCGTGTGGTCCTTCCCGCCGGAGATCAGCAGCAGCGGACCGCGTCCGCTGTTCTGCGTGTCGACCTTCGCGGGAGAGTGCGGGTTGAAGTTGGCGGAGGCGGCCTCGTACAGCGGCTTGCCCGGCGCCGGGATGGTCAGGCGTTCGTACAGGGCCGTCGACTCCTCCTCCGAGAGGGCGTTGCCGAACGCGAACCGGAACTGCTCCGCGGTCAGCGAGACCGACCGGTGCTTGTTGGCCGGGTTCTTGAAGACCGGAAAGGTCGCCCTCAGCGCGGACAGCGGCAGGGGCAGAACTCCCTTGATCTGCGCGGCGTCGATGGCGACCGCGGCGGCCGCGCGGTCCTGGCCGAGCAGCTTCTGCGCGATCATCCCGCCGAAGGAGTGGCCGATCACGACGGGCCGCACCGGCAGGTCCGCGATCAGGGCCGCGTAGTGCTCGACGACGTCGTCGATGCCGTGACCGGCGATGCTCTCCGGGTTCTGTCGTGCCTCCTCGACGGTGTCCGGGTCTCCGGGCCACCCGGGCGCGGACGGGTCGTAACCCTCGTCACGGAACAGGTCGATCCACGGCTGCCACGAAGTGCTGTGCAACCAGAGTCCATGGATGAAGATCACGGGAAGCGGAGCGGTCATGGTGGGCCCTGCCCTTCTCGTACGAGTGCGCCAACCCGGCGTGCCCACACAGAACCGCGAACCCCAGTGCGCTCGCACCGGGGTGACACCCCAGTGCTTCAGGCCCGGACGGGGGCGGGAACGGCTGTAGGGCAATACGGTTTCGCCGCCACCTGCCCGTCCGGCACCAGGTGGTAGCCCTCCATCCGGATCGGGTCGATCGACTCCGACGGCACGAACGCCTGGACCTCGATGGGCCTTCGCCGTGGGCGGCGGCTCCCGCACATCCTCATCCGAGATCGCCACCACCTGGTCCTTGGCGGACTCATAGCCCTTGCCACGGCGGCTTGGAGCAGTCGGTTCGACGACGAGAGGCGCCCGGTGTCGCACGGTGCGCCCGTCGCGCTGCTCAGGGGTGGGCGCCGGGCTTGTTCACGACGCCCCAAGCGGCGCGGGCGCTGACCATCTCCCCGTCGTTGCGGGTCTGCCCGAGGTAGGCGTAGCTCTCGGGATCGAAGAAGATCTCCTGTTTGCCCTGCCAGCCCGAGGACGTCCTCTCTGCGTAGTTCACGCTCACACCGATCGCCGCGCGGCCGAGCGGGTCCTTGACGCCGGTCGTCACCCGGGCTCCGGGGATCTTCGCCAGAGCCCGGAACAGGCCTGCCTGGACGTTCGGCGGGATCAGCACCGACCGGTACAAGACGTCGATCTCCCGCCAGTCGCGCTGTGCGCGCGTCTCCCCGTCGACCGAGCCGATGGCGTGCGCCTCGCGGATGCGCCTCATCATGCGGTCGGGATCGCTCGGCAGGGTGGCGAGGAAGCGGTAGAACTGCCGCTGGGAGCGGTCGTCGTACCCCTGCTGCTTCCACTTCTCCTCCTGGTTGGGGCCATACCAGACCTGAAGCTCGTCGGGGTCGAAGTCCGAGATGTCACCGGCCGGGGGGATGCCGGGCAGATTGGCCTGTCCAGTGCCGTCCCAGCGGGTCCACTCCTGGCTGGTTTGCGGCTTGCCCTGGACGAAGACGGTGCTCTTCTCGTACACCCACTGCTTCGGGCCGGGTTCGGTGCCGTCGTGCTTCTCGACGGTCGCGGCAGCCAGTTCGAGGGCGTCGGCGGAGGCGCCCGCCGACAGCACCTGGGGGCGCTTCCCGGCGGGGGCGCTGGGGCTGTCCTCGGGCAGGACCGCGACGATCCCCGCGGTCACGCCAAGGGCCCCCGCGGTGGCGGCGCCGACCAGGATCATCCGGCGCCTGGGAAGGGCTGCCCGCCCGCGGCGGGTCTCCTGCCGGAGCGCCGCGGTGAGCCGGGCCCGCGGCGCGGCGAGCCGGTCGGCGTCGGGAAGGGGGGCGTCGGCGCGCAGGCCGCGGATTTCGGAGAGCTCGTTCATGCGGGGTCACCTTCGTGTACGCGAGCGTCGGTGAGGGGACTGCCGGCCGCGCCGGTTGCGGTGCGCAGCTTGCGGCGGGCGCGGTTGAGGCGGGAGCGGACGGTGCCGACGGGAATGCCGAGGGCTTCGGCGATCTCCTGGTAGCTGAAGTCGGCCCAGGCGAAGAGCAGCAGGACGTGCCGGTCACCCGCGGAGAGACGGGCCAGCGCCCCGGCCAGTGGACGGGCGGCGGCCTCGGCAGCCAGGCGGTCGTCGGCGGAATCGGTCCAGCTGTCGGCGACCGGGTCGTGGCCGGTGCGGGCGAGCAGCTTCAGGGCCCTGACCTCCTCCCGGCGCTGCCGGCCGATCTGTTTGGCGGCGATGCCGTACAGCCAGGGCCGCACGCCGGCGCGGGCCGGGTCGAACCGGGCCCGTATCCGAAAGGCCGTCAAAAACGTATCGGCGGTGACGTCGTCGGCTGCGTCCCGGCCCAGTCGTCGGGCGACGTACTGGTGGATCGCCGGGGCGTGACGATCGAAGAGCGCCGCGAAACGCTCGGGTTCGGCGAGTGAGGCCGCGATGAGCTCGGCGTCGCCGCCGGCCGAGTCGGTCATGGACGGTCCGTCCCTTGCTGGGGTCGGTGGGTGTCAGGATGGCTGGTGTTCACACCCTGTACTTGCCGATCCGCGGCGAACGGGTTCACGCCCGGCTTCGCAGATGGATCACGGGCTGGCTCCCACTTCGTGTACCGGTGTTGCGCCGTGCCGCGCCCGGGGTGTCCCGGGTGCGCGCTGAGCATGTTCCTGGCGGGTATGGACACCACCATCGTCAACGTGGGTCTGCCCGATGATTCCTGATGGCTTTCATCAAACGCGACCGGCTGCACCGCCGCAATGTCGGTGCGGGCCGGGCGGGCGACCTGTGGCCGGCGCACGTCGTCACCTTCGAGGAGGTATCGCGACTGACCGGCACTGACACGACCACCTGGCCCGACCGGCGCCGTCGGGCTGCCCCAGGCCGTATATCGAAAGCGCTGTTCGCCAGGCTCATCCGTGGCTGGATACGCGAGCTGAGGGTGACGCGCGCGCCACCTCTCCAGGCGCACAGTTGAACACGTTCAAAGAGTCTGACAAGGTGACTTCCCGCAGCCCATCCCTGTCGGTTGACCGACGAGGGCTGAGGGGCGGGAGGGCCTGATGACGGGTGGAGGCAGGCCGCGCGCGTGGTTTGCAGCCCTTGGCGGCTTGATGGTGATGTTGACCGTTCTGACTGCGTGCGCGGGTCCCTATCAGTACTACGAGGGAACAGGGCTCCACGACGCCACGGCGGCCGAAGTGGCCGGAGACTGGAGAAACGTCGAGGGAACCCGCGTGGTACTCCGCAAAGACGGAACAGCCCTTCTCGAAAAGCTCGACGGGCAGGACTTCGACTTCGAGGACGGCTGGCGTCTCTCCGGTACGGGAACCTGGCAGCTGACCGACGACAACGGCGGACAGGTCGTCCGACTCGCGCTGACGGACCGGACCCGAGTCGAGAGGCGCTTTCCCGCACCCACGGCCGACCCCTCGAGTCCGGAGCCCCCGTCGACCTACTCGTGGTTCTTCTATGTGGACCGCGATGAGGACGATGGGCTGGTGCTGTTCTTCATGTACGGCGATCCGGACGTCGGGAACATGTACCTGATGACGCGTGAGACAGGGTCATAGGCATTCGTCGATCGCCGCGACCAGCACGGTCGCCTCGAAACGGACGGCGAGCTTGTCGGACCGCGTGGCGACAGCGCGGTTCCTCTTGAGGCGGTTGATTGACGGCGGCCAGCTAGATTTCCCCACGTACGGCCAGCTCGATTCCCCAGTCGGCTGTCACAGTCAGTAGCCTTGGCGCCGGCTCGCGGATCTGGCATGAGGGGGTTTTGACGTGGCTCGTACCTGGCTGTCGATCCGGGTGGAGTTGGTCTCCGGTCACGGTGCGGACCTGTGGCCGCGTCCCGGCCGGGTGTTCGCCGCTGCTCGGTCGCACTCCTTCGCGCAGCTCGCCTCGGCCATCGATCTCGCCTTCGCGCGCTGGGACTTGGCTCACCTGCACCTGTTCACGTTGTCCGACGCCGCCCACGTCAGCCCGCTGGACTGGTGGGACGGCGAGGCCCCGGACGGCACCGTGGACGGCCATGTGACCAAGCTGAGCAGGCTGGAGGCCGGCGAACAGTTCGCCTATGTGTTTGACATGGGCGATGACTGGGCGCACCTGTGCACGGTGGCGGAGAAACGTATTGATCCTCTCGAGGAACTCGGCGAGGTGCCCGACCGCCCGGTTCCCTACTGGGGCTGGGGCAACCTCCCGGACCAGTACGCGCGCCGGTGGGACGGGGACGATGGGGAGTCGCCGATGCCGAAGCGGCCGGCCCGCGGCCTCAGCGACCTGCCTCCGATCTTGCCGTGGTGGGGCGAACACCGCCGGGGATGACCTCACGCTCCGTACACGAAGTGGCCGCCGGTGGGAAATTGAAGTGGCCGTTGTAGGAGACGAAGTGGCCGCGAGTGGGGAAATCTACTGTAACTGGCCGCTGACAGTTGATCCCGCACTCGACCGCATGACGCTCGCAGTGGTCGACCGGATCGAAGCACGGCGGCCGGCCTCCGCGGGAGCCGCGCAACCGGCGGTTGCGCGCCCGATCGGCCTTGTCCGGGATGGTGCATCGGATCCCCAGGGGGCGCCGGTGGCCCGGTTCCAGCGGGAGGCGTATGCCCTGTGCACGCTCACGTGGGCCGCGACGCAGGGTCGGTGTCGTCGGCCGCCGAGGGTGTGATGTCCAGCGATGTCCAGCGCCTGCACTGAGAGCCATCCCGAACCGCCCCCGGACAAGTGGCGTCGGCAGAAACTCTGACACCTGCTCAAGCGGCAAGACTTCGGAGGATTGCACTTCGGAGGATTGCGAAGGACTGCTGAGCACCGCGGTCACGGCCGCGACGAGGGCCGGGCACACACCCCAGCCCACGCCCCACCCCGGACACGGCGAAAACTCGACGGGAACGCGACCCCTTGTCAGGGTCATGGCCCTCTTCTACAGTCCCGGGATACGGAGACTGTGGGAGCGCTCCCATGAGGAGGTGCTCCAGCGCTCACTCCCCTCACTCCGAGAGGAGTTCCACACGAACGTCACGGCGCCCCGTCCCGAAGAAGGCGGACCCCCCATGCAGCTTCTTTCGATCCACCGCTCGCCCGCCCGAAAGCGCATTGCTGTGTTGCTGGCAGCTCTTTGCTGTGCCGCGTTACCCGTCGTGGCCGCGGCCGCCCAGCCGCCCGTGGCGAGCTCCGCCGCGACTGAGGTCCTGGGCAACGCGACCCACTTCGACGGGCTCGGGAGCCCCTACGGCGGCTGTGGTCTGCCGCAGCGCGAACTGGAGAGCCAGGACTTCGTGGCGCTCAACGTGTTCAACACGCCCGGCGACTACTCGGGCTCCTACCCGCGCCCGGTGCCGGACTCAAGGGCACCGATCAAGGGTGCCTTCGACAACGGCCGCAACTGCGGCCGCTGGGTCAAGGTCACCATCGGGGACTACTGCTCCGGCACCAACGACGGCGCCCCTGGCCAGCCCTTCTGCCGCAACGGCTCCTGGGTGGCCGACAAGTACAACGGCGCCACTCTGACCATGCTCGTCGCGGACAGCTGTGCCGATTCCAACGCCTGGTGCCGGGACGACCCGAACCACCTCGACCTGGCGACCGATTCCCTCAACCGCTTCCGGATCGGCGGCACCCCCGTGGGGGCGATGTACCCGGACCGCTGGAACAACCGTCATGTCTCCTGGAGCTTCGTCCCGGCCCCGGACTACAGCGGCGACATCCGTATCGGCTTCCTCCGGGGAGCCCAGCGGTACTGGCCCGCCATCGCCGTCTCCCATTTGCCCAACGGCGTCCACGGCATCCAGTACCTGGCGAACGGCACCTGGACCGACGCCACCATGAACAGCGACATGGGGCAGTCCTATGTCATCGGCGCGACGGCCTCCGGCGGAAGCGACTTCACCATACGGATCCGCGACGCCGCCGACGCCTGGCTGGGCAGCGGCCGTACGTACTCCTTCTCGCTGCCGTCGGGCTGCGCGGGAGGCTGCTCGCAGGACTACACCGCCGTCCCCTACACCGCTGACACCTCTGCGGGGACACCGCCTCCCACTCCCGCGCCGAGCCCCTCCGGTGACACCGCCTGCACGGCGCAGTGGAAGCTGACCGGCTCATGGCAGGGCGGGTACCAGGCCGACGTCACGGTCACCAACACCGGGTCCGGGCCGGTCACCGGCTGGTCGGTGCACCACACCCTGCCGGGCGGTGTGACCGTGGCGAACCGCTGGAACGCGGTGGTGGATCCGTCCGGCCCTGCCACCACCGTGCACAACGTCTCCTACAACGGCTCCCTGGCGCCGGGCGCGTCGACAACGTGGGGGATGACGCTCAGCGGCGACGACCGAGACCTCGGCACACTCCTCTGCACCGCGTCCTGACCCCCGTCGAGAGAGTGATCACGGCCATGATTTCATTACGCGTGCGCCACCACCGGCTGCCTCTGTGGGCATTGGTGCTGACCGTGGTGGCGGTTGCCCTTCCCGCCATCGCGACGTCGCGCGCACAGGGCGCGCCGACGGGCTGCACGGTCACGTACACCACCAACGAGTGGTCCGGCGGCTTCACCGCCCAGATCCGCGTCACGAATCTCGGCGCCGCCCTGAACGGCTGGCGGCTGGAGTGGGCCTACGGCGGCGACCAGCAGGTCACGTCCGCCTGGAACGCACAGGTCACCCAGGCGGGCGGCGCGGTGACCGCCGTGAACGCCGCGCACAATGCCGTACTCGCCGCCGGCGGCTCCGTGGACTTCGGCCTCCAGGGCACCTGGCGCACCGCCGACCCCGCGCCCACCGCCTTCGCCCTCAACGGCGCTCCGTGCGGCGGAACCACGACTCCCACGCCGACACCGACGCCGACGGTCACGGTGCCGGCCGAATGCGCCGGGGCCGGGGCGACGATCTGCTCCGACTTCGAGGACCAGACCGGCACCGTGCCCTCGGGCACCTGGCAGACCACAGCACCCGACTGCCAGGGAACGGGGAAGGTCAGCGTCGACACGTCCGTCGCCTACAGCGGCACCAGGTCGCTGCGCGTCGACGGCGGCGCCGGCTACTGCAACCACGTCTTCGCAGCCTCCACCCGCGATCTGTCCTCCGTCGGCCCCGTGGTGTACGTGAGGATGCGGGTCCGGCACACCACCGCCCTGCCCACCAACCACGTCACCTTCGTGTCCATGCCGGACGCCTCGCAGGGCGGCAAGGCGCTGCGCGTCGGCGGGCAGAACGGCGCGCTGCAGTGGAACCGCGAGAGCGACGACGCGACGCTGCCGGAACAGAGCCCGGCGGGTGTCGCGCTCAGCACCCCGCTGGCCACCGGCCGGTGGCTGTGCCTGCGATACCAGATCGACACCACCACGCAGTCCATGCGCACCTGGGTCGACGACCAGGAGATCGCCGGACTGCACGTGGACGGGGTGCCGACCCAGAACGTCGACGGGCAGTGGCTCACCCGCAGTACCCCTCCCCGCCCCACCGGCCTGCGCCTGGGCTGGGAGAGCTACGGCACCGGGGACGACACTCTCTGGTTCGACGACGTGGCCCTGGGATCCTCACCGATCGGCTGCTGACGGCCCGCATGCACTGTGCCGGGACGACAGGACCTGAACGCGCGACAGTTGTCGATTCCTTGATCCGTACCGCGCGCAGCACCCGCCTGGTGGACCGGCCAACTGCAGGCCCTCGGCCTGGGCCCCTGGCTCACCCGTCCGTCGATCAGATGGGCATGGAGCTCATCGATCCCTTACGCAACAAGGAGGTCAGGTGAAACGTCGTCACACCTTCATGGCCACCGGCGCCGCCGGTGCACTGATCCTGGGGGGCCTTGCCCTCGCCACCCTGCCCGCATCGGCAGCCGCCACCGGCTGCTCGGTCGCGTACAAGGTGCAGAGCGAATGGCCGGGAGGGTTCACAGCGGAGCTGGCCATCACCAACCTCGGCTCGCCCGTGCGAGGGTGGACCGCGACGTTCGACTTCCCGAACTCCGACCAGAAGGTCACCAACGGCTGGAGTGCTTCCTGGGCACAGTCCGGAACCCACGTGTCCGCCACCAACCTCGACTGGAACGGGACGCTGGACACAGGCGGGTCGGCTTCCATCGGGTTCAACGGTGTGTGGAAGGGCGCCAATCCGCAACCCGCGTCGGTTGCGCTCAACGGCGTGACCTGCACCGGCTCGGTGACATCCCCGACCCCCAGCCCAACCACCACTCCGACCAGCGGTCCCAGCGGACCGGCCCCGGAGCTGAAGGTTTCCGGCAACAAGATCGTCACCGCTAGCGGCAAGCCGTACCGGCTGCTGGGCGTGGACCGCTCCAGCGGTGAATACGCTTGTGTTCAGGGCAAGGGACTGTGGGACGGAGGCCCGGTCGACCAGGATTCCGTCGACGCGATGAAGACCTGGAACATCCACGCGGTACGTGTGCCGTTGAACGAGGAATGCTGGCTCGGCCTGGGCGGCTCGCCCAAGGGGACCGTTTACCAGCAGGGCGTGAAGGATTACGTCGACCTGCTGGTCGCCAATGGCATCACCCCGATCCTCGACCTGCACTGGACGCGGGGCTCCTATACCAACGGGCCGGACTGGCACTGCAAGGACGCCACCGCGACCTGCCAGAAACCCATGCCGGACGCGCAGTACGCCCCCCAGTTCTGGACCGGTGTCGCAGGCGCCTTCAAGGGCAATGACGCCGTCGTCCTCGATCTGTTCAACGAGCCGTACCCGGAGATCGCCGCCGACTGGGACAAGACCGTCGGCTGGCAGTGCTGGCGCGACGGCGGCACCTGCACGGGCCTCCCCTACGAGACGGCCGGGATGCAGGACCTGGTCGACGCGGTCCGGGCCACCGGCGCGACCAACGTCCTCATGCTGGGTGGCCTCGAGTGGGCCAACGACATGCGCGAGTGGCTGACGCACATGCCGAACGACCCGCTGGACAACGTCGCCGCGTCATGGCATGCGTACAGCTTCAACGCCTGTGCGACAGCGTCCTGCTGGGACAGCCAGGTCGCGCCGCTCGCCCAGCACGTGCCGGTCGTCATCGGTGAGTTCGGCCAGGACAACTGCGGCTTCGACTACATGCAGCAGTTGGTGGACTGGGCCGACGCACACAGCATGAGTTATCTCGCGTGGACCTGGAACCCCTGGGGCTGCAGCAGTGGTGGCGTGCTCATCAAGGACTGGGCGGGCACCCCGGAACCCGGCGTCGGAGAGGGTCTGAAGGCCCACCTGATCAGCCAAGACCCCTACTCGACCCCATAACCGAGTGCCCAGGTTCTCGCCCAGGTCGTCGACGGCGCACCGGCCAGTGCGGAGATCGTGCTGGTCCCCTCCCAGCCCACCGGCACCACCAGGTCTCACTCCGCGCGGACGAGGCTGAACACATCGGTGCTGGCGGAAGGGCCCTCCGACCTTGATGCCTGGAGGGCCCTCGGCGAAGACCAACGGAAAGTTTCGAGACAGCCCTTGCAGTAGTGCCTGTTCTGCTGGTGTCCGGGCTGGAAACGGGAACGCTGATCTGGGAAGGGGCCGTTCGTGAGGAGCGGGTCCGTGAAGCGGCCTGAACGTGTTGCTGTCGTCGGAGTGGGCGTCATCGGGGCGAGTGTGGGCCGGAACCTGTCCCGGCACGGCGCCGAGGTGGTCTTCATCGACGCAGGCCGGCCGGGCGAAGGCGTCACCAGCTGGTCTTTCTCGTGGGTCAACGCGAGCAACAAGACCGCGCGCAAGTCCTACTTCGACCTGAACGTCGCGGGCATGGCAGCCCACCGTGAGCTTGCCGGGACCATCGGGCCGGACTCGTGGTGGTATCCCAGCGGCGAAGCCCGTGAGCGACAGGCTCTTGGTACGGAGCCGGGCCAGGTCGACGCCGTCGAAGGCGGTGAGTGCCGCTTCCAGGGCGAGCAGGGAGAGGATCGGCGGGGTGCCGATGCGGGCACGGGCGATGCCGGGGGCAGGCGTGTAGGAGTCGGCCAGGGCGAAGGGATCGGCGTGGCCGGTCCAGCCCGGCAACGGGGTTTCCAGCGTGGTGTGGTGGCGTCGGCCCCGCACCGCCTCCCCTCACCGCCCTAGGCTCCTGGCAGCTGTGCCGGACGCGGCCAGGCGGCGCAGGAGGTCGTCCTCCTCGAAGAGTTCGCCGGTGTAGGGCCACACTCGCTCCAGGGCGTGTCGCATGCGGCGCGCGCTCCCGGCGGTGCCGCGCCCCAGCGTCACCGTCCAGCGGTCGGCGTACAGCCGGTGGAAGGCGACCTCCTTGGCGGCCCGGGCCCCGAACGCGGCGAGCTCGGGGTCGGCGCTGTGGGCGAGGCTCTCGTAGCAGAGGACGGCGTAGTGGGTGTAGGCGAGTTGCCGGGCCACGGTCACGGCGAAGTCGCCGTTGGGCAATTCGGTCAGCAGGGCGTTGGTGAACTCGCGCTCCGAGCGGGTGTAGGCGAGGTCGTCCTCGGTGCGGCCGGTTCCGTCGAGGCGGCCGGCGCGGGTGAGCAGCGCGCGGGCGTGGCCGATCAGGTCGAGGGCGATGCTGGACAGGGCCAGGTCCTCGTCGATGGTCGGCGCGCGGGTGATCCACTGGCACAGCCGCTGCCCGAGGATGAGCGCGTCGTCGCCGAGGCGCGTCACGTACCGGGCCAGATCGGGGTCGGCGGCGGACGGCGGCACGTCCGGGCGGGTGCCGGGACGTGACGCCACAACGTCACTCGTCGTGCTCACCTTCGGGGCCTTTCTCGGTCAGCGGCGCGTAGTGCTCGGGGTAGCGGTACGGCTTGTGGCGGGCGCCCGCGAAGTACGGGTCGCGTTCGTCCGGGGAGGCCGTGTGCACGGCGTCGGAGCGGACCACCCACAGCGACAGGGGCTCGCCCCGGCGCGTGTACAGGTCTCGGGCGGCGGCCAGTGCCGCGTCCGGCCCGGCGGCACGCACCGACCCCACGTGCTGGTGCGCCAGGCCCCTGCGGGCGCGCAGGAACACCTCCCAGGACGCGGGCGCGCCCTGTCGTGCCGCGCTCATGCGGCCGCTCCCCGCGGCTCGTCCGTCCTCGCCGCGTACGCGACGGCGGCCTCCCTGACCCAGGCGCCGTCCTCGTGCGCGGCCCGACGGTGCGCGATACGCTGCCGCGCCCAGTGGGTGTCGTCGCCCAGGGCCGTGCGGTAGGTGTCCCAGTCGACGGGCGTGAAGTCGTAGTGCCCGCGCTCCTCGTTCCAGCGGATCGCCGGGTCGGGCAGCGTCAGGCCGAGGCGCTCGGCCTGCGGGACGCAGGTGTCGACGAAACGCTGGCGCAGCTCGTCGTTGGTGTGGCGCTTGATGCCCCAGGCCATCGCGCGGCGGGAGACCGCGGCCCCCAGCGCGGCGGTCCGCGCGTCGGCGCCGCCCGCCTCCGTGTCGGGTGGTCCGAACATCAGCGCCACCGCCGGCAGCCACCAGCGGTTCACCGCGTCCTGCGCCATCTCCTTCTGCTCCGGGGTCCCCTCGCACAGGGCGCGCATCAGGTCGGCCCTGGCGCACGTAGAAGGCCTCCTCCTGGCAGACGCGGCGCATCGCGCGGGCGTAGGGCCCGTAGGACGTACGGCACAGGGGTGCCTGGTTGATGACGGCGGCACCGTCCGTCAGCCAGGCGATGGCGCCGGTGTCCGCCCAGGTCAGCGCGGGATGGTTGAAGGTGGCCGAGGCGCGCTGCCGGCCGTGGTGCAGGGCGTCCAGCAGGTCGGCGCGGTCCCCGCCGAGTGTCTCGGCCGCGGAGTACAGGTACAGGCCGTGGCCCGCCTCGTCCTGCACCTTGGCGAGCAGGACCGACTTGCGGTGCAGGGACGGGGCGCGGGTGAGCCAGGCGCCCTCGGGCTGCATGCCGATGATCTCGGAGTGGGCGTGCTGGGCGATTTGACGGACCAGCATGCGGCGGTAGCCGTCGGGCATCCAGTCGCGCGGTTCGATCGTCTCGCCGGCGGCTATGAGCGCGTCGAAGTGGGCGCGCAGGTCGTCCTCGTCCGCGGTGGCGGAGGCCGTGCCGGTGGCGGTGGAGGTGGCGGTGGAGAAGACGGTGGAGGTGGCGGTGGAGAAGACGGAGGCGGTGGAGGTGGAGGAGGCCGTGGTCGGTGCGGTCACCGGGCACCGCCCGGACGTGCGGCGACCGTTGGGGCCATGCCGTGCTCCCGGACATCCGCCGGACGTGCGGTGGCCATCCCCGGGGCCCCGCGCTCCCGGGCACCACCCGGAGATACGGCGACCATCCCCGCGCTCCCGCACTCCCGGACACCACCCGGACAAACGGCGACCACCCCCACGGCCCCGCACTCCCGGACACCACCCGGGCGTGCGGTGACCGTTGCGGCGGTGTCGTGCTGCGGGCATCGTCGCGGGGGCCGGGCCCGTACCGGCTGCCTGGGCACGCACATCACTCCTTCGGTTCGGCGACCGCCCGCGCGGGGCGCCGGGCGGAACGGGTTGCTTCGTTGCGGTAAGAGGCCGGGCGGGCGGCCCGGCTATCCCCGGCCCGCGAGGTTCTGGCGCGTGACAAAGCTCACGGGGCGCCCGGGGAGTGCGGCCGGGCGCGGCGGCCTCTTGAGGAGGTGACAGTCGTGGACCGCGGCGGCCGGCACGCCGAGGCGAAAGGGGAAACCATGAGCACCATCAGGGAGTTGCTGGTCGAACTCACCGGCACCGTCGAGTACGCCGACCGGATCGGCGACGACGCCGACCTGGCCGCCAGCGGCATCGACTCCGGGGACCTGGTGCGCCTGGTCCTGCTGGTCGAGCAGCGGCTCGGGGTCGAGATCACCGCCGAGGACATGGAGGAGCTGCGCACGATCGGTGACTACGAGCGTTTCGTGGCCGAGCGCGCGGGCGCCGGCGCGAGCGGCGGTGCGTGATGTGGCTGACGCAGCTGCTGGAGCGCAACCGCCAGTGCCGGCCCGCCCGGATCGCGCTGGTGGACGACGAACGCAGCGTCACCTGGGCCGAACTGCACGACCGTACGCGGCAACTGGCACACGGCCTCGCGGACTTGGGCATCGGGCGGGGTGACCGGGTGGCCGTGCTCTCCAAGGACCGGATCGAGGTCCTGGAGAGCTACTTCGCGCTGGCCCGCCTCGGCGCGCTGTTCGTGCCGCTCAATCACAGCCTGGCCGAGCCCGAGGTCGCCGACATCGTCGAACGGGTCGGCGCGGTGGCCGTCCTCGGCGAGTCCGAACTGCTGGACCGTCACGCCGAGCTGCCGAAGTCGGTGCGCCTGCGGGTCGCCTTCGACAAGCCCGCCTTGGCGGCGCTGGGCACCCTGGCCGAACAGCGGGAACTGCCGGACGTCGCCGACACCGAACCCATCGCCGTACTGCACACCTCGGCGACCACCGGGCAGGCCAAGGGGGTGACGGTCAACAGCGCGTCCTTCCGCGCGATCGCACTCGGCTGGCTGGTGATGGCCCGCCCCACCGACGACATCGTCATGGTCAACTGCTGCCCGCTGTACCACGGCAGCATGGTGGTGTCCCTCACCTACCTGGCGGCCGGCGCGACGATCGTGCTGATGCCCGGATTCACCCCGCAGCGGGCGCTGTCGGCCGTGCAGCGGCACCGCGCCACGCACATGTGGCTGGTGCCTCAGATGCTGCGCTTCATGCTCCAGGCGAAGATGTCCGGGCACACCGACCTGTCCTCGCTGCGGGAGGTGCTGTACGGGGCCGCCCCCATGCCGCTCGACGTCTACGCCGACGCGGTCGAACGGCTCGGGTGCGGCTTCCGGCAGGTGTACGGCATGACCGAGGTGGGCGGCCCGTTCGTCACGCTGGGACCGGACGAGCACCCCGCGCCCGGGGACGTGACCGCTCGCATCCCGTGCGGACGGGTCGTGCCGGGCATGTCCGCCCGTGCCGTCGACGAAGCAGGCCGGGAACTGCCGGCCGGCGAGATCGGCGAGATCGTGGTGCGCGGGCCGGGCGTCATGCAGGGCTACTGGAACGACCCCGGGGCCACGCGCGCGATCACCCGCGACGGCTGGATCCGGACGGGCGACCTCGGCTTCATGGACGTCGAGGGCCGCATCAGCCTGGTGGACCGCACCAAGGACGTGATCATCCGCGCGGGTCAGAACGTCTACCCCTCCGAGATCGAGCGCGCCCTGATGACCCACCCGGCGGTCCGGGACGCGGCGGTCGTCGGCATGCCCGACGAGGACTACGGCGAGGTGCCGCTGGCCTACGTGGCCCTGGAGGCGGGCGCGGAGCCGAGCGCCGCGGAGTTGCTCGCACACGTGACGGGGCTGCTCGCGCCGTACAAGCGGCCGCGACGGGTGGAGTTCATCGAGCAGGTGCCGCGCAATCCCGCCGGCAAGATCATCAAGAAGCTGTTGCGGGTATGAGCGCGCGCGAGGGCGGACGGCAATGACCGAGCGCCCGATCCGAACCGGGCCGGCCACGACGCTGACGTCGTGGCCGGCCCGGGCTGGTGCGGAGCCTGTGACGGCGGTTCGGGGCCGCGGGAGACCTGTGTGGTCGGGCCGGACTGGCGAGGAGCCGCACCGTGGCAAGCCCTCAGCGTGCGTGCGGGATGACCTGGCGGTGCTGCGTCCGCTCCTTCTCGCCGCGGGGCTCGGGCTCGGTGTAGCGGCCGTCTCCGAACCGGATGCCGAACCGGCCGGGCCCGCCGAGGCGGTTGCCGCGGCCTCGATGCCGGAGCAGCGGAGGCGGGAGTTCCTGGCCGGCCGTCGGGCCGCCCGCAGGGCCCTGCGGGCGGTGGGGCTGGACTGCGGTGAGATCCCCCGGTCGGGGCGCCTGCCGGTGTTCCCGCCGGGCCGGGCCGCATCGATCTCGCACAGTGCGGGGATCGCCGTCGCCGTGGCGCGCGGTGCCGACGGGGGCTCACCTCTCGGCTGTGACCTGGAGCTGCGGCCTCTGCCCCGCGCCGCGGCCCGTCTGGTGCTGCGCGGGGACGAGGAGCCCTTGCTCGCGGTCTGGTCGGTGACCGCGTTGTTCTCGGCGAAGGAAGCGGCCTGGAAAGCCCTCGCCGTGGCGGAGGGGGGCCTGCGGGACCTGCGGGCCTCGTCCCGCGGGGACGAACTGCGTGTCTGCCGTCGCGTGGATCCCGCGCGCGCCGTGCGGGTGCGGGTCGTGCCCATCGGGGCGGCGATCGGGGCGGCGGGAGTCTTCAGCTACGTGACCGGCCGGGAAGCCTTCCCCGGCTGACGCAAGCCGCCCGGCCCCGGGTGAGCCGGGGACGGGCGGGGCGAGGGGTCAGCGCTCCGGCGTCGTGCCGCCGTCCTGGTAGGAACGCCGCACCGCGTCTGCCGCCTTGTCGGTCTGGGCGTCGTACTTGTTGCCCGTGCGCTCGTCGACCATGCGCTCGGCGCCCGAGACGCCCTTGTCCGCCTGGTCGGGATGGCCCTTGGCCATCTCCTTGGCCTTGTTCATCATGTCGCCCAGCTTGCCCATGGGGGGTACCTCCAAGAGGTCGCGTGCGTCGTACCCTGCCGCAGGTACCCCTCAGGCCGAGGACGAATCACCCCAGGTCGCCCACCCGGGCCGCCATGTTGCCCGCCGGGTGCCGGTTGTCGTGGATGAGCTGGTGGGCGAGGCCGATCTCGTCGAAGTCGAAGGTCCGGGACAGGCAAGGATCGATGATCCCCTGGTCGATCAGCCGGGTCACCTCACGTGCTTCCCGTGCCGTGGCGACGTGCGAGCCCTGCAGCCGCTTCTGCCGCATCCACAGGAACCGCAGGTCGACGTCGCCGTTGTAGCCGGTGGTGCCGCCGCACAGCACGACCATGCCGCCGTTGTCGCACAGGTACAGGGAGGTGGGGACGGTGTCGGCGCCGGAGTGTTCCAGCACGATGCGCGGGCTGCGGCGCTCGCCCAGCACCTCCCAGAAGGCCCGTCCGAAGGCCCGGGCTCCCGACAGCCAGCGTGCCGTCGCCGCTTCGTCGGAGGTGTCCGGCAGTCTCCCCCAGTGGTCGAACCTCCCCCGGTCGATGAAGCCCTCGGCGCCCAGCTTGAGGCAGAACTCGCCCCGTTCCTCGCTGGAGACGACCGCGACGGGGATGCCGCCGACGTGCCGGACGAGCTGGATGGCGATACAGCCCAGTCCGCCCGCGCCGCCCCAGATCAGTACCGGGTCGCCGGGACGGACCGTGTGCGGCGGCCAGCCGAAGAGCTGGCGGTAGGCGGTGGCGGCGGTCGCCATGTAGCAGGCGGCCTCCGCCCAGGACAGCCGCGCGGGCTTGGGGTGGCACATGTAGTCGTCGACCACGGCGAACTGGGCGAACGAGCCGTAGTTCTCCTCGTAGCCCCACACCCGCTGGCTGGCGGACCACGTGGGGTCGCCGCCGAGACGGATGTCCTCGGCCTTCTCGTCCCAGCGGTTGGCGAGGACGACGACCTCGTCGCCGAGTTCCACCCCGCGTACGTCCTCGCCGACCGCCCACACGATCCCGGACAGGTCGGAACCGCCGATGTGGAAGTCCTCGCTCGCGCCCGCCTTCTGCCGTGCGGCGATCACGTCGAGCGGCGAACCGAGCGCCGCCCAGACGTTGTTGTAGTTGATGCCGGCCGCCATCACCTTGACCAGGACCTGGCCGCGACCCACGGGCGGCACGTCGACCACCTCGGTGCGGAAGGCGTCGACGGGTTGTCCGTAGCGCTCACGGCGGATGAGTGAGGCGTACATCTTCTTCGGGGCGGCGCCGATCTCGGGGGCGTCACCGAGTTCGTAGAGGTCCTGGGTCGCTTGCACGCTGGTTCTCCTCGTCGCGGGTGTCACGGGGAAGGGGGTGTGCAGGCGCGGTCGCCGAGGGCGCGCAGTGCCTTCGCGACCGCTTCGCCGATGCGGGCGATGGGTTCGGGTTCGGTCATCTCGTAGTGGCCGCAGGGCACGTGATGGTCGTGGAGCGTTCCGTCGACGTACGGCCGCCAGCTGTCGGCCTTGTTGGGCAGTACCGCCAGATCCGCCGGGTGTTCGGTGTGCCGCTCCTCGGCGGCGCTGAAGAACAGCACGTCACCGCGGTAGGTGCCGGGGGTGAACTGGGGCGCGATGCGCAGGTTGTTGCGCATGACCGCGGCGATGGCGGCGGCCTCGGCGCGGGTGACGGGGACACTCGCCGGGTCGGCCGCGACGCGGGCGTCGATCCGGTCCAGGACCGCCTCCACGGGGGCCTGTGCGTCGACGGGAAGGCCGGCCACCCTCGACAGCAGGGCGGCGACCTGGCGCTCTGTGGCGCCGGCGTCGTGTGCCGTGCCGTGCGGCTGGGGCGCGTCGAGCATGGCGAGGAGCTCGACCTGCTCGCCGTCGCGTTGCAGGGCGCAGGCCATGGCGTGGGCGACGAATCCGCCGTAGGACCAGCCCAGCAGCCGGTAGGGGCCGCGGGGCTGCACCTGGCGTACCAGGTCGAGGTAGTGGGCGACCATGGCGGCGGCGTCCGGGGCGGGCGGCCGGGTGCCGTCGAGGCCGGCGGCCTGGATGCCGTGGACGGGCTGATCGCCGCCGAGGTGGGGCAGCAGGCCCGTGTAGCGCCAGGCGACGCCCGCGCCGGGGTGGACGCAGAACAGGGGGGCGGCGCTGCCCTCGGCGCGCAGCGGCAGCAGCGGGCCGAGCGCGGAGGAGGCGACCTCCGGGGCCTGCCCGTCCGTCCGGCCGGCCGCGGCGAGGACTCCGGCCACGGTGGGCGCGGCCAGCAGGGTCGCCGCCGGGACGTCGAGGACGCCGGTCTGGCGCAGCCGTCCGGACAGCAGCACGGCGCGCATCGAGTCGCCACCGAGGTCGAAGAAGTTGTCGTGCACCCCGATGCCGCCGATGCCGAGGGTCTCCTCCCAGAGCCGGGTGACCTCCCGTTCGCGGTCGTCGCGGGGCGGTACGTGCTCGGT
>NZ_RSAJ01000900.1 GCF_003933965.1 Streptomyces sp. RP5T
GGGTGGGTGGGAGGACAGGAACGTTGACAACGCAATACAGCGTGCAGGAAGTCGCGCCGGAGACCGACGGGGACGGCGCGCACGGCAGCCGCCGGGCGCCACGCAAGCACCGCTTGCTCAGATGGTCGTCGGCGACGCTCGCGGTGCTGATACTCGCGGTGGCCGGGACCGGCTACCTCTACTACCGGCACCTGAACTCCAACATCGAGCAGGACGAGCTGAACCTGGGCGACAACAAGGTCGCCGAGCCGACGCCGAACGCAGCGGGCCAGACCCCGCTGAACATCCTGCTGATCGGCTCCGACGCCCGGGACAGCAAGGAGAACCAGGAACTCGGGGGCGCCAAGGAGACCTTCGGGTCCACTCCGCTCGCCGATGTGCAGATGCTGCTGCACCTGTCGGCCGACCGCAGCAACCTCTCGGTCGTCAGCATGCCGCGCGACACCCTCGTGAAGATCCCCAAGTGCACCGACCCGGACGACGGCAAGGTGTACCCGGAGAGCGAGGGCCGGGTGATGACCAACCAGAGCCTCGGCCACGGCGGTCCGGGCTGCACGGTGGCCACCTGGCAGGAGCTCACCGGAATCCACATCGACCACTTCATGATGGTCGACTTCTCCGGCGTGGTGTCCATGGCCGACGCCATCGGCGGGGTGCCGGTCTGTGTGGACGCCAACATCCACTCGCGGGACAGCCAGGGGCACGGCTCCGGCCTGAAGCTGGAGAAGGGCACCACCTCGGTCAAGGGCGAGCAGGCCCTGCAGTGGCTGCGCACCCGGTACGGCTTCGAGGACGGCAGCGACCTGGCCCGCGCCAAGGCCCAGCACATGTACATGAACTCGATGGTCCGCGAGCTGCGTGCCAACGCCACCCTGAACAGCCCCAACAAGCTGCGCAGGCTCGCCGAGCAGGCGACGAGGGCGATCACCGTCGACTCGGGCCTGGGCACGGTCAAGAAGCTCTACGACCTCAGCAACGAGCTGCGCAGGGTCGAGCCGGAGCGCATCACCATGACGACCATGCCGAATCGTTACGTCGGCGCGCGCGTGGAGCCCACCGAGGACGCCGAGCAGCTCTTCCGGCTGGTGCGCGAGGACATCGCGCTGGACGGCAAGGACGCGAAGAAGGCCACCGCGGCGAAGGCGGAGGAGTCCTCCGACGACCCGGCCGCCGCGAAGGACGAGATCGGGGTACTGGTCCAGAACGGCACCCGTACCGACAGCCTGGCCGCGGCGAGCGGCCGGGCGAGCACGGTGGCCGGGCTGCTGGTGGACAAGGGCTTCGAGAAGGCGGTCTCCGACCGTTCCTCGTCACTGAGCGAGGCGACCACGCTCGTGCGCTACCCGAGCGCGGAGCTGGAGGGCGACGCCCAGGCGGTCGCCAAGTCCCTGGGGATTCCGGTGAGTTCGGTGAAGAAGTCGACCGAGGTCTCCGGGGTCACGCTCGTCGTGGGCGCCGACTGGCGCGAGGGTACGGCGTACAAGGCGCCGAAGAAGGACGACACCACCCCGAAGAGCGCGGAGGCCCTCAACGGCGCCGACGACACGGCCTGCATGCACGTCAACCCGGGCTTCACCTGGTGAGGCGGGGGCGCCCCTCGGACAGGAGGGGCGCCTCTTTCAGACCGCGTCCAGCACGGCGGGCCGGCGCGAGGCGATGACCCGCCTGGCCAGGGAGCGCGGGCTGGTCAGGAAGCCGTAGCCCCACGACATGTGCATGGTGGCGAGGGCGACGGGGATCTGGAGCCGTGCCTTCAGCGGCAGGCCCTTGCCCGCGGGCAGTGAGCCCAGCACGATCGCCGCGAGGTAGCCGCCGGGGATCAGGAAGCCGAGCGGGGTCAGCGCGGCGCCGACCACGATCCCGGCCGCGATCGCGCACACCGCGGTCGGCGGGGCGAGGTAGCGCAGGTTGATGGAGCCCTCGTGGTAGCGGGCGACGACGTGCCGCCAGCGGCCGTAGTCCTTGTACTGCTTGGCGAGGGCCTTCACGCTCGGCCGCGGGCGGTACGACACCTTCAGCTCGGGCGAGAACCAGATGAGCCCGCCCGCCTCACGGATCCGGAAGTTGAGCTCCCAGTCCTGGGCGCGGATGAACTCCTCGTTGTAGCCGCCCTGTTGCTCCAGGGCCTCGCGCCGGAACACCCCGAGGTACACGGTCTCGGCGGCCTGTGCCTCGCCGCCCGTGTGGAAGGCGGCGTTGCCGACACCGATCCTGGAGGTCATGGCGGCGGCGACCGCGCGCTCCCAGTCGTTCTCGCCCTCGGCGTGCATGATGCCGCCGACGTTCTGCGCGCCGGTCTCCTCCAGGAGCCGTACGGCGGTGGCGATGTAGTTCGGCGAGAGCATGCCGTGCCCGTCGACGCGGACGACGATCGGGTGGCGGGAGGCCTTGATC
>NZ_RSAJ01000901.1 GCF_003933965.1 Streptomyces sp. RP5T
TTCATAGTGTTTCGGTGGTCATAGCGTGAGGGAAACGCCCGGTTACATTCCGAACCCGGAAGCTAAGCCTTACAGCGCCGATGGTACTGCAGGGGGGACCCTGTGGGAGAGTAGGACACCGCCGAACAATTTTTGGGAAAACCCCCGTGCCGTTGGCACGGGGGTTTTCTGCGTTTAGGGTCGACCATATGCGCTATGACCTTGTCATCTTCGACAACGATGGTGTCCTCGTCGACAGTGAGCCGATTTCCAATCGGCACCTCGCGGCTTATCTGACGGAGCTCGGGCATCCGACCTCCTACGAGGACTCCATTCGGGACTACATGGGTTCCGCCATGCACCGGATCCATGAGCTGGTCCTGGAGCGGACCGGGCAGCGGTTGCCGGCCGACTTCGACGACGTCTTCCACGCGAGGGTGTTCGCCGCGTTCGAGCGGGAGTTGCAGGCCGTGGCCGGCGTCACCGGCGTACTGGAGAAGCTGACGGCGGACGGGGTGCCGTACTGTGTCGCGTCCTCCGGGAGTCATGCGCGGATCCGGGTGGGGCATCGGGCGGCCGGGCTGGAGCGGTGGTTCGAGGACGCGCGGATCTTCAGCTCGGAGGATGTGGGGCGCGGGAAGCCGGCGCCCGATCTGTTTCTGCACGCCGCCGCGCGAATGGGCGTCGAGCCGGGGCGGTGTGTGGTGGTCGAGGACAGTCCGCTCGGGGTGCAGGCGGCCAACGCGGCCGGGATGGACGTGTACGGGTTCACCGCGATGACGCCTGCCGCGAAGCTCGCCGGGGCCACTCAACTCTTCTCCGACATGAGTGAGTTGGTGGACCTGCTGGTCTGACATTTGTCATGCGGAGGTCCGGACGATCGTTTCTACTGGCGTGCCCCCGCCGGGCGAGAAGCTGAGGGCATGACGACGAAGACGAACTCGAAGTGCGCGAACCTGGCTCCTCTGATCGTGGACGTGGCTGTGCCGATCGGGGCGTACTACCTGCTCAAGGACGGGCTCGGGACGAGCACGTTGATGGCGCTGGGCCTCAGCAGTGTCGTCCCGGCCGTGCGGACCGGCTGGAGTGTGGTCAAGGAGCGGACGGTCAACGGACTGGCCGCGCTGATCCTCGTGGTCAACGTCGCCGGGCTGCTGCTCAGCCTCGTGGCCGGCGACCCGCGGCTGATGCTCGCCAAGGACAGCGGGGTCAGCAGCGTGATCGGGATCGGCGTCCTCGTCTCCGTCGCGCTGGGGAGGCCGATGATGACCGCGGGCATGAAGCCCTGGCTGGTGAAGGGCATCGCGGAGCGGGAGGCCGCCTGGACGCGGCTCCAGGGCGGGTCGGCGGACTTCCGGCGGGCCGAGCGGCGGTTCTCCGTGGTGTGGGGCGTCGTACTGCTGACGGAGTGCGTGGTGCGGGTCGTGGGGGCGTACACGCTGCCGGTGGACACGATGGTGTGGCTCGGATCCGTGGTCATGGTCGTGTCGATGGCGGTCGCCTTCCTGGTCAGCGGGGCGATCGGGGCCGGCCCCATGGCCCGGATGCTGATCGCCGAGACGAGGACCTGCGCCCCCGCGCGGCCCGAGGTCGCGCTCGCCCGATAAAGCTGAGGGAAATTCATCTTTGGCTGGATCTACCCACGAGTACGCCGGGGCCCTACGCTCGCCGCCATGACAGATGTGCTGCGGCGCGGTAGGGCCTCGTTGGCGTTCAGCTTCTTCGCGCAGGGCGTCGCCTTTGCTCTGCTGGTGACGCGGATCCCCGCGATCCAGGACCGGTACGGGGTCTCCGACGCGCTGCTGCCCGCCTTCCTGGCCGCGGTGCCGATCCTGGCCGGGGTCGGGAGCGTGTCCACCGAGCACCTGGTGAAGCGGATACCGCCCAGCCGGCTGCTGCGGTTCGCCCAGCCGGTCGTGCTGCTGGCGCTGCTGGGCGTGGGAGCGGGGGACACCACGGTCGAACTGGGCGTCTCCCTAGCTGCCTTCGGGCTCGCCGTCGGCATGCTCGACGCGTCCATGAACATGCTCGGGGTCAGCCTGCAGCGGTCGTACGGGCGCAGCATCATGCTGAGCTTCCACGCGGTGTTCAGTCTCGGCGGGATCGTCGGGGCCTCGCTCGCCTGGGTCGGGGCGCACTGGCATCTCGCGCTGTTCGTGTCCTATCTGCCGGTCGTGGTGGTGCTGGTGCCGCTGTGCCTGGCGGGGAGCCGGTGGTACGTCGACGGGGACGTGGCCGTCGTGGAGGAGGAGCGCCACGGCGGGGACGGGATCGTCTTCAAGCTGCTGCTGCCGCTGTGTCTGGTGATGACCTTCGCCTACATCGGGGACTCCACCGTCTCCAACTGGAGTGCGAAGTACCTCCAGGACGTGCTCGGCAGCAGTGAGCAGCTGGCGACCGTGCCGTACAACGT
>NZ_RSAJ01000902.1 GCF_003933965.1 Streptomyces sp. RP5T
CCGCCCGCCCGGTCCCGCTGATCGTGATCGCGGTGGGCCCCGACGCCGACCGCGCGGAGGCCCAGCAGCTCGCCGAGGCCACCGGCGGCTCCGGACAGCAGGTCAACGACCCGGCCCAGATCCACACGGTGATCCTGAAGGCGATCGTGGCCGCGGGCGCCCGGGGCGGCGAGAGCTGACGCACCTCCCGGAGCAGTCCTCAGCCCAGCGGCACCGGCCACGTGCGCACATGCCCTCCCCGCCGCATCAGCTCGCCGTACCGCCTCGTGCTGGCGGCAAAGGCTGACGCGCAGCCCAGAGCGGTGCTCAGCCCAGCCGCACCGGCCACGTGCGCACGGGCTCCCCTCGGCGCTTCAGCTCGCCGCACCGCCGCGTGGAGACGGCGAGAGCTGACGCGCGACCCCCGCAGCGCCCCTCAGCCCAGCGGCACCGGCTCCGGCAACCCCACCGGCCACGTGTGCACAGGCTCCCCCTGCCGCATCAGCTCGCCGTACCGCCGCGTGGTGGCGGCCAGCGCGGCCTCCCGCGACAGCCCGGCCTCCAGGGCCCCGTGGAAGGTCGCCGCCTGCCACGACGCCCCGTTGGCCCGGCGCCGGCACCGCTCCTCGATCACCCCGAGATACAGGTCCCGGTCGGCGGCCTCCACGCCCCAGGCCGCGAGCCCCGTCTCGGCCAGCGGCAGCAGTTCGTCGCGTACGAGGCTCACCGCGTCGACCTCCACGGTGCCGCCGTACCGGCCGCGCCGGGGCCAGGTCATGCGCGCGTCGATGCCGTGCCGGCAGGCCGCGTCGAAGTTGGCCGCGGCCGCCTCGAAGGGCATCCGGGTCCACACCGGCCGCGACTCCTCGGCGAGGGCGCGGACGAGGCCGTAGTAGAAGGCCGCGTTCGCGATGACGTCGGTGATGGTGGGGCCGGCGGGCAGCACGCGGTTCTCCACACGCAGGTGCGGGACGCCGTCGGCGATGTCGTAGACGGGCCGGTTCCAGCGGTACACCGTGCCGTTGTGCAGGACGAGTTCGGCGAGGGAGGGCACCCCGCCCTCGTCGAGCACCTTCAGCGGGTCCTCGTCGTCGCAGATCGGCAGCAGGGCCGGGAAGTAGCGCAGGTTCTCCTCGAAGAGGTCGTACGCCGAGGAGATCCACCGCTCCCCGAACCAGGTGCGCGGCCGCACCCCCTGGCTCTGCAGTTCCGGCGGCCGGGTGTCGGTGGACTGCTGGAACAGCGGGGGCCGGGACTCCCGCCACAGCTCACGGCCGAACAGGAAGGGCGAGTTGGCCCCGACGGCGATCTGCACGCCGGCCACCGCCTGGGCGGCGTTCCACACGTCGGCGAAGCGCCCCGGGGTGACCTGGAGGTGCAGCTGCACGGAGGTGCACGCGGCCTCCGGCGCGATGGACTTCGAGGTGCAGGTGAGGCGTTCCACCCCGTCGATGTCGAGGACGAAGTCCTCACCGCGCGCGGCCACGATCTGGTCGTTGAGCAGGGTGTAGCGGTCGACGTCGGACAGGTTGGAGGAGACCAGGTCGTCCCGGTCCAGCGTCGGCAGAATGCCGATCATCACGATTCCGGCGTCGACCTCGCCCGCTTTACGGTCGGCATATGCCAGCGAGGTCCGGATTTCCTCGGCGAGCCGGTCGAATACCCGGCCGCCCAAGCGGTGGGGGGCTATGTTGACTTCCAGGTTGAACATGGCGAGTTCTGTTTGGAAGTCTCGGCTCGCGATACGTTCGAGGACCTCTCCGTTCAGCATTCTCGGCATACCGTCGGCGCCGACCAGATTCAATTCGATCTCCAGCCCCATCAGGTTCTTGGGCCGGTCGAACCGCTGCTCCGCCAGGAGCCGCTCCAGCCCCGTCAGACACGTTCGGAGCTTGTCGCGGTACCGCTGGCGATCGGACAGGTCGAACTGGCCTGCCACGACCTTCTCCCCCATCGAAGGGTCCCTCCTCGTTGCGTCATGAGTCAGGTGGGATGATGCCCAGCCGGACCGATCGATAACGTCCCGCCGCGGCTCCGAACCCGCTACGCTGTTGAATGTGACCGGTGGCACATTCACTCGGCATGGAGCTGTCAGCAGTTTCGGGTGCCCAGAAGAACTCGTGAAAAACGCCGATGACAATCGGCCGACCGCTCCTCGTGTATTCACCGAGGTCACCGCCGACCGACAGTCTCGATATCGGGATGATTCCCGCGTATCGCCGACCGAATGACTCCTTGCCGAGTACGGCGGAAGCGGCTAGACGAAACATCATCTGAACATATGTCGTATAAACTCCGCGAACAAGGCAGAGGGTTGGCACCCGCGGTCCTGGATCCTGCCGTCAGGTGACGTACGGCAAGTCCTCTCCCGCACGCGCGTCACCGGACCCCGGCCCCCGCCTCTCTGACCC
>NZ_RSAJ01000903.1 GCF_003933965.1 Streptomyces sp. RP5T
CTCGGTGGCCGCGGCCGAGACCATGCTCACCCCGGACGGCTGGGCGTTCTCCCACTTCTTCGAGGGCCCCTACCTCGCGTCCACCGAGCGCGCGCTGCGCCAGGCGGAGGTGATGCAGCAGTCCTTCCAGCCGCGCCTGCTGTCGATCCCGGGCCTGTACATGCTCGCGCTGTGGCTGCACGGCGACTGCGCGGCCGACGCCGACTCGGGCCGCCTCGCCGCCACCGACCTCCTCGTCCCGCTGGCCCCGGCCCCGCCCGGCATCGCGGCACACCGCCCGCACCAGGCGGCGGAACTGCTCCCCGTGCTGACGCATCGGGTGACTCCGGCCCCGCTGCTGAGCTCGCCGGCCTGAAGGCCCCCTTCCGGTCCCTCGTACCCCGCCCCGAATTCCGGGGCGGGGTACGACTCCGTATCGGGTTCCCTCGGCGACGACCGAAATCCCGGGGGCCACGGAAAACCCTTTGCTCGTACGAGCATCCAATTGCTCGGAAGAGCCGATTGCGGGGTCCCTCTCAGGTGGACTAGCCCTTTCCGGCCCCCTCGAACCACCCGAAGGGGCAGTGCAGTTGGACTGAACCGTCCGGCCGGGTGGAGCGTCTCCAACCTGTGAAGAAGTGGTGCCGCGAAATCCCTGCGGATTGACGCCCGTAGGGCAACACTGGTTCGGACTGAGTTATCGCAACGGGGGCCGTCATGACCACAACACAGCGAAAGATCCCACCAATGTGCCAGCACCAGCCACCGTGTCCCACCGCCGACTCCGCCGACCGGGAATCCGCCCGCCTCGTGGCGCACCACCCGGAACAGGGCTGGAGCCTGCTGTGCAACGGCGTTCTGCTCTTCGAGGACACCGGTGAGCTCCTGCCCGACGGTCGGGTCATCGCCCCGCACCGCCCGCTCGCGGCGGCGACAGCCGCCTGAGCGCGACCGGGCGGCCCCCGTGCCGTCCGGAGACCTTGAGGGGCCGGCTCGCAGCGACCCGACTGCGCACCGGCCCCGACGCATGTCGGTCGGCGATCACTCCCTGTGACGCCTTGTGTATGAACCCACTTTTCCGGAAGACTCCTGGAAGTTTCGAGCCCGGCGATGCCGGGGCTCCGACGCGGAGGTGGGCAAGTGGCAGCAGGCGAGACCGACGCCGGGCCCCGGGGCAGAGTCACCATCACGGAGATAGCCCGGCAGGCCGGAGTCTCGGTGCCGACCGTGTCCCGCGTGGTCAACGGCCGTTCGGACGTGTCCCCGCACACCCGCGCCCGGGTCGAGGAACTGCTCCAGCGGTACGGCTACCGCAAGCGACCCGCAGCCCCCGGCACCCGCGCGGTCCTGCTCGACCTGGTCTTCAACGACCTCGACAGTCCCTGGGCGGTCGAGATCATCCGCGGGGTCGAGGAGGTCGCCCACGCGGAGGGCGTCGGCACCGTGGTCTCCGCGATCCACGGCCGCTCGGGCGACGCCCGCGAGTGGATGCGCAACCTGCGTGCCCGCGCCTCCGGCGGGGTCATCCTGGTCACCTCGGCGCTGGACACGGTCCTCCACGACGAACTGCGCGTGCTCGGCGTCCCGCTGGTGGTCGTCGACCCGGCCGGCTCCCCCGCGCCGGACGCCCCCACCATCGGCGCCGCCAACTGGTCGGGAGGGCTCGCGGCCACCCAGCACCTGCTGTCCCTCGGCCACCGCAGGATCGGCCTGATCGCCGGCCCGCCCCGGCTGCTGTGCTCACGCGCCCGCCTCGACGGCTACCGCGCCGCCCTCGAAGGCGCCGGGCTCACCTTCGACGAGGCACTTGTCGTCCCGGGCGACTTCCACGCGGAGTCCGGCTTCGCGGGCTGCGAGAAGCTGCTCGACCTGCCCGAGCCGCCGACCGCCCTGTTCGCGGCCAGCGACCAGATGGCCCTCGGCGCGATCGAGGCACTGCGCAGGCGTGGGCTGCGGGTGCCGCAGGACATGAGCGTGGTGGGCTTCGACGACCTCCCGGAGGTCCGCTGGTCCGCTCCCCCGCTCACCACCGTCCGCCAACCCCTCGCCGACATGGGCAAGTTGGCCGCCCGCACGATCCTCTCACCGGCCCGGGACGAACGCCCCGGCTCCCCGCGCGTGGAACTGGGGACGGAACTGGTGATCCGGTCGAGCACCGCCCCGCCGCGCACCACCTGACGAACCGGCGCCGGGCACCGAGCGGCCCCGCAGACCGGCACGGACGGAGCCGGACCGGCCCGCAACACGGCACCGGCACCCTGATCGGCGGCCTGGAGGCCGCCGAGCTGCCGGGCCGCCGGGCTGCCGGGCTGCCGGATGAGCGGGCCGAAGGTACGCCCGTGCCGTTCGAGCGGCGCCGAGCGGGGTGCAGGAAGGCACGACCCCGCCCTCCTGCCCCCTCCCCTCCTT
>NZ_RSAJ01000904.1 GCF_003933965.1 Streptomyces sp. RP5T
GGAGACGGCCGGGCCGGACGGGGTGGGGCCCGTCCCGGATCACCGGAGTCGTCCGGGCTCGGGGAGACGCAGGCCGCTGTGCTGGCGGCGGCCCGGTTCGGCGGGGATGTCCCGCAGGCGCTCGCGGCGGCGGCCCGGCGGCCCGGCGCCGAGGGGCTGTCAGGACTTGCCGCGTGTTGGCGGGTGGCCGTGGACCAGGGCGCGGGGCTCGCGGCGGGGCTCGACCGGCTCGAAGGGGCGTTGCGGGCCGAGCGCGACCAACGGGCCGACCTGCGCGCCCAGTTGACAGGGGCGCGGTCCACGGCCTGGATGCTCGCCGCGTTGCCGGTGCTGGGCCTGGGCCTCGGTGCGGCGCTCGGCGCCGATCCCCTGCACGTCCTGCTGCACACCGGGTCCGGGCTGGGCTGTCTGCTGGCCGGTGGCCTGCTGGAGGGCGCCGGGATGTGGTGGGCGACGCGGATCGTACGGGGAGCCGAGGCGTCATGAGCGCGGAAGTTGTCCACAGGCTGGGGGTTGTTGTGGCCGCCGCCCTGGTGGTCGCCTGGCTCGCCCGCTGGGCCGCCGCGGTGCGGCGCGAGCGCGGACTGCGGCGACGGCTCGCAGAGCTGCTGGCCGCTGCGGACGCCACGGCCGAGCATCCTCGGTTCGAAGGGCGGGAGCTCGCACGGCGGTGGCTGCCCGTGCTCGGCGTCGGGTGTGCCGGGTGGGTGCTGGTCGGCGGGGTCGTCGGCCTCGTGGTCGGACTGGTCGTCGCCGCGGGGCTGTGGCGATGGCGGCTGCGACAGACGGCCGGCGTGGGCGCCGGTGAGGCCGACGGGCGCGAGGCGGCCCGGCAACTGCCGCTCGCCGCCGACCTCCTGGCCGCCTGTATCGCGGCGGGCGCCGGTCCCGTGATCGCGGCGCAGGCCGTGGGCGAGGCCCTGGGCGGCCCCGTGGGAGAGGGGCTCGCGCGCGGGGCGGCGGAGGTACGGCTCGGCGGCGAACCGGGCGAGGCCTGGCGAAAGCTCGCCGCGACACCCGGCGCCGGGGCGCTGGCCCGGCTGCTGGAGCGCGCCGATGTGACCGGGTTGCCCGCGGCGGGGCCGGTCGCCGGGCTCGCCGCGGACGCCCGTGCCGACTGGGGGCGGGCCGCGACGGCACGGGCGCGGAAGGCCGCCGTGCTGGTCACCGCGCCGGTGGGGCTGTGTTTCCTGCCCGCGTTCATCGCCGTCGGCGTGCTGCCGACCGTGATCGGGCTCGCGGGTGGAGTGCTGGGAGGGGGTGGTCCGCCGTGACGGGAGGCGGTCGGTGAGAAGGAGTGCGAGCAGGTGGACGCACAGTGCGGTGAACAGCCCGACGAACAGTCGGAGAGAGCAATCAGACGGTCAGAAGGTCGTCAACAGGACTGAGCCTCACGGGGGTTGAGATGTACAAGACGGTTCGGGCGCGGGTGAGCGCCCTGGTGTGCAGGACGGTGTGCCGGGTGCGGTCGATGCGCGGTGACGAGGGGATGGTCACCTCCGAGTACGCGATGGGGATCGTCGCGGCGGTGGCGTTCGCGGTGGTGCTCTACAAGGTGGTCACGAGCGGGGCCGTGAGCGCGGAACTCCAGGCCATCGTGAAACGGGCGCTCGATGCGAAGGCGTGAACGGGACTCGGACCAGGGGTTCGTGACGGCGGAGTCGGCCATGGTGCTGCCCGTGCTGGTGATGTTCGCGATGGCACTGGTGTGGGGGCTGCTCGTGGTGGCCGCGCAGATCCAGTGCGTGGACGCGGCCAGGACGGCCGCCCGCGCGGCGGCCCGCGAGGATCCCGCCGACGCGGTCGTCCGGGTGGCTCGGGACACGGCACCGCGTGACGCGGAGGTGACGGTCGCCCGGGAGGGCGACCGGGTCCGTGTCGTGGTCGTGGCGAAGCCACCCGCGCTGCACGGCCTGCCCTTCGAGGTACGCGAGGAGGCCGTGGCCCTGGTGGAGACGACGGTGGGGGAAGGGGGATGAGCGTGCATGCTCGGCGCCACCGTGAGCGCGGGGCTGTGGGCCGGTGGCTCGCGGGCGGGCGGTTCGGCGCTGGGCGGGTTGCCGAGGTCCGGGTGGATGGGGCTCGGCTCTCCACCGCCGCCCACGCCCTGGGCGGCGGTCTCCGCCGCTCCGCTGTCCGGCTCGTCGGGGTTCATCGTGGCGATGGTGGGGCGGACCGGGGTTCCGCCACCGTCTGGAGTGTCGGGGCCGTCGCGGTGCTGTGCGTGGTGTTCGGGGCCGTGCTGGCCCTCGGGCAGGCCGTGGTCGTACGGCATCGGGCGGCCGGTGGGGCGGATCTCGCGGCGCTCGCGGCGGCGGACCACTGGGCCGACGGGCCGGAGGTGGCCTGCGCCCGGGCCGAGGACGTGGCCCGGGACCAGGG
>NZ_RSAJ01000905.1 GCF_003933965.1 Streptomyces sp. RP5T
GGGGCGGACACGGCACCGACGGCCAGGAGCCCGTCACCCACCACGCCCTCCCCGCCCGGACGACGAACTCGACGGCATCAGCAGGCCGTTGCCCGACGGACGGGCCCCGCGAAGTACGTCACCCGCGACAACGTCGCGATGACCACCGGGGCGGCAGCGACCCGGGCCCGTACGTGCTGCCAGTCGACTCCGGGAGCAACCCGCAAGCGCTCGCCGCGGACGACGTACCGCGGGCGCCCGCCGGCGCCTGCGTGGGCATCCGCGGGCCACCGGGTCGTCAGGTCGCAGCGCGTGGCGGTCGCCGGACGCGCCGGACACCTGGTGCGCCGACGGGGCAGCACGGACCGAGGACCCGGCGATGACGTCCGGTCGCTGTTACTCAGCGGCCGGACCGCGGCAGGCCCCCGGACTCCGTCGTCGGCCGCTGACTCAGAGGAAGGTGTGGCCTTCCCCGCGGTACGTCGGGACGGTCGCCGTCACCGCGTCGCCCTCGATCAGGTGCAGCTTCTCGAACCGCTCGCACAGCTCACCGGCCTTGGCGTGCCGGAACCACACCTTGTCGCCGAGCAGCAGGTCGTCGGCGGGGGCGCCGAGCAGCGGGGTCTGCACCTCGCCGGGCCCCTCCTGCGGGTCGTACTTCAGCCCCTCCGGCAGATACGGCACCGGCAGCCGGTCGGGCCCGGCCGCGCCGGACGCCGGGTAGCCGCCGCCGAGGACGGTCACGACACCCACCCCGGGCCTGCGCACGACGGGCATGGCGAACAGGGCCGCCGGACGCCCGCTGAAGGACGTGTAGTTGTCGAACAGCCGCGGCACATAGAGCCCCGAACCCGCGCCGATCTCCGTGACGGCGTCCTCCGCGGCGGTGTGCTGCACACTGCCCGTGCCGCCGCCGTTGACGAACTCCAGGTCCGGTACGACGGCCCGTACCGCACGCACCACGGCGGCGCGGCGCTCGACCAGCTCCTTGCGGGCGGTGGCCTGCATCAGCCGGACCGCCCGGGACCGCAGCGGCCGTCCCGCGACGGAGTCCCCGACACCGGCGATGTGGCCCTCGTAGGCCATGATCCCGACCACCTTGAACCCGGGGCGCCGGGCCACCGCGCGGGCCATGTCGGCGACCTGGGCGGGGGAGTGCAGCGGCGAACGCCGGGCACCGACCCGCACCTTGCCGCCGAGCAGCTTCAGCGAGGTGTCCAACTCCAGGCAGACCCGGATCACTTCGGTGCCGCCCGCGCGGGAGGCGTCGATGAACGCGAGCTGAGCGGGGTCGTCGACCATCACGGTCACGGCGGCCGCGAGCTTGGGATCGGCGGCGAGTTCGGCGTATCCGGCGCGGTCGGCGGAGGGGTAGGCGAGCAGGATGTCGTCGAAGCCGCTCCGCGCCAGCCACAGGGACTCGGCGAGGGTGAAGGACATGATGCCCGCGAAGCCGTCCTTGCCCAGGACGCGTTCGAGCAGCGCCCGGCACCGCACGGACTTGCTGGCGACACGGACGGGTTTGCCCGCCGCCCGGCGGACGAGATCGTCCGCGTTGGCGTCGAAGGCGTCCAGGTCCACGATCGCGACGGGGGCGTCGAGGTGGGCGGTGGCCCGGTCGTAACGGGCCCGGTCGGCGGCGCGTGCAGTCATGAACGAAGCCTGCCAGACAGGATTACCGCAGGGTAGGGGGACGTTCCGGGCAGATGCCCCCGGCCTGACGGACTGGTTCCCGTTCGCCCAGGAACAACCCGTAGAGTGACGCGCACGCACGCAGGGCCGTACGCCCCCGTCGCCGCCGCGCCGGGATGCCGGCCCCTCCGTGCGGGTATGCGTGCCCGGACGGCGGTCTTCCACACCGACGGCTTCGGCGAGGGCCCGCGCACGACCGAACGGCCCGGACATGAGGAAACGGGGGGTGCATGAGCACGGAAGCACGCCGCGCCTCCATTCCTCCGCGCCCGACGACCCCACCGCGGCCGGCCCAGCCGCCGACGGCGGGCGAGGAGCAGGGCGGACGGGTGAACGACGACTCCGACTGGCAGGCCTTCGGTGAGCGCAACCGGCGGGGCGGCGGTGCCGGAACCGCGGCCCGCCCGGCGTTCGGCGGGTTCGACTGGCAGGGCCCGGAAGAGGCCGACAGCCGCGTCCCGGCCGAGCCGCAGGGCCGTGAGCCCGCACAGGGCGCGGGGGAGCGGGGTTCCGGTGACTCGGCACCCGGTGCGCCCGACCGCATGAGCGCGGGGCGGGAGTCCGGCCTGCCGGGCGGCGAGGAGCGGTCCCAGGGACCGGCCGCCGCGGGCCGACCGCCGATACGCACGACGAACGGCACCGACCGGGGCGGGAGCGACGACTCCGGCACCGCGCCGGCGCAGCCCCCGTCCGCCCCTCAGGACTCCCCG
>NZ_RSAJ01000906.1 GCF_003933965.1 Streptomyces sp. RP5T
CGGGGCCGCCCTGGGTGGGCGGGCCGCCCTGCGTGCCGAAGCCGCCCTGGCCGTTCTCCCCGGCCGGGGAGCCGGAGCCGCTGCCGTTCTCGGCGAAGTACGGGAGCTCGTCGCGGCGGGGTTCGGTGCCGCGCTGGCCGCCGTTGAGCGCCTCGGTGACATCGAAGGAGCCGGTGCCACCGCCGTGGCCCGGTGCCACCGGGCCGCCGGTGGCACCGGGCAGTCCGGCGCCGTTGGTGGCGCCGGGACGGGAGCCGCCCGGCACGCTCATGGAACCGACCACCCCGCCGGGGCGCCCGGCCCCGGGGCGCGCACCGCCGGACGAGGCCGCACCGGAACCGCCCTGACGGGGACCGGATGCCGCGGGAGCGCCCGCACCCGCGCCCGAACCGCCCGGCAGACCGGCGCCGTTGGTGCCGCCGCCTGCCTGAGGGGGCTTGGCGGGGCCGGACTTGCGGGGCGCGAACCAGTCGCTGGCCTTCTCGTCGGCGGCCGGCTGACCGGGTTCGGCGGGCAGTTCGACCGTGCCGGTCGTCGAGGAGGGACTCGGCGTCGGTGCCTCGGTCTCGGGACCGCTGCTGCCGGAACTCTCCGTGTCCGCGACGGGCTGACGCACGACGACCGGTGGAATGGGCCGGGAACCGGGGATGTTGATCCGGATCCGGGTCGTCAGCGTGGTCTCGGTCTTGCGTTCTTCCGGCTGCGTGGCCGAACGGCCCGCGTCCGGACCGCCGTCGGAAGCCATGGGCGTCCCGTACGGCGGCGTGCCCGAGGGGTAGGCGGCTCCGCCGCGCCCGTTGGGCCCGGAGGACGGACTGTCAGTTTCACGACTCAAGGCAGGTTCTCCCGGTTGGCTCCGCCGCCCGTTTCGACCTCACTGCTTCGGGCGTCGGCGGCGCGCACCACCATACTGGCCACTTCTGGCCTGTATCCCACGACCGCCGGGGAAACCCACACGGGACTCGCACGCGCGCGATGCGGAGAAGTGGTACGTCACTTGCCAAGTCGGACGCCGTCGCCGCCCGGTTGCCGCCCCTGCCCAAGGGTGGCGCAGATCACAGCGACAGCCATGCCACCGAGCAGGAAGAGATAGGAGCCACTTCCCGCGGCGAAGACGAAGTCGCCCTCCGGACGGCTGGCGGTCAGGAAGATGACGGCGACCATCCAGCCGGCGGCGGGCGCGACGGCTCCGGCGCGGCTGCCGACGGCACGGGCCCCGCCGAGCAGCAGCCCGGCCTCACCCAGCAGCGCGAGCAGCAGCCCGCCGGGGAACCAGCCCCCCTGCACCAGTGATCCGGCGAGCCCCACCACCGCCCCGAGCACGAAAAGGCCGAGGTAGGCGGCGGCCCGTCCGGCGGAGGGGCGCTGCAGGGGCTGGGCCAGCATCGGCGTACGGTCGCTCATGCCGCATCCTCGATCCCGGAGAACAGGTCGGTCTCCCTGGTGTCCCCGGGTTCCCCTCTCACCAGTTCGTAGTACTCGGTGGTGAACAGGGGTTGCGCGAGTTCGTTGGAGAGCGCGAAGTAGGACCCGCGGACGTCGATCTGGGTCGCGTGCGCGGCCATCGCGGCGCTCTTGGCGGCGGCGTGGGCGGTGCCGTCGATCTCGGTGGTGATCCGCTCGTCGTCCACCACGCCCGGTACGTCGTCGAGGACGGCGGTCCGGGTGAAGGGGAGGCCGGGCAGGTCGGCGTGGAGCCGGGCGAAGGCCTGCTCACCGACCGCGCGCGGTAGGCGGTTCCAGTAGACCTTGGGGATCGGCCATCCGGCGTCGGCGGCGAGCTCGACGGCGCGCATGGCGACGCGGTGCGCCTGGATGTGGTCGGGGTGTCCGTACCCGCCGTGCTCGTCGTAGGTGACGAGGACCTGGGGGCGCGCCTCCAGGATCACCTCGACGAGATGCCCGGCCGCCTCGTCGACGTCGGCCCGCCAGAAGCAGTGCGGGTTGTCGTTGTCGGCGGTGCCCATCATTCCGGAGTCCTGGTACCGGCCGCGGCCGCCGAGGAGGCCGAAGTCCCGGACACCGAGCCGGTCCATGGCCCGGGCCAGCTCGCGCTCCCGCTCCTCGGCGAGGGCGGCGCCGGTCAGATGCCGGAGCTGCGGCGGGATGACCTCGCCACGCTCGCCGAGGGTGCAGGTGACCAGGGTCACCCGGGCCCCCTCGGCCGCGTACCTGGCCATGGTCGCGCCGTTGTTGATGGACTCGTCGTCCGGGTGCGCGTGCACCAGGAGAAGACGCCGAGCGGGCTGTTCCGTCATGGCCCCAGCCTACGAGCTGTCTCTTATACACATCTCCGAGCCCACGAGACATCTC
>NZ_RSAJ01000907.1 GCF_003933965.1 Streptomyces sp. RP5T
GGCGGGCACACTCACGGCGGGCACGCCTTGAGCGATCTGAGGCCAGCCGTCCGCGTTCCAGGTAATGGGTTGCAGTGCGGTCTCGCGGCCGAGGACGCATCGGCCGCGCTCGGAATAGGGGCGGGCAGTGATGTGGGCCGCATACCACTCCCCTGCCGCCGTCCGCACGAGGGAGCAGTGGCCGGCCTTCTGCAGTTCCAGAGAGGGATCGTGGCGCGAGGTCAGAAGTGGTCCCGCCGGATCGGGTTCGTAGGGACCGAAGAGGTCGCGGGAGCGGGCGACGGCCGCTCCGTGCTCGTAGCCGGTGCCGCCTTCTGCGTGTACGAGGTAGTACCAGCCGTCCTTCTTGTACAGGTGCGGTCCTTCGGCGACGCCCGCGGCGGTGCCGATGGTGATCGTCCGCGGTTGGCCCAGCAGGGTCTGCTTCGCGCGGTCGTACTCCTGGATCTCGATGCCGGCGAACATCTGCCGTTCCGGGCGCCAGTCGAACCGCATGTTCAGCAGCCAGCTGCGGCCGTCGTCGTCGTGGAAGAGGGAGACGTCGAAGCCCCGGCCGTGCAGTGGCACCGGGTCGGACCAGGGCCCCTCGATGGAGGGTGCGGTGGTGACGTGGTTGGGGAGGTCCTTCCAGCCCTCGGCGTAGGTGTCGACGACGGTGAAGACGAGGTGGAACAAGCCGTCGGCGTAGGACAGTCCGGGCGCCCAGATGCCTCCCGAGTCCGGGACGCCGGTCAGGTCGAGCAGCCGTCGGCTGTCCAGGATCCCGCCCAGCGCCCGCCAGTTGACCAGGTCCCGGGAGTGGTGGATGCGTACGCCCGGATACCACTCGAAGGTCGAGGTGGCGATGTAGAAGTCGTCGCCCACCCGCAGGATCACGGGGTCGGGTTCGAAGCCCCGCAGGACGGGATTGTGGATCACGCGATGTCCGATCGGAACTCAGAGGGAGAACAGGAGGGTGCCGAAGCCCGGCTGGTCACACTGGGTCGGTGCGCCTTCCGGCCTTAGGTTTGCCGCGACTTGGGCGGTGTACGGGGCGGTTTTCGCGGCACGCTTGACGTAGTGGTTGTACGCCATCTCATAGATGGGCTTGAACGCGCCGCGCCCGTCCGTGCCGATGGCCGGCCAGTGCCAGTCGCACCGGCCGAAGGAGGCGTCGTAGGCAACGCTGTTGCCAAGGTTGTACTTCGCTGTGTACTCGAAGCCGGACAGCAGCAGCGAGCTGGAGGCGCCGTACAGGTCGAGGCCCTGGATCCAGCCGGTCTGGCAGATCTCCGCGAGCGAGCCGAGGATCAGTTGGGCGTGGCCCTGGTCGCGGCCGGACTCGCAGCACTGGCCGGTGCCGGACTGGATCAGCTTGGTCAGCGCGCAGCAACTGTTGGTGTAGAAGGCGTTGTAGGCGTCGTTGAAGAGGGTGAGGTCGTTGCAGGCGACGGCGATCTGGAACATGCCCTTCAGTCCCATGAGTCCGTAGCCGCCGTCGCCGTAGATGTTGATGAGCGGGACGAAGATGTTCTTGAACATGGCGACCGTGGCGTCGAGCTCGGCCTGGGTCCAGCTGCCGGCTGGACCGGTGTAGTGCATGATCTCGACGGCGGCGGCCAGTTTGGCGCCGTAGATGCCGGCGGCGAGTTCGGCGTCCTTGCCGTTGATCACCTGGAGCGCGTTCGTCCAGGACTTGATGATCTCCAGGGCCTTGGTGGCGTGGGCAGTGTCCTGGGTGATGTACCACATGAGGGCGTTCTGGTAGGCGGCGTTGCAGTCGTACCAGAGTTCCGTGTTGCCGTTCTCGGGGGTGGTGCCGCGCGTGACGGTCGCTCGGCCGCCCGCGACCACGTAGGAGGAGGACGAGAAGAAGTCGGCGGCGAAGACCTGGTAGCCGTCGATCCACGGCGAGGTGCCCGCCGCGACCTTGCTGCGCATCCGGTCGAGGTCGGCGCGGCTGTGCAGCACGCCGGGGTGGCTCAGGGCAGTGAGGCCGGAGGTGACGGCGGCGGCACGGGAGGCGCCGGTCAGTGAGACGGCTCCGGTGAGGCTCGCCGTGCCGACGCCCGCGGCGGCGAGTCCCAGGAAGCGGCGGCGAGTCGGGGGGGTGTCTGGGGTGGTCTGCGGCTCATTCACGAACGGGTCCTCTCACTCGGCGTTGAGTGGTGGAGAAGGGGGCCGGGCCGGTGCGGTCCCCGGCACCGCACCGGCCCGGACGGGCTCAGCTCCGGTGGAGCACCAGGGTGCTGCGGGGGCCGAGCTTCGGCCGCTGGCCCGCACCGATGGTGCGCCCGGTCGCGAGGTCGCGGGCGGGGCCGAAGTCCTGGCGTGCGGGGAGGGTGACCGTCTTGTCGGTGCTGGTGTTCATGGCGATGAGGTAGTCGCCGTACCGACAC
>NZ_RSAJ01000908.1 GCF_003933965.1 Streptomyces sp. RP5T
ACCTGATCCCGGCCGCCCTGGCGTCCACCCTGCTCACCGGCTGTTTCTCCGGCACCTCCGCCGAGGGCGACGGCGACGGCAAGCGCGTTCGCGTCGCGATGATGCAGCCCCCGCGCTCGGGCCTGTCCCCCCTGACCGACGACGCGTTCAAGCTGTCGCGCTGGGCGACGGCCGAGACGCTGGTCAAGCTGGACGCGGACGGGAACGCCGAGCCCGCCCTCGCCACCGCGTGGCAGCGGTCGGGCCGTACCTGGACCTTCGGGATACGCGACGGCGTCACCTTCCACGACGGCACGAAGCTGGACGCCGAGGCGGTCGTACGGTCCCTCACCCGGGCCGCCACCGCCGCCCCCAAGCCCCGCATCCTGGACGGCGTCGAGCTGACGGCGCGGGCCGTGGACGCCGGCACCGTCAGCGTCACCACCGCCCACGAGGACCCACTGGTCCCGCAGCGCCTCAGCTCCCCGCAGCTGTCGGTCCTCGCGGCGCGCGCGTACACCGGGAAGACCGTGAACCCGGTCGGCGCCGGCACCGGCCCCTTCGAGCTCACGCAGGTCGACGGCACCTCCTCCGCCACCCTCGACCGCTACGACGGCTACTGGGGCGCCAAGGCCAAGTCCCCCGGTATCGACGTGCGGTTCGTGCCCGACGGCACCGCCCGCGCGGCCGCCCTGCGCAGCGGTGAGGCCGACATCGTCGAGGCGGTACCGGTCTCGCAGGCCGCCGTCCTCGACCAGGACCTGATCACCGAGGTCCCCATGCCGCGCACCAACACGCTGTACCTGAACACGGGCGACGGCGCCTTCGAGGACGCCTCGCTGCGCGCCGCCGCCCGCGAGGCGATCGACGCCGGGGCCCTGGTCGAGGGCGTGTACGAGGGACGGGCCGACGTCGCCGAGGGACTGCTCGGACCCGCGCTGCCCTGGGCCGCCGAACTGCGCACGCCCGTCCGGCGCGTCGCGGCGGGCAGCCCGCGCGGCGAGACGATCACCATCGGCACCTACACCGACCGCACCGAGATGCCCGAGGTCGCGGCGGCACTGCAACAGCAGCTCCAGCAGGCCGGGTTCACGGTGAAGCTGGACGTCCGCGAGTACGCGAACATCGAATCCGACGCGCTCGCGGGCGAGTTCGACGCGTTCGTGCTCTCCCGCGCCACCGTCCTCGACTCCGGCGACCCGGCCGCCTATCTCTACAGCGACTTCGCCTCCGAGGGCACCTTCAACCTCTCGCACTTCTCCGACAGGTCGGCCGACGCAGCCCTGGAGAAGGCCGCCGACACCCCCGTCGGGGACACCCGCCGCCGGGCGATCGTCGCGGCCGAGGCCGCCGTACTCGCGCAGGACGCCGCCGTCCCGCTGCTCCACGAGCGGGTGATCCAGGGCGACGCCGCCGGGGTCGTGGGCGCCGCGCACGACCCGCGCGAGCGCGAGCTGGTCACCGCCGCCACGTACGTGAAGTGAGGCCCACGGCCGCCGGGACGACCCGGCTTCTGAGCCTGCTCGCGGTCGTCGCCGCCGTGGGCCTGCTCCCCTGGCTCTCCCACCGGGACCCCGCGCTCACCGTCCTGCGGGCCCGGTCGGCCGAGCAGGAGGCCACCGAGGAGGCCCTCACCGCGATCCGCGAGGACCTCGGTCTGGACGCCGGCCCCCTTCATCTGCTGGGGAGGTGGGCAGGAGACCTCCTGCACGGCGACCTCGGCACCTCCTGGGTGTCGGGCCACGACGTCCTGCCCGCCGTCCTCGCCGGGCTCCAGGTGTCCCTGGCCCTGATGGGCGCGGCGCTCGGCGTGGCGGTCCTGCTGGCCGCCGCCCTGGTGGCCCCCGTGCTCGTGCGAGGGCGGGGCTCGGCCGGCGCCCTCGCCGCGATGCTCGCCGCCGTCCCCGAGTTCCTGCTGGCCACCGTCGCCCTGCTGGTGTTCGGGGTGTGGCTCGGTGTGGCGCCGACGTCCGGCTGGACGGGCCCGGCCCATCTGGTGCTGCCCGCCCTCGCCCTCGGCGTGCCCGCGGGCGGGCTGCTGGGACGGCTGGTCGCGGACGCCCTGCCCGCCGTGTTCGGCGAGCGCTGGGTGGAGCTGTGGCGGGGCGCGGGAGTGAGCCGTACGAGAATCTCGGCGGCCGCCCTCAGACGCGTACTGCCGCCGCTGGTACCGCAGTTCGGCATGGCCGCGGTCGGCCTTGCGGGCGGCGCGGTGGCCGTGGAGCTGGTGTTCGCGGTGCCCGGCATCGGGCGTACGGCCCTCGGCGCGGCCCGCTCGCAGGACCTGCCGCTGCTCCAGGGCTCGGTGCTGGCCCTTCTGCTGCTCGGCCTGGTCGCGGGCGCCGCGGCGGCGCGGGCCCGGCGCCGCCTGCTGGGCCCGGCACTGCGCGACGCGGGTC
>NZ_RSAJ01000909.1 GCF_003933965.1 Streptomyces sp. RP5T
GTCTTCGCCTTCGGCGACCCGGCCTCGCTGCCCGCCCTCAACTCCCTCCTCCGCGCCCTGGACTCCGCCCCGGCGACCGTCTGGTTCGAGGGCGGCGACGAGGGCCTCCCCTTCCGCACCGACCCCGCCCGCCACGAGGTCCGCCGGGTGCTCCGCCTCGACTCCGGGGCGCACCTGGTCGCCCAGGTGAAGGCGGACCTGCCCGGCCTGCTGAGGAGCCACCCGGACGCGTACGTGTGGATCGCCTGCGACACGGCGACGACCAGGGCCCTGTCGTCGTACGTCCGCAAGGAGCTGGGCGTGCCGAAGGAGCGGGTCGACGCGCTGGGGTACTGGAGGCCCTGAGGCCGCCCGGCTCCGCCACCGGCCTGACGAGGCGCCGGGCACGTCGGCCTGCCTTGTCCAGGCTGTTGTCCGGCGGCTCCGGTGGCCCCGGCGGACCCGGCAGCCCCGGCGGGTGGCCTTGGCGGGATTCCGACCCCGGGCGGCGACGGCAGGCCCGGGACCGCGCTGGCCGTGCTGGCCGTGCTGGCCGTGCTGGCCGTGCTGGCCGTGCTGGCCGTGCTGGCCGTGCTGGCCGTGCCCACGAGAACACCGACGGCGCAGCTCTGACCGGCCCTCACGTGGAGCCATGACCGGGGCGGGGGCATGATCGGAGTCATGGACGTCACCCTGCACCTCGCCCAGGACCCCGAGGCCGACGAACTCCTCGGCCGCTCCCCGCTCGCCGCGCTGGTCGGGATGCTGCTGGACCAGCAGGTCCCGATGGAGTGGGCGTTCAAGGGACCCCGCACCATCGCGGACCGCCTCGGCGCGAGCGACCTCGACGCACACGAGATCACCGCGCAGGACCCGGAGGCGTTCGTCGCGCTGCTCTCCGAGAAGCCGGCCGTGCACCGCTACCCCGGTTCGATGGCCAAGCGGATCCAGCAACTGTGCCAGTACCTCGTCGAGCACTACGACGGCGAGGCCGAGCTGGTCTGGAAGGGCGTCGAGGACGGGCGGGAGCTGCTGCGCCGCCTGCAGGAACTCCCCGGCTTCGGCAAGCAGAAGGCGCAGATCTTCCTGGCGCTGCTGGGCAAGCAGCTCGGTGTCCGGCCGCAGGGCTGGCGGGAGGCCGCGGGCGCCTACGGCGAGCCGGATTCCTTCCGGTCCGTCGCCGACATCACCGGCCCCGAGTCGCTGACCAAGGTCCGCGCGCACAAGCAGGAGATGAAGGCGGCGGCGAAGGCGGCGAAGGCGGGCGGGAAGTCCTAGGGTCCGGGACTGTCGGCACCGGTCAGCCGGGTGGCCCGTCCCGGGTGGCCGTGCGGCGCGCGGCGGTCCCAGCATGGACCATGACCGAGTTCGACGACCGTTTCGACGACCGCAGGGTCCACGCGGGCCACCCGCCGGGCACCTCGCCGCACGCGCCCGAACCGCCCCTCGAAGGCCCCCTGCACTCCCTCGCCACAGCCGCCTGGCAGGTCGTCCTGCTCACCGGGGCCGCCTCCCTGGTCCTCGGCGTGCTGGTCCTGGTCTGGCCCGACGCCACCCTCCTCGTCGTCGGTGTCCTCTTCGGCGTCTACCTCCTGATCAGCGGCATCTTCCAGCTGGTCGCGGCCTTCGGCACGCACCGGACCACCGCCCTGCGCGTCCTCGCCTTCATCAGCGGCAGCCTGTCGATCCTGCTGGGCCTGTTCTGTCTGCGCGGCCCGATGCGGTCGATCCTGCTGCTCGCCCTGTGGATCGGCATCGGCTGGCTGATCCGCGGCATCACCCAGACCCTGGCCGCCGCCTCCGACCGCTCCATGCCGGCCCGGGGCTGGCACATCCTCCTCGGGGTGCTGACCTTCGCCGCCGGGATCGTGCTGATCGACTCCCCCTTCGAGTCGATCACCGTCCTCACGGTGGTCGGCGGCATCTGGCTGGTCGTCGTGGGAGCGGTGGAGATCGTCACAGCCCTGAGCATCCGCACCAAGGCCCGACAGCTGCCGCACACGGTGTGACCTCCGTCCGCCACCCCGGTCGGTGACGCGCAGGCCGCACTCCGGGTGGGTGAACTTGGCGGGCGAAGTGATGAAGTGCGGGTGCCGCCGGGGGAGACGACCTGTGTGAGTTCCGTACGACGTGCCCCGGGCAGCCGTGACTGGCTGCGGGCGCTCGTGCTGCTGCTCGCGTTGCTGGTTCCCGGTACGCATCTCCAGGCGCACGCGATGCCGCCCGTGCCGGCCGGGGAGGTCGTCGAGTACGACGTCCTCGACACGGCCCTGCGGCCACCGGCCCGCGCCGTCCACCGAGCGGTCGTACCGCTGCGGCCCGTGCCGTGGCCGGAGCCGGCTCCCGCTGTGCCGGCGGACCGCCCCCTCCCCGCGCCCCCGCGGCCGCCGTACGCG
>NZ_RSAJ01000090.1 GCF_003933965.1 Streptomyces sp. RP5T
TTGTCACCCGGGAGGCTGAATTGCAGCTCGGGTGCGGGCCGGTGGCGCATAAGGACGGCCGGACCAGGAGATGCAACGGGAGCGGGGTTGTTGCTGACAGTAAGGGGGGCGCAGGTGAGAACTGTCGTGTTCAGCGCCGATTTCTCCTCGGAACGCCAATGGGTGGCGGGCCACTCCTGGGCCTATCCGGACGGAGGACCGACGAACCGGGGTGACAACAAACTCGATCACCTCACCGCGGACCCCGCCTACTCCCGGCTGGGGACGTTCAGGGCCCGGCGCAGGGCGGACGGCTTGTGGGACACCGGGTTGCTGACCACGGAGGGCAGCGCCGACGGGTTCATGGTGCGTACCGGGGACCACTTGGAGGCCACGGTACGACTGCCCACCCGGCTGGGCGCCTGGCCCGCCATCTGGACCTGGCGGGACGGCGGCAACGAGGTCGACGTCTTCGAGTACCACCCCGACAACCCTGATCTCCTGGAGCTGACCAACCACGTACGGCAGGGCCAGAGCTACGTCCGCCACGAGGCCGTGCGTCCAGGGGCCGTCCTCGATCTGGGCGTGACCTTCGGCCGACGCAACGTGGTGTGGACCCTCGACGGCGAACGGATCTTCGCGGACCGACAGGGCGTGGGCTCCGACTGGAGGGCGTACCTCATCGTGAACCTGTCGGTGTGCGCGGGCCGCTACCACCCCGCCCCCGAGCCCGAGACCGCCGAAATGTCCTACGAGGTACGCCGTCTCGTGGTCACCCGGACGATCGGGAGCTCTCTTACGGACGACCCGTCCGAGATGGACCATCCCGAGGACGGCGTCGCGGAAAGAGCCTGATTCCGGGGCCGGAAACGGAGAGCTTTGCCGCTGCTGTGCTCCGACCGGGCCGCCCCTTGCCGTCCAGGCCGCCCAGGTCCCGGAAGAACGTCTCACCGACGACGGCCGACCCGCCGCGAGAAGGCACCCCTCGGTGCGATTTACTCTTCCGATGAGGTCACGCGGGTTCCCGAGCAGTCAGCCGATCACAATACGGCGGGCGGTCGCGCGGGATGCCAAACGGCTCACGCGGCTCGTGCGTGGCTCAGGCGCCTACGCGGGAAAGTACGCGTCCGCCGTCGCGGGCTACCGGGTCGGCCCTGACTACATCGAAGCCCACCGCACGTTCGTAGCCGTGGGCGGCGGCGAGCACGACGGCCGGGTCCTGGGGTTCTACTCGCTCGTCCTCGCCCCACCGGAGCTCGACCTGCTGTTCGTCGCCGACGAGGCACAGGGCCGTGGGATCGGACGGATGCTCGTCGCGCACATGCAGGCCGAGGCCAGGGACGTCGGTCTTGACCATGTCAGGGTCGTGTCGCACCTTCCCGCCCAGGACTTCTACCACCGCGTGGGTGCGGTGCGGACCGGGACCGAGCGCGCGAACCCACCCGCCGTGCCGTGGGACCGTCCTGCATTCGAGTTCCGGATTCCCCCGGTGTGAGGTGGCGCCGTCGCCGTATGCATCCGGTCGGCCGGCTGGGTGTCGACGACGGCGTTGGTCCTCCGGCAGCGCCGGCGCGTCAAAGGGTGGCGGTCGTCTGCTCACCCGTGGCGCTGCCCGCAAGCCACTGGTCCCATCCCAGATTGAAGTCGGCGTAGCCGTTGTCGGCCGGGGCCTTGCCGCGGGGAGAGCCGGTGATGGTGATGGGGTCGCCCTGTTTGACCTGACCGTAGAACCATTTAGCGTCCGAAAGGGACAGGTGGACGCAGCCGTGTGAGCCGCGGGCGCTGCCGCTGCCGGGGTTGGGGTCGCCCGTCGAGTAGTGGACGTAGGTGCCGGACTGGGTGAGGTGGATGTCCCAGGGGAGTGTCAGGTCGTAGTAGTTGGGGCTGCCCTTGTCACAGCTGATTCCGACGCTGCAGGAGGTCATGTGGACCTTCTCCTGCTTGTCGATCACGGCCATCGTGCCGTCCCACGTCGGGTACTCGGCGCTGCCCGCGTTGATGGACAGGGTGCGCACCGGAGCGCCGTTGCGGGTGACCTTCATGGTGTGGCCGGTCACCGAGACGTCCGCGCGCACGTCGTCGCCGATCTTGAAGGTGTGCGTGTAGCCGTGTACGCCGTAGCGTCCGTTGCCGTTGCTGACGCCCGTCAGGTCGGCGTCGATCTTCACCGTCGTCCCGGAGGGCCAGTACGTCTTCGGGCGCCAGTCGGCGCGCTTGTCGCCCATCCAGTGCCAGGCGCCGGCCACCGGCTGTGAGGCGCTCACCTTCATGTGCTTCTCCACGGTGGCCCGCGCCTTGGCCGCGACGGGGTTGGTGAAGATCACCGAGACCGGCATGGCGACACCCACCGTGGTTCCCGTCTGCGGGGTGATGGTCTCCAGCAGCATCGGCGGGCCCGCGGGCTTCGTGGGTGACGGAGAGGCACTCGCACTCGGCTTTCCCGACGCCTGTGCGTCGTCGCCGCTCGCCTTGTCGCTGCCGCCCGCACCGCAGGCGCTCGCGCCCATCAGCGTCACACCCGTGACCAGTGCGACCCATATGCTGCCCTTGCGCCGTCCCACGAACTGCCCCGTCTTCTCGCTCATCGCCCCATACGGGCCCGTCGTCCTGTCAGACAAGGACCGCGGGGGTTGCAGTTGCGTGTGCCGCGTAAAACGTGTCCCAAGACTCATTGCCCTGGTAGGGATGCACAGGGCGTGTATGTCGGGCCGACCCGACTCCACATCCGGTCGACGCGTGATTCGTTTCAGGTCGGCTGCCCGGCCAGCCTGTGCAGGGCCCGCACGGCAGGTGATCCGGGGTCGGCCGTGACCAGGACGACCTCCTGGTCGTCCTCGGGCACGAGCAGGACGTCGCAGTTCAACCGCAGCGTGCCGACTTCCGGGTGGGCCAGGGTCTTGCTGCGGTGTCCAGGAGCGTGGACCGGACGGGTCTGCCAGATGTGCCGGAACTCCTCGCTGCCGGCATGCAACTCGGCCAGCAGGGTGGTCACCCGCGGGTCGTGCGGGTAGCGGTCGGCGGCCCGGCGAAGCCGCGCCACCACGATGTGCCCGAACTCCTCGGTGCTGGAGCTCTCGTACATCCGTCCCTGGCCCAGGAAGCGGTGCCGGGCCAGGTTCGTCGTCCCGCGCGCGAGGTCACCGCCGAACAACGCTTGGGCCAGCGGGTTCCAGGCGACGACGCCGTACGCCGCGTCCGTGACGATGGCAGCGGTCTCCGGCAGCCGCTCCAGCATCCGGGCCACGTGCGGGCGCACCTGCCGCACGGCGTTGCTGCCGGGCGGGGGGTTCGATCCCGCCAGGCGGAAGAGGTGGCTGCGCTCGGCCGACGTGAGCCGCAGGGCCCGGGCCAGCGCGTCCAGGATCCGGGGCGACGGCCGCGGTCCGCGGGCCTGTTCCAGTCGCGTGTAGTAGTCGACCGACATGTGGGCGAGGTCCGCGACCTCTTCGCGGCGCAGGCCCGGTGTGCGGCGGGCGGTGCCCGTCGTCGTCAGGCCGATCTCGTGCGGGCGCAGGCCCGCTCGGCGGTCCCGCAGGAAGCGGGCCAGTTCCTGCCGCGCCATGCCACCTCCGGCCGCTTGCCTGGTACAGGTTGTCCCTGGCAGGGCGCCCACAGCCAGGGGACCGTTGTTCCCATGAACGATCGCACAGCTTTGGTCACCGGTGCCAACAAGGGCATCGGCAAGCACATCGCCCGGCTGCTCGCGGCCGAGGGCCTCACCGTGTACGTGGGCTCCCGCGACCCGGGGCGCGGACAGCGGGCCGTCGAGGAGATCGGTGCCGGCGCCCGGCTGCTGGTCCTCGACGTGACGGATCCCGACGGCATCGCAGAAGCCGCGGCTCAGGTGGAACGCCTGGACGTCCTGGTCAACAACGCCGGTATCTCTCCGTCCCTCGCCCCGCCGGCCGACACCCTCGTCGAGGAGTACCGGCGCACCTACGAGACCAACGTGTTCGGGGTGGCAGCGGTGACCAACGCCTTCCTGCCCGCCCTGCGCCGGTCGCCGCACCCCCGCATCGTCAACATCTCCAGTGGCACCGCGTCGCTGACCTGGAGCACGAACCCCAACCCCCAGTTCACCCCGGGAAGCGGCAACGGTGCCGCCTACCGGTCGTCCAAGGCCGCCCTCAACGCCCTCACCGTCTTCTACGCCCAGACGATGGCCGAGGACGGCTTCAAGGTCAACGCGCTCGCCCCCGGCATGCGGGCCACCGATCTCAACCCCCGCGCCGCCGCTGCCGGCGACGACCCTGCCGAGGCCGCCCACGGTGCCCTCCGCCTGGCCCTGCTCCCGGACGACGGCCCCACCGGCGGCTTCTTCTCCTGGGACGGAACACCCGTGCCTTGGTGATGGGTGACCAGGCATGGGCGGCGCCGGGGACGCGTGTCTCCGCGGTAGGTCGTCCATGCCTGACGGATCGGGCTACGCACGGCGAGGACGGCGTCGGCGAGGTCGAAGAGGGCGTCGATGACGGTGGCTCAGCGCACGCTGCAGCACGCCTGCGAGCGCCAGCCGGTCCGAAACGCCCAGACGTCCGGCAGAACTACTCGGAGAAGGGCCCCGCCTGACGTGAGGCGGCAATCAGCGCAGCAGCCACTCTGAAACGATCAGTTGGTACACGAAGCGGCATCGGGCTGCCGGACTCATCCCGCGCACCGCCTCGCACGCGCCGCGCGAGCCCGAGAATCGAATCGGTTCCGTGCAAGCGCTTCGACGAGACGGTACGACCGGTGACGGAAAGCGACAATGCCGTGCCGCACCCCGAAGACGGCACCCCAGTGCGTTCCAAGGATGGGTAAAGGACCGCGCTTCGTCCCGTGCGGTGCGCACCGCGCACTCGTCAACCACGGATAGCCAGCCGAGCCCCAGGTCAGCGGCATCGCAGGGCTCACCCGACCGCTCACGGTCCGCCCATCGGCCCGACCCGCGTGTCTCGCCCCGCCGTGTCGGCGTGAGGGCACAGCGCCGCTGGTCCGCTGTCTTGCCGGGTCTGCCTGAGCGGGTCGGTCGACGGGGATCCGGGGAGATCGGCGATCGAACCGATTCGGCCCCAGAGCCGGACCAAGGAGGTCGAGGCCCTTGACAGCACCGCGGAATCGGGAGCACCGTCTCCCCCCGAAACCTCTCTGCAATCCCTTTGTAAGAACGGCACCCTCGAGCGCTCGGGCATATGCCAGCGCCCTCAGCACAGAACCCGACTGGGTTCGGCCGGCACGGTAGGGAGATCGGATGGGAACGACAGGTACGGGACGCCAGGCGCCGGTCCGGCGCGGTGGCGTCCGGCGACTGCTCGCCGCGTTACGGCGCCGCGGAAGGCCGGCAAACGAGTCGGAGCAGGCATCCGTCCCATCGTGGGAGCGCTCCCGCAAAGATCGGCCGAAGACGTTCGCCCGGGCGGCGGCCGCGGCCGTGCTCGCCGTCGGCGCACTGGCCGGCGCATCGGCCACGACCGGGACGGCCCGGGCAGCCACGTCCGGACCGTGCGATCTCTACGCGGCGGGAGGAACGCCCTGTGTGGCGGCCCACAGCACGACGCGGGCGCTGTACGCCTCGTACAACGGGCCCCTGTACCAGGTCCGGCGTTCCTCGGACAACACTGCCCGCGACGTCGGCGTCCTGAGCGCGGGCGGCTACGCCGACGCCGCCGCGCAGGACTCGTTCTGCGCGGGGACGACCTGCCTGATCTCGGTCATCTACGACCAGTCAGGTCGCGGCAACAACCTCACGCAGGCGCCCGGCGGCGGTGCCGCGGGCGGTCCCGACAACCTCGCGAACGCGACGGCCGCGCCCACCATGGTGGGCGGTCACAAGGCCTACGGCGTCTTCGTGGCACCCGGAACGGGATACCGCAACAACCACACCAACGGGATCGCGACCGGGGACAACCCCGAGGGCATGTACGCGATCTTCGACGGCACGCACTACAACGGCGGCTGCTGCTTCGACTACGGCAATGCCGAGACGGACAGCAACGACGACGGCAACGGCACCATGGAGGCCATCTACTTCGGCAACATCAAGGTCTGGGGCTACGGCAGCGGCAACGGCCCCTGGATCATGGCCGATCTGGAGAACGGCCTGTTCTCCGGGCTCAACCAGCACTACAACGCGAACGACCCGACCATCAACTACCGCTACACGACGGCCATCGTCAAAGGCGGCCCGAACCACTGGGCGATCCGCGGCGGCAACGCGCAGTCGGGCGGCCTGTCCACGTTCTACGACGGGGTGCGTCCCAACGTCGCGGGCTACAACCCGATGCGGAAGCAGGGCGCCATCATCCTGGGCATCGGCGGTGACAACAGCAAGGGAGCCCAAGGCACCTTCTACGAGGGCGTGATGACCTCCGGTTATCCCTCGGACGCCACCGAGAACGCGGTGCAGGCCAACATCACCGCGGCCGGCTACTCCAACGCGACCGGCGGAACGGGCACGGGCGCGCTGCACGCGGTGGGCGCGGGCAAGTGCCTGGACGTGCCGAACTCCTCCACCTCGGCCGGCACGCAGCTGCAGATCTGGGACTGCAGCGGTGGCGCCAACCAGAGCTGGACGCGCACGTCTTCCAACCAGTTGACCGTATACAGCGGCAGCAGCCAGCTGTGTCTGGACGCGTACAACAACCAGACCACCGCCGGTACCAAGGTGGTGACCTGGCCGTGCAACGGCGGCGCCAACCAGCAGTGGCAGCTCAACTCCGACGGCACCGTCACCGGCATCCAGTCCGGACTCTGCCTGGACGTCACCGGCGCCTCCACGGCCAACGGCGCCCTGGCCGAGCTGTGGACCTGCAACGGCGGCTCCAACCAGCGATGGAGTCTCGGCTGAGGGAGACGGCTCCATCCCGTGGCCGGGCGCACCCCCGGCCACGGGCCGCCCTCGACCCGGATCCGGCCCACCACCGGCACGATCGTGCAGGCGGCTCAGCGGCCGACCGCACCACCGGCCGCCACCGCCACCACTGGAGGATGACGATGTCCCGAGCCAGAGCGCTCCGCGGCCTCCGGGCCGCCCCCTTGGCTGTGCTCGCCCTACTGGTCGGGAGTCTGCCCACGGCCGGTGCCGCGTTCGCCGTACCGGCCGAGCGCCAGGCGTCGGCCGCCGACCTGTACGTGGCGCCGGGTGCGCCCGCCGGCGGGAACGGCTCCGCCGAGCAGCCGTTCGCGACGATCGATCAGGCGCAGCAGCCGGCGCACCGGCTCTCGGCCGACACGGACGTCGTGGTCCACCTGGCCGGCGGCACCTACCGGCTGTCCAAGCCGCTGGCGTTCGGCTCCGGGGACGGCGGCCAGAACGGCCACACCATCACCTACCAGGCCATGCCCGGGCAGCAGCCGGTCGTGAGCGGCGCCCAGCAGATATCTGGTTGGCAGGTGCATGATCAGAACACCAACATCTGGTCGGTCCACGTCGGCAGCGGCGTGAACACGCGGCAGTTGTACGTCAACGGCAAGCAGGCGCCGCGGGCGGCGATCCAAGTGCCCCGCACCGGCTTCACCTTCACCCGGACCGGACTGACCGTCACCGACTCCTCCCTCGACTACCTGGCCGGCCTCTCGGACCAGAGCCACATGGAAGTCGAGAGCGTCAACTCCTTCACCGACCGCTATGCGCCGGTCCAGTCGATCAGCGGCAGGACCATCACCATGCAGCAGCCGGCATGGAACAACAACTCCTGGGGCTACGACACCATCAACGCCCCCTTCGCCGGCGGCACCATGTATCTGGAGAACAACTACGCGTTCCTGAAGCAGGCCGGGCAGTGGTACCTCGACTCGTCCGCAGGGGACCTGTACTACCGGGCCCAGCCGGGACAGAACCCGAACGGCCTCGACGTCGAACTGCCCCGGCTGCAGAGCCTGCTCGGCATCAGCGGCAGCTACGGCTCACCGGCGACCGGCCTGGCATTCTCCGGCATACGGTTCACCGGGACCTCCTGGCTGGGCCCGAGCGGACCCGACGGCTACGCGGACCAGCAGAGCGGCGCGCACATCACCGGCGCCTACCCGATGCCCGCCGACTGGCTGAACACCTGCAAGTCCGGGTGCACGCAGTTCGAGGCCACCCGGAACCACTGGTCGCAGATGCCCGCGGCCGTTCAGGTCTCCGCCGCCACCGGCATCACGTTCTCGGGGGACACGTTCTCCGAACTCGGTCAGGCCGGACTGGGCGTGGGCAACGACGGCGTGGCCACCGCCTCCGGCACCGGACTCGGCGCGAACGGCGTCACCGTCACCGGCAACACCTTCACCGACATCGCCGGCAGCGGCATCCAGGTCGGCGGGATCCAGCCGGACGCACACCACCCCGGCAACCCGCAGATGACCAACCAGAACATCACCATCAGCAACAACAAGGTCAGCGGGGTGGGCACCGACTACAAGGAGACCGCGGGAATCCTGTCCACCTACGTCACCAACGCGACGATCACCCACAACCAATGCGACCACCTGCCCTACGACGGAATCGACATCGGCTGGGGCTGGGGGATGAACGACCCCGGCGGCAGCCAGGACTACCGCAACCGGGGCACGTACAACTACCAGCCCGTCTACAGCACTCCCACCACGCTCAAGAACAACACCGTCTCCCACAACCTGGTCTTCGACACCAAGAACGCGATGTTCGACGGCGGCAGCATCTACAGCCTGTCCGCCAACCCCGGCTCGGTGATCTCCGACAACTACATGTACGACAACAACCGCACCACCGCCCTGTACCTCGACGAGGGCTCCCGGTACCTGAAGGTGTCCGGCAACGTGGTGCAGGACGCGGGCAACTGGGCGCTCACCAACGCCAACGCGAACAACCACACCGACGACAGCACGTTCTCCGGCAACTGGTACAACGGCGGCAACACCTACGTGGCCACCGGCCCACCCCACAACAACGTCCTCAGCGGCAACGTCGCGGTCAGCGGCACCAACTGGCCCCAGGGCGCCCGTGAGGTCATCCAGCAGGCGGGCGTCCAGTCGTCGGGCGACGGCGGCTTCCCCACCGGCTACCACCGGTTGGTGATCGCCAGCAACGGCCTGTGCCTCGACGTGTACGGCAACTCGGGCAGCGCGGGCGCCGCGGTCGACCAGTGGACCTGCAACGGGCAGAGCAACCAGCAGTTCGAGTTCGTGCCGGTCTCCGGCGGCTACGGGCAACTGCGCGCGCAGAACTCCGGCCAGGTCGTGGCAGTGTCGGGCGGCTCCACGACCGCCGGCACACCGAACATCGTGCAGCAGGCCGCCAACGGAGCGCCCGGCACCCTGTGGCTGCCGGTACAGCAGTCCGACGGCTCGTACTCCTTCAAGAACCAGAACAGCGGCCTGTGCCTGGATGCCTACGGCGGCAGCAGCGATCCGGGCCGGCAACTGGACCAGTGGCCGTGCAAGAACGCCCCCGGCACCAACCAGGACTTCACCCCCCGCTGACCGATGTACACCTCCGGAACGCCCACACGGACCGGAGGTTCGTTCACCCCCCACCCACTGACCCGCACCCAATGAGGAACGCAGATGAAGAAGTACTGGGCACGCCTGGCCGCCGCGCTGACGGCCGCCCTCGGCATGGGCGCCGCGTGGCCCGGCGCGGCCGCCGCCGTCGGGACGTCCCCCTCCGCCCCGCGGGCCGCCGCCGCGGCCACGCCCCTGCGGGTGATGCCGTTGGGTGACTCGATCACCTGGGGCGTCGGCAGCCCGTCCGGGAACAGCTACCGCGGTTTTCTCGGGAACAAGCTGACGGCCGAGGGGCACACCCTGGACTTCGTCGGCTCGGGGCGCAACGGCACCATGTCCGACCCGGACAACGAAGGCCACTCCGGCTGGCGGATCGACCAGATCGCCGGCATCGCGGACTCCGTGCTGGCGCGCTACCGGCCGAACGTGGTCACCCTGGAGATCGGCACCAACGACCTGAACGGCAACTACCAGATCCCGACCGCCGCCGACCGGCTCCGCGCGCTCATCGACCAGATCACCAGGGCCGTACCCGACGCGACCGTCCTCGTCGGCACCGTGATCATCTCCACCAGCGGTACCGAGGAGGCCAACCGGCCCGCGTTCAACGCCAAGTTGCCCGGCATCGTCCAGGCGGAGCAGGCCGCGGGCAAGCACGTACGCCTGGTGGACATGAGCGCCCTGACCGCCGCGGACCTGTCCGACTCCCTGCACCCGAATGACAACGGCTTCAGCAAGATGGCGGACGCCTTCAACGCGGAGATCCAGGCGGCGGACGCGGCGGGCTGGATCAAGCCGCCGGATTCCGCGGGCGGGCAGGTGCGTTCCGGGATCGCGGGCAAGTGCCTGGGGGTGAGCGGCGGCAACAGCGCCAACGGGACCGCCGCCGAGATCCGGTCCTGCGACGGCTCCGCCGCACAAACGTGGTCCGCGCGCTCCGACGGCACCCTGCGGGCGCTCGGGAAGTGCCTCGACGTCACCGGGCGCGGTACCGCCAACGGCACCAAGATCGCGATCTGGGACTGCAACGGCGGAACCAACCAGCAATGGCAGACGTACAACGGCGGCTACCGCAACCCCGTCTCCGGCCGCTGCCTCGACGACCCCAACGCGTCCACCGTCGACGGTACGCAGCTGGTCCTGTGGGACTGCAACGGCCAAACGAACCAGCAGTGGACCGCTCTGCCGGTCTCCTGAGCACGGCCCCCGCTCCACCGAGGCCCCGTCCCGTGGTCGGTGCCCACCTCTCTTCCACCCCGCACAAGGAGGTTGATCCCGGATGTCCTGGATCGACAAGGACCCCCTGCTCCGCAGGGCCCTGGCCTCGGCCACCGGTCTGCTGGCCGGAGCGGCACTGGCCCTGGCCGGCCCGGCGAGCACGGCCGCGCACGCCGCTTCCGGCACGCTGGGCGCGGCCGCAGCCGACAGCGGCCGCTATTTCGGTACCGCCGTGGCTGCCGGAAGGCTCGGCGACTCGACGTACTCCACGATTCTCGACCGGGAATTCAACATGATCACCCCGGAGAACGAGATGAAGTGGGACACCACCGAACCGTCCCGCGGCAACTTCAACTTCGGCCCGGCCGACCAGATCGTCAGCCACGCCACCGCACACGGGCAGCGGATGCGGGGCCACACCCTGGTGTGGCACGGGCAACTGCCCGGCTGGGTCGGCTCCATCGGTGACGCGGGCACCCTGCGCAGTGTGATGAACAACCACATCACCACCGAGATGAACCACTACAAGGGCCGGATCTACGCCTGGGACGTCGTCAACGAGGCGTTCGCCGACGGCGGCAGCGGCCAGCACCGCAGCTCGGTCTTCCAGAACGTGCTCGGCAACGGCTTCATCGAGGAGGCGTTCCGCACCGCCCGGGCCGCCGACCCGTCGGCGAAGCTCTGCTACAACGACTACAACATCGAGAACTGGAGCGACGCCAAGACCCAGGGCGTCTACAGCATGGTCAAGGACTTCAAGGCGCGCGGTGTGCCCATCGACTGTGTCGGCCTCCAGAGCCACTTCGGCTCGGGCGGCCCGCCCGCCTCCTTCCAGACCACGCTGTCCAACTTCGCCGCCCTCGGCGTCGACGTCCAGATCACCGAACTCGACATCGCCCAGGCATCGGCGACCGCGTACGGCAACACGGTGCGGGCCTGCATGAGCGTCGCGCGCTGCACCGGCATCACGGTGTGGGGGATCAGGGACAGCGACTCGTGGCGGACGGGGGAGAATCCCCTGCTGTTCGACAGCAGCGGCAACAAGAAGCCGGCCTACGACGCGTCGCTCTCGGCGCTCGGCGGAGGCGCGGGCAATCCGGGCGGAGGCATCGTCTCGGGACAGGTGTACTCGCTGACCGACGTCGCGGCGGGCCGGGTCCTGGACGTGCCGGGCGGCCAGACGGCGAACGGCACGCTCCTGCAGGTCTGGGACGCCAACGGCGGTGCGAACCAGCAGTGGCGGGCGAGCCAGAACGGCGACGGCTCCTACACGCTGACGAACATCGCCAGCGGGCGGGTCCTGGACGAGCCGGGCGGCCAGACGGGCAACGGCACCCGGATGGCGATCTGGGACGCCAACGGCGGTGCGAACCAGCACTGGCGGGCGAACCGGAACGGCGACGGTTCGTACACCCTGATCAACGTCGCCTCGGGCCGGGCGCTGGAGACTCCGAGCGGGCAGAGCGGCAACGGGTCCCCGGTCCAGATCTGGGACTCCAACGGGGGCGCCAACCAGCACTGGAGCTTCAGGTGAGGTGACCCGGAACGCAGACCCGCGTCCGGCACGGCGGCCATCGCCGGACGCGGGCTTCGGCATGCCCTCAGACCCTTCCAACCAGGCGCAATACATGGGATGGATCAGAGTTCGATTGGGGGTGTCGTGTGTATTGACTCGGTGATGCAGCTGTGGAATCACTAGAACATGGGATGTCTGAGAGGTTCCTGTGGATGCTCGCGGCAGCTCTCGACACCATCCCGTTCGGCCAGGCACAGCGCTCTCTGTCCCCATCCCCCACATTGCCGAGGAACAGAATGCCGCCCTCATCCTTTTCCCGTCGGAGTCGCACGACCCGCAGGCCACGCTTACCGGCGCTCGCAGTGGTAGCCGTGATGGCGCTGCTGGCCATGCTGACGGCGACCGCCCAGACGTGGTCGGCACCGGCATCGGCCCTCGCGTCGACGTCCTTGGTGAGCGCGGCCTCCGGCCGGTGCCTGGACGTCAAGGGCAACGTCGACACACCGGGAACGGCGCTCGACATCCAGGACTGCGACAACCAGCCGCACCAGGCGTTCGAGTTCACCTCGGCCGGGGAGCTGAGGACGATGAGCGGCACCCGGTGCGTGGACGCCTACGACAACCGCACCGCGCCGGGAACCCCGGTGATCATCTGGTCGTGCAACGGGCAGTCGAACCAGGCGTGGCGGCAGAACGCCGACGGATCCGTCACCGGTGTCCAGTCCGGCCTGTGCCTGGACGTCAACGGGGCGGGCACGGCCAACGGCACCGCGGTCATCCTCTGGACCTGCAACGGTCAGAGCAACCAGAAGTGGACCACGTCGACACCTCCGCCGGCTCCGGGCGGGACGGGTCCGTGCGACCTCTACTCCACGGGCGGTACGCCGTGCGTGGCCGCGCACAGCACCGTACGGGCGCTCTACGGGTCGTACAACGGCAGCCTGTACCAGGTCAGGCGTGCCTCGGACAACGCGACCAGGAACATCGGGGTGCGGGCGGCCGGAGGCTTCGCCGACGCGGCGGCGCAGGACTCGTTCTGCGCGGGCACCACCTGTGTGATCACGGTCGTCCACGACCAGTCCGGACGTGGCAACGACCTGTGGTACCAGGGCTCGGCCCAGGTACCGGGATCGAGTCAGAGCAGTCCCGCCAAGGCGACCTCCGAGTCGCTGACCGCCGGCGGCGGCAAGGCGTACTCGCTGTACATCAATCCCGGTAACAGCTACTGGCGGGACGGTCATCTGACGGGAGTGCCGACCGGCAGCGCGCCCGAGGGGGCGTACATGGTGACCAGCGGTACCCATGTCAACAGCGGCTGCTGCTTCGACTACGGCAACAGCGAGACGACGCGGAAGGCCGACGCGGCCGGAGCGATGGACGCCATCAACTTCGGCACCGAGTGCTGGTTCGGCGGCTGCTCGGGAAGTGGTCCCTGGGTCCAGGCCGACCTGGAATGGGGCCTCTACTCCGGAGGCAGCCAGTCCTGGAACGGCAACCAGCGCGCCTTCCCCGTCAAGTTCGTCACCGCGATGCTGAAGAACAACGGGACGTCGAGGTTCGCCCTCAAGGGCGGCAACGCGCAGTCCGGCAGCCTGACCACGCTGTGGGACGGCGCGCTGCCCGGCGGGTACAGCCCGATGAAGAAGCAGGGCGCCATCGTCCTGGGCAGCGGCGGCGACTGCTGCAAGCCCGGTGGAGGCGCCAACCTGAGCGCCGGGACCTTCTACGAGGGGGCCATCGTCGCCGGCTACCCCTCCGACGCGACCGACAACGCGGTCCAGGCCAACGTCATCGCGGCCGGATACCGCTGAGACCTTCTCCGACGCGGGAGGCGGCCCTCCGGCACCCCCGGAGGGCCGCTGCGCCGCGTGCCCCTGATCGATCGCCAGGAGTGTATGTCATGCACATGATTACCAAGAGGGTCGGACACCGCATGCCGCGGTTCCCGCGACCGTCCCTGCGCCGGCTGCTGGCGTTCGCCTTCTCGGTCGCGCTGTTCTGCGTGGGCGTCCCACTCGTCTCCCTCGGTACCGCACAGCCCGCCGCCGCGCTGGGCAACGGGCTGGCCCTGACCCCGCAGATGGGCTTCAACGACTGGAACGCCTACGGCTGCAACGTCTCGGAAGCACTGATCAAGTCCACCGCGCAGGCGATGCACACCAACGGCATGCAGGCGGCGGGCTACTCCTACGTCAACATCGACGACTGCTGGATGACCCACAACCGCGATTCCGGCGGCCACCTGGTGCCGGACCCGGCCAAGTTCCCCGACGGCATCAAGGGCACCGCCGACTACGTGCACTCGCTGGGGCTGAAGCTGGGGATCTACGAGGACGCGGGCACCGCCACCTGCGCCGGGTATCCGGGCAGCCTGGGCCACGAGAGCACCGACGCTCAGTCGTTCGCGTCGTGGGGCGTGGACTACCTGAAGTACGACAACTGCAACAACAACGGGGTGTCCGCGCAGAGCCGGTACACGGCGATGCGGGACGCCCTGGCAGCCACCGGCCGGCCGATCCTGTACAGCCTGTGCAACTGGGGCCAGGACTACGTGTGGACCTGGGGCGCGAACGTGGGCAACAGCTGGCGCACCACCGGTGACATCAGCGCCAACTTCGCCAGCATGCTGTCCATCTTCCACAGCAACGTGGGACTGGCCTCCTACGCCGGCCCCGGCCACTGGAACGACCCGGACATGCTGGAGGTCGGCAACGGCTCGATGACGGCCACCGAGAGCCGCAGCGAGTTCAGCCTGTGGGCGGAGATGGCCGCGCCGCTGATCGCGGGCACCAACATCCCCTCGGCCAGTGCGGAGACCCTGGCCACGCTGACCAACTCACGGGTGATCGCGGTCGACCAGGACCCCCTCGGCAAGCAGGGCACCATGGTCTCCTCCTCGGGCGGCCGGGACGTGCTGGCCAAGCCCCTGGCCAACGGGGATGTTTCGGTGGCCCTGTTCAACGAGACGGGCTCGACGGCGACCATCTCGACCACCGCGGCCGCGATCGGCAAGACCGGGGCGTCCTCCTACACCCTGACCGACCTGTGGTCGGGCGCGTCCTCCACCACTTCGGGCACGATCAGCGCCTCGGTACCGGCGCACGGCACGGTGATGTACCGGGTCGCGGGCGGCACCAGCGGCGGCGGCACCAGTGTGACCGGCGCGGTGCACGCGGTGGGTGCGGGCAAGTGCCTGGACGTGCCCCACGCGACCACGGCCGCCGGTACCCAGGTGGAGATCTGGAGCTGCAACGGCGGCGCCAACCAGACCTGGACGCACTCCGCGTCCCACCAGTTCACCGTCTACTCGGGCAGCAGCCAGATGTGCCTGGACGCCTACAACAACCAGACCACGCCGGGCACGAAGGTGGAGATCTGGACGTGCAACGGCCAGAGCAACCAGCAGTGGACGCTGAACACCGACGGCACCATCACCGGCGTCCAGTCGGGCCTGTGCCTGGACGTCGCCGGAGGGGCCACCGCCGACGGCACCCTCGCCCAGTTGCAGACCTGCAACGGCGGCAGCAGCCAGCGATGGACGTTGGGATGACCCCGCATGCCAACCCTGGAGGAGGTCTCCATGCTCGAACCAGCCGGTGATCGCCCACGCAGGCGAGGGAAAGCCGTGCTCCTTGTCGTCCTGGCGATGGTCGTGGCCGCGTTCGGCGCCCCGGCGTTCGCCACCTCACCGCGGTCCGGAACGGCTGCGGTCGTCCGTCCGGCGGCTCAGCGCGTGGCGGACGCGTCGCTTCCGTGCGATCTCTACGCCGCGGGCGGCACGCCGTGCGTGACGGCGCACTCCACGACCAGGGCGCTCTTCGCGTCGTACAACGGACCGCTCTACCAGATCCAGCGGGCTTCCGACCACAGCTACCGCGACGTCGGGCTGCTCAGTGCGGGCGGGTACGCGGACGGAGCGTCCCAGGTGTCGTTCTGCTCGGGAACCTCGTGCACGATCACGAAGATCTACGACCAGACCGCCCAGCACAACGACATGCAGATCTCCTGGGGCGGCTACTGGAAGGGGCCGGGACCCAACGGATCCGATGTGGGCGCGGATGCCATGGCCTTGCCGGTGACCGCGGCCGGCCACCAGGTCTTCGGCGTCAAGGTCGCCCAGGGCGTCGGCTACCGGCACGACAACGCGAAAGGCGTCCCCACCGGATCGCAGCCGTCAGGCATCTACATGGTGACGTCGTCGAACTACACGAACCAGTGGTGCTGCTTCGACTACGGCCTCGGTGAGAACACCCACACCGACACCGGCAACGCCACCATGAACGCCATCTACTGGGGCAATGCGTGCTGGTTCGGCGGATGCACCGGGTCGGGGCCGTGGGTGGAGGCCGACCTGGAGAACGGCATGTTCCACACCAACACCGGCTCCAACAAGGACCCGAACAACCCCGGTGTGCATTACCCGTTCGTCAGCGCGTGGGAGAAGAACAACGGCACCAGCAACTTCACCCTCAAATACGGCAACGGCGCGAGCGGCGGCCTGACCACCACCTTCTCCGGCCCCCTGCCCAACGGCTATTCGCCGATGAAGGTCGACAGTTCCGTCCTGCTCGGCACCGGCGGAGACAACAGTGTCTCGGGCACCGGCGAGTTCTTCGAGGGTGCCATCACGGCCGGGTATCCCTCCGACGCCACCGAGAACGCCGTCCAGGCAAGCATCACCGCGGCCGGCTACGGCTCGGGAGGCGGTGGCGGTACGTCGACCGCGCTGCACGCGGTGGGCGCGGGCAAGTGCCTGGAGGTGCCGGGCGCGTCCACGACGCCGGGTACGCAGACGCAGATCCGGGACTGCACCGGAGCGGCCAACCAGACCTGGTCCCGGACCGACTCCCGCCAGCTCACCGTGTATTCCGGCAGCAGCCCGCTGTGCCTGGACGCCTCCAACCAGGGCACCAGCCCCGGCACCAAGGTCATCACCTGGACCTGCAACGGCCAGGCCAACCAACAGTGGAACGTCAACGCCAACGGCACGATCACCAGCGCCCAGTCCGGCCTGTGTCTGGACGTGACCGGCGCCGCCACCGCCAACGGCACCCCCGTGGAGCTGTGGACCTGCAACGGCGGATCCAACCAGCAGTGGTCGCTGAACTGATGGGGATTTTCACGGAGTTCGGCTCACACAGGAGGACCGAATGAGGACGAGAGCGATACCCGGGCGTCTGATACTGGCCGTCGGCATCGTCCTGGCGTTCGTGCTGCAGCTGTCGGCGACGGTCGAGAGCCGCGCCGTCTCGGGCGAGGCGCTGAGCGTCGACCTGGCCTCGACGCGGGGCCCGTCGACCGGAGTGGGGGAGGGGTTCCTCTACGGCTTCACTCAGGACGGCAGTCAGCCGGCCGACCAGTTCATCAAGCCGCTGGGGATCAACGCGTTCCGCGGCGGCGGATGGTTCTCCGGCGGCTGGATCAAGGACAACTACCAGTACGGAGCGGCCACTCGGGCCGACATCGACTCGATCGTCGCGCAGGCGAAACGGCTCACCCAGCCGCCGTATCACGCGCAGTACCAGGTACTGGTCAGCGACATCTACGGCGCCAACGGCGGGCAGCCGTCCACCACGCGGTATCCGTGCGACAACGGCGACTGTTCCAACTGGATCAGCTTCATCGACTCCACGGTGGGAGCGCTGCAGGCCACGGGGCTGCCGTTCGCCTACGACATCTGGAACGAGCCGGACATCTCCGTGTTCTGGACCCGGGGTGTCAACAGCGCCCAGTACTTCCAGATGTGGGACACCGCCTACCGGGAGATCCGGCGCATCGCCCCCTCGGCGCAGATCGTCGGGCCGTCCCTCGCCTTCACCCCGCAGAACAACCCGGGGGAATGGCGGACCTGGCTGGCACACGTGAAGGCGGCCGGGACGGTACCGGACATGATCACCAACCACGACGAGGGCGACGTCGACGACCCGGTCACCGTCTCCCAGTCCCTCAACAGCGCCCTGAGCACGGCGGGCATCGGCCCCCGGCCGCTGTCCGCGAACGAGTACCAGCCCGCCGACCGGCAGACCGCCGGCGTGACGGCCTGGTACCTGGCCCGGTTCGCGCAGTCCGGCTACACCAACGCGATGCGCGGCAACTGGGTCTGCTGCGTCACCCCCAACCTGACGGGAGTCCTCACCCAGAGCGGTGGCAGCTGGCAGCCCACGGGCAACTGGTGGGCGTTGCGCGACTACGCCGACATGACCGGCACCCTCGTCGACACCTCCGGCCAGGTCGGCTCGACCGCGATCTCCGCCTCCCAGGACGCCACCAACAAGCGCGCGGTGGCGATCATCGGCGACGCCAACGGCAACTCCGGTACCTCGTCCGTGACCTTCAACGGGCTGTCGTCCGTGCCCTGGCTGACGAACGCCGGCAGCGTGCACGTCACCGTGCACCGCATCCCGGACCAGGCCCCGCTCGCCGCGCCACTGACCGTCTACGACCAGAACGTGAGCGCCTCGGGCGGCTCGATCACCGTGCCCCTGACCTTCCAGGCCGCGCACGACGCGTTCGCCGTCTATCTCACCCCGGCCACCTCCGGCGGCGAGACCTTCCCGGCCGGCTATCACCAACTCGTCGTCGCAAACAACAACTTGTGCCTGGACGTGTACGGCAACTCCGGCAGCGCCGGCGCCGCGATCGACCAGTGGACCTGCAACGGGCAGAGCAACCAGCAGTTCCAGTTCGTGCCGGCCTCGGGCGGCTACGGCGAACTGCGCGCCCAGAGCTCCGGCCAGGACGTCGCGGTCGCGGGCAGCTCCACGACGGCCGGCACCCCGAACATCGTGCAACAACCCCCCGACACAGCGGCCAACGGCCTCTGGCTGCCCGTCCGCCAGTCCGACGGCTCCTACGCCTTCCAGAACCGCAACAGCGGCCTGTGCCTGGACGTCTACGGCGCCGGAGCCACCGCGGGACAGCAACTCGACCAGTGGCAGTGCAAGAACGCGCCGGGCACCAACCAGGACTTCTTCGTCCGCTGACCCGTCCGCCGACCGCACCGGCCGTGGACACCCCCCACCTGCGAAAGGAACCCACCGTGTCAGCAATCGGACGGCTGTTACGGCGCCTGCGCGTCCCGACGGCCGTACTCGCGGGCCTCGTCCTGGCCGCCGGCGGTGTCGTGGGCACAGCCGCCGCCCCGGCCCGGGCCGCCACCTCCATCACCCTCAACGGCACCTCCGGCGGACGGACCTTCGACGGCGTCGGTGCGATCAGCGGGGGAGGCGGCAACAGCAGACTCCTGATCGACTATCCCGAACCTCAGCGCGGCCAGGTCCTCGACTACCTGTTCCGGCCCGGCTACGGCGCCTCCCTGCAGATGCTCAAGGCCGAGATCGGCGGCGACACCAACTCCACCTCGGGGGCCGAGCCCAGCCACCAGCACACCCGCACCGACCTCAACTGCGACCGCGGCTACGAGTGGTGGCTGATGGAGCAGGCCAAGGCCCGCAACCCGAACATCAAGCTGTACGGGCTCGCCTGGGGCGCCCCGGGCTGGATCGGCAACGGGAACTTCTGGTCCACAGACATGGTCACCTACCTGGTCTCATGGCTGGGCTGCGCCAAGCAGCACGGGCTGAGCATCGACTACCTCGGCGGATGGAACGAGCGAGGCTACAACGTCTCCTGGTACCAGCAGCTGCGCAGCGCGCTCAACAGCAACGGCTACGGCAGCGTCAGGATCGTCGCGGCCGACTCGGACTGGTCCGTGGCGAACGACGTCAACTCCAACCCGGCGTTCGCCTCCGCGGTGAGCGCCATCGGCACGCACTACCCCTGCGGCTACCGGTCCTCCCAGTCCACCTGCACGGTGCCGGCGGCCGCCCTGAACTCCGGCAAGCCGCTGTGGGCGAGCGAGAACGGCTCGGACGACTACAACGGGGGAGCGCAGGCCATGGCCCGCGGCCTCAACCGCGGCTACATCGACGGACGCATGACCGCGTACCTCAACTGGCCCGTGGTCGCCGCGCTCACCCCCAACCTGCCGTACCCCACCATGGGCATGGCGCTGGCCGCGCAGCCGTGGTCCGGCTCCTACTCGATCGGCAAGAACACCTGGGTGATGGCGCACACCAGCCAGTTCACCAGCCCGGGATGGCACTACCTGGACAACTCCAGCGGCTACATCGGCGGCAACCGCGCAGGCGGAAGCTACGTGTCACTGAAGTCCACGAACAACTCCGACTACTCCACGGTCATCGAGACCATGGACGCGGGCAGCGCGCAGACGCTGAACTTCAACGTCACCGGGGGACTGTCCACCGGATCCGTCCACGTCTGGTCCACCGACGTCCGGTCCGCCGACCCGGCCGACCACTTCGTGCACGCCGCGGACATCACCCCGTCCGGCGGCGGTTTCAGCCTGACCGTCCAGCCCGGCCACCTGTACACCCTGACCACCACGACCGGACAGGGCAAGGGCACCGCCACCGGTCCGGCCCGGGGCGCACTGAAGCTGCCGTACAGCGACTCCTTCGACGGCTACGCCACCGGCACCGAGGCGAAGTACCTCATGGACTGGCAGGGCGCCTTCGAGGCGGTGGCCTGCGGTGGCGGCCGCAGCGGGAAGTGCGTGCGCCAGATGAGCCCGCAGAAGCCGATCACCTGGGACTCGCTGACGGATCCGCACGCCCTGCTCGGAGAGACGGGCTGGGGCAACTACACCGTCTCGTCGGACGTGCTGCTCGAACAGTCCGGATACGTCGAACTGATCGGCCGTGCGGGTGCGCACGACTACGACCACGGCGGCGGTCAGAACGCCTACCGCCTGCGGGTGAGCGACACCGGGGCCTGGTCGATCCTGAGCACGAACACCGGCGGCACCGTCACCACCCTGGCCCGCGGCACGACCGCCGCGCTCGGCACCAACCGGTGGCACACCCTGGGCCTCACCTTCAACGGCACCACGATCACCGCCACCGTCGACGGCGCCACGGTCGGTACCGCGAACGACAGCACCTGGGCGGCCGGACAGATCGGCTACGGGACCAGCCAGGGCGAGACCGCACAGTTCGACAACCTGTCCATCACGCCCGGCAGCGGCGGGAACGACGGCGGCACGACCGGCGCGATCGTCGGGGTCGGCTCCGGCCGGTGCGTGGACGTGCCGAACCAGTCCCACACGGCCGGCACCCAGGTGGCGCTGTGGGACTGCAACGGTGGCAGCAACCAGCAGTGGACGACCACCTCCGCCGGTGAACTGCGGGTCTACGGCAGCGTCTGCCTCGACGCTGCGGGCCAGGGCTCCAGCCCCGGTACCAAGGTGGACATCTGGGACTGCACCGGCGGCGCCAACCAGAAGTGGACCCTCCACGCCGACGGCACGATCACCGGCGACCAGTCCGGCCTGTGCCTGGACGCCACCGGGGCCGGAACGGCCAACGGCACCCTGCTGCAGCTGTGGACCTGCAACGGCGGCAGCAACCAGAAGTGGACGCGCGACTGATCCCGTGACCGGTGGCCGGACTTCCTGAGCCTCCCCGATCCCTCCGAAAGGCCCCCACATGAC
>NZ_RSAJ01000910.1 GCF_003933965.1 Streptomyces sp. RP5T
CGTGTCGTACAGCGTGGCCCTCGGGGCGGAGGCCGCCGCCCTCTACCGCGACGCGGTTCGCTGATCTTTGCGCCGACCCCGCCGAGTACCCCGGTTTCCTTCGGGGGAGCTCCTAGACTGACGCGGGCGGACTCCCGGCGGGCGAGGGGCGGTTGACGGTGCGTAAGGCGTGGCTGGTTGCGGGCGCCGTGTTCGGGGCGGGGCTCAGCTTCGTGATGCTGCTCGTCGTGGGGGTCTACGTCGTCGCCGGGAACCTCGCGAACGGCGTGGGCGGGGCCACCAGAGCCCTGGCCAAGGGGGCCGTTCCGGCCGCGTACCAGCCGCTCGTGCAGAAGTGGGGCAATCTGTGCCCCGCCATCAATCCCGCTCTGCTCGCCGCCCAGCTGTACCAGGAGAGCGGATTCAACCCCAAGGCCCAGAGCGCCGCGGCGGCGCAGGGAATAGCGCAGTTCATCCCCGGGACCTGGGCCACGCACGGGGTCGACGGGGACGGTGACGGCGACAAGGACGTCTGGGACCCCAACGACGCGATTCCCTCGGCGGCTTCCTACGACTGCTCGCTCGCGTCCTATGTGAAGGACGTCCCGGGAAACCTCACCGAGAACATGCTCGCCTCCTACAACGCGGGCGCGTACGCGGTCATCAAGTACGGGGGTGTGCCGCCGTACAAGGAAACCCAGAACTACGTGAAGACCATCACGACCCTGGAGGAGAGTTTCGCGGCGCCCACGACCCGCGTCGATCCCTCCAAGCAGGCTGCCGGCGCGATCTATTACGCGCAGAAGAAGCTCGGGACGCCCTATCTGTGGGGCGGGACCGGAACCGCCGAGCAGGGCGGGCGCTTCGACTGCTCGGGGCTGACGCAGGCCTCGTACGCGAGTGTGGGCATCACGCTGCCCCGCGTGGCGAACGACCAGTACAACGCGGGCCCGCATCCGGCCAGAAGTGAACTGCTGCCGGGGGACCTGGTGTTCTTCTCCAAGGACCTCAACAATTCCCGCGCCATCCACCATGTGGGGATTTATGTGGGCGGCGGATACATGATCGACGCCCCGAGAACAGGTGCTGTGATCCGGTTCGACCCGATCGACACTTCTGAGTACTTCGGTGCCACGCGGGTCACCGAAGATGGCGCGAAAGCATTGCCCACCACGGTGTGACCGAACGTGAAACTCACCCCCTGAGCTGCGGCAATGTGTCTCTCTTCGATAACGTCTGCGTGATCATTCAGTGGAGTGTGGAACGTATTGACGGAAGCCGTGCGTTCCTGAGGACGTAGCCGAGCGCACATGGGTACGCCGGGAAAGACGACGAAGGGGCCGCAGCACCATGGCTGTTCTCGCCGAATCCGGGTCGAACCCCGACGTCGACCTGCTCTACGACATCAACGGCCTGGCCAAGGACGCCCCGCACTGGTTCGACCGGGTCATGGAGTACGTCGGGGAGTACGGCATCCTGCTCGGGATGGTGCTGCTCGTCCTGTGGTGCTGGTGGTCCGTGCGCCGGCGCGGTGGCGAGGACGCCGCCTCCTCCGTGGCCGCGCTGGTGTGGGCCCCGCTCGCCGCCGCGCTGGCCGTGCTGGTGAACGTGCCGATAAGGGGGTTCGTCGAGCGGCCCCGGCCGTTCCGGACCCACGAGGGCATCGAGGTCCTGGTGTCCGGGAAGACCGACTACTCCTTCGTGAGCGACCACGCGACGATCACCATGGCGATGGCGGTCGGACTCTTCGTGGCCAACCGGAAGTTCGGGCTCGTCGGACTCGTGCTCGCGCTGCTCGAGGGTTTCTGCCGTGTGTACATGGGCGTGCACTACCCGACGGACGTCATCGGCGGATTCGCGCTCGGGACGGCGGTGGCCCTTCTGCTGTCGCCGCTCGCGATGGCCCTTCTGACGCCTTTGCTGAAGGCGGTCGAACGCTCCTCGAAAGGCGCGTGGCTGATTCGCGCGCGCGGCGCCGAGCGGGGCGCCTCGGTGATCCCCGGCGCCCGCTCGGAGGCCGCGGCTTCCGAACGGGACCTCGCCGCCTAAGGCGTGTTGCGAAAGTCCCGCCTGCCTCGCGACGCCATGCACGCGCCCCCATCCTCGAACCTGCTGCGCAGGGCTCGGACGGGGGGACCCCCTTCGCCGCACCGGGCGAAAGCCCAAGTACATCCAGTACGAGGGCTTCCGCCCGGCACGCCGAGAGCACGCACCTGACGCCGCGAGGCCCGCCCTTCGGGCGAACGACGGGACTTTCGCAACACGCCCTAGGTGTTCTGTCCCGGGAGGTTGTGGACGGGTGAGCCAGGTCTCGGTTGAGGGATCTTGAACGGGTGAGGGCCTTCCGGTTCGGTGTGGATTGCGACGTCTACACCGACCAGAAAGGCCCTCGTGG
>NZ_RSAJ01000911.1 GCF_003933965.1 Streptomyces sp. RP5T
GCGCCCGGTGCCGCTCCGGGTGCTCCGCATCCCATGCCGCCCGGCATGATGCCGCCGCCCCCGCCTCCGGGGGCCGTACCGCCCCCTGGTCCCGGGGCCGCGCCGGGACAGACCATGCCGGGGCAGCCGACGTTCGGGCAGCCGGTGCCCGGCGGGCAACCCGCCCCAGGGCACCCGGCGCCCCCCGCCTACGGCTACCCCCAGCAGTCGCAGCCCACCGTCGGGCCCGGCTATCAGGCGGTACTGCGGTACCGGGCGCAGGACGGGTCGGAGCAGCAGTTGATCCGGCGGTCGGCGCCGGGGACCCCGCACCCGGAGTGGCAGATCTTCCACGAGCTGCGCGGCATGAACGTCCCCCCGGACCAAGTGCTGGAGCTCCACACCGAGTTGGAGTCCTGCGAACTGCCGGGGGCGTACTGCGCGCGGATGATCCGGGAGCAGTGGCCGCAGGCGAGGATCGCGAGCATCGCCCCGTACGGCACGGATCACGCGAGCCGGCAGCAGGGCATGCAGCAACTGCTGGAGCACCAGGGCGAGTTGCACCAGGTGGCGGACGGCCCCGCCCGCCCCGCGCCGGTGCGCGCGCCGTTGCCGCCCGTCCAGGCCGCGCCGCCGATCCCCCCGGAGGGGGTGGCGCAGGAGCTGGCCGGGGCGTTCGGTCCGGGTGTCTTCCGGTTCGAGCAGGCCGCGGTGGACCGCCAGGGCGTGCCGCCGGTCGTCGCGCACTCGCTGGTCGTGGCGGGGCTGCCGTTGGACATGGGGCCGTTCTTCTGGGCGCAGGCCCAGCCGGGGCGGCCGGTGCCGACGCTGGCCGAGCTGGCGGCCGAGCGCGGGGTGCGTCCGGCCTCCGACGCGGGCTCGTACCTCGTCATGGGCAGCGACTTCGGCAAGGCGGTCTGTGTGCAGTACGGCACGGCGAACATCGTCGCCGTGCCCGTGGAGGCCGGGCCGGGCGGTGCGCCGGTGCCGCCGCAGTTCGTGAACACGGGCCTGCCCGAGTTCCAGCGCTGTCTGGCCCTGCTCGGCCGGATGTGGCGGCTTCGGTTCGGCCTGAACCAGGAGCAGGCGGGCCGCTGGACCGTCGACTTCCAGGCCCAGCTCGCCTCGCTCGACCCGGCCGCGCTGGGCTCGCCGGAGAGCTGGTGGTCGGTGCTGCTCGAACAGATGTGGGACGGGTTGCTGTGACGTGCCGTACGGCGTCCGTATGACTTCCTGCCGCTGCTGATCCTCGCGTTCGAGGAGGGCCGGACCCGGTCGTGAGACCCGGGTCCGGCCCTCTTTGCGTGCGCGCTCGATGATGTGACGACCCGTCATGTCCGCCACCTGTGCGCGGAGTGTCGCGTTATGAACATTTCCGTCCGATACATCAAGATGTGCGCCAAATCATCATTTCGCGTTCGTCTGTGTCGTCGCGGAGAGGGGTTCCAGGATGAGCAGCGCACCGGTGTCACCCCCGGGGTTCGTGGCCCTGCGAGGGCGCGGCTACCGCCCCGACCAGGTCGACGCGTACGCCGGCGCCCTGTCCCGGGACCGGGACGCCGCCTGGGAACGGGCCGCCCGGCTCACCGTGCTCGCCAGGGAGATGGAGTCCGAGGTCGAGCGGCTGCGGGAGGTCGTGGCGACGCTGACCCCGCAGGCGTACGAGGCCCTCGGTGAGGGCGCCCGGCGGCTGTTCGAGCTGGGGCAGGAGGAGGCCGAGGCCGTGCGGGACCGGGCGCGACAGGAGGCGCAGCGCCTCGCGGACGAAGCGCGGGCGCACGCCGACGGCGTACGGGATGCCGCACAGGCGCACTACGACGCCGTGCGCGCCGAGGCCGAGGAGAGCGCCCAGCAGCGGCTGCTCGCCGCACGCGCCGAGGCCGCCGACATCCGGGTCGCCGCCCGGCGTGAGGTGAAAGCGGGACGCGGGAAGGTGCTCGCCGCCTTGCGCGAGGTACGCCGGCGCAGCCTCGCACTGCTCGCCGAGCAGGCCGAGGAGCACGCGGAGCGGTGTGCCGAGGTGCAGCGGGCCCACGAGGCACGGGCGGCCGAGGCGGGCGCCCGGGACGCCGAACGGGTGGCGCGGGCGAAGGAGTCGCTGGCGGAGGCGAAGCGCGGGTTCGCGGAGGCGGAGGCCGCGGGGGAGCAGCGCGAGGCGGACGCACGCGCGCGTGCGGCGGAGATCCTCGCCCAGGCGCGGGGCGAGGAGGAGCGCATCACCCGCGAGACGGAACGGGTGCTGCGGGAGCACGCGGAGGTCTGGGACGAGGTGCAGGCCGAGATGGACCTCGTACGCAGCAGCCTGACGGCGCTCACGGGGAAAGCGGCGACGGAGTAGGCGAGGAAGACGGAGAAGACGGAGAAGGCGGGGAAGGCGGGGAA
>NZ_RSAJ01000912.1 GCF_003933965.1 Streptomyces sp. RP5T
GGCCCACCCTGCGCACCGGGTCGAGCCCCTGCCGTACGACGGCTCACGCGCCCCCTGAACGGCGTGCGCCCCCGCCGCACGGGCCCGGTGAACGGGGCCCGGCGGGCGGGGGGTGAGCCGGTGCGGGTGTCACCGCGGGCGGCCTCCGGGCCCACGGTGCCGTGGGGCCCGGTGACCCACCCGGCTCCGGGACACCGGGACCGCCCGGCATGGGCCGATCTGCCGACCGCTCCCTGTCGACCTCGTCGTATCCGGCGAAGTGCTGGGGCGGCAGGGAAACTGGCCTGAATCCGCCGCTACTTGCTCGCGAGGCCCTTGGTGCCGATATGGAGGATCCTGTGGCTGTCGCGGGTCATGTCGACCACGAGGGTGCTGGTCTGGCCGGCGCTCCAGGTGAGGGTGACGACGGCCTCGGTGCGGGCGGCGGTGCTGCCGTTGTCGGTGACCTTCCACGCGAGGGGCACGTTCTGGGCGCGCAGGACGCCGTCGGCGTGCTCCTTCTCCTCCCAGGCGTTCAGTTCCTTCTGGAAGGCGGGCGTCAGGTAGTGCGCGCGGAGCGCGTCCTGGAGTTCGCCCGCGCCCTCGTCGCTGACCGCGTCGATGTAGGCGCCGTAGAAGTCGGCGATACGCGTGATGTTGTCGGAGGGCTTCCCGCTGACGCTGCGCGGTGCTCCGGCGGAGGCCTGGGCGGTGACGCCGAGGCCGAGGGCCAGGGCGAGGCCGACGGCGACAGTGGCGCGGCGGGTCGTCTTGGTCGTGTTCATCGTGTTCCCCGTTTTCGTTCCGGTGCGTGCTGCTGGTGATGCGGTCCGTGCGGGGCCGCCCGCCCGACCCCCGTGCGGGAGGGCGGCCCCGGTTCTCAGTGGAGCTTGTTCACCGCGGTGGCGGTCGTCTTCTTGAAGGCCTTCACCGGGGCGTCGGCGAAGTCGCCCATCTGGGACCACTCCACGACGGTGACGGTCCGGTCGTCCCGGCCGACGGACAGCAGGTGGATGTCGGTGGCGCCGATCGCGTGCTCGGTGTGCAGACCGTGCACCCGGGCGCCCTCCTCGACCGCGACCTTGCCGTAGTCCTTGTACGTCGCCTCCAGGTCCGGGTCACCCTGTTCGAGGCGGTCCGCGCAGGTGCGGATCTCCTTGTTCATACGGGTGGCGAGGGCCGCGGCCTTCGCCTTCGTGCCGACCTCGATCGTCAGCTGGCGGGCACTGGTGTCCAGGTCGGTGCGGAAGTCGCGGTACCGGGAGTCGTAGCCCGGCAGCGCGTCCTCCAGGCAGAGCAGCAGTTCCTGCGGCACTCCGTCGGTCACCTTGCCCGCGGTCCAGGCGGACGAGGGGTGCGGCGGGAGGTCGGCGGCCGAGAGGAACCTGGGCGCGGCCGACGCGGCCCCGGCCTGCACGGCGCAGGTGACGCCGAGCACGAGGCCGGTCAGAGAGAGTACGGTGAGCGCGCCTGCTCGACTGCGCTTGGGCATGGGTGTCCCCCGTGGGATACGTGCATGGATGTGGGATGCCACGCCGACGCCGGATGGTCGGTCCGGCCCGGTCGGTGTGACACCAAGAGCATCAGCGGTCCCACGGGGCGGACGCAACATGGGACACGGGATCCGTCGGCATGGAACCATCCCAGGCCGTCTGACGTGCAGGTACAGGGAGTGCCTGGGATGCGGGAGCTAGGGGGAAATCGTTGTCGGCACCGGAACCACAGGACGATGTCCAGGAGTTCGCGGCTCTGCTGCGGCGGCTGAAGGAGCGCACGGACCGCAGCTACGGTTCGCTGGCCCGGCGGCTGAACATGAACACCTCGACGCTGCACCGGTACTGCGCGGGGGATGCCGTACCGGTCGACTTCGCTCCGGTGGAACGGTTCGCCGCGCTGTGCGGGGCCACGGCCGAGGAGCGGATGGATCTGCACCGGCTGTGGCTGTCGGCGGTGGCGGCGAGGCAGCGGCCACGGACCGCGGAGCCGTCGGATGCGTCGGATGCGTCGGAGGCACTCGTCGTGCCGGCCGGGACAGAAGGAGACCCGCGCGCGGAGGAGAACGAGAGCGAGGACGCGGGACCGGGCGGCAGTGAGCATGCGGACGCGCCGGACACCGTGCGGGTGACGGCGTCCGCGCCGCCTCCCCTCCCCTGGTACCGCCGCCGGCGTTTCCTCGTCACCGCGGCCACCGTCGTGGCCGCCCTCGCCACCCTGGGCAGTCTGTCGGCGCTGCCGTCCGGCCGTCCCGCCTCGGACAAGGTGGCCCAGGCTCCCGACCCGACGTCCCGGACGACCGCCCCGGGCCTGCCCGGCCGTTCCGGATCGCCGTCACCGAGCCCTTCCGCCACGTCCGCCTCCCCCTCCGCCGGGGCCACCCGGACC
>NZ_RSAJ01000913.1 GCF_003933965.1 Streptomyces sp. RP5T
ACATCTATCAGACCGGCGCAGGACCCACCGCCAGTCCCACCGGACCCACTCCTTTTGGGCACGAGCGTGATACCGCCGGAAAAAAGTTCGCCGAACCCGCGTAATGATCCCGCCCCCTCCCGCCTCTCACCTCGTACGGGCCCACCGCGGGCCCGGGACGAGAGCCGAGAGAGGAACGAACGACATGCATCACACGGTGGTGGAGCGCGAACTGGAGCTCCAGCTCATCCTGTCGCCCGAGCGCAGCATCCCGGTCCCGGCCCGGCTGGGCTACCGCAGCGACGACCCCTTCGCCGTCCACGTCACCTTCCACATCGGCTCGGACCACCCCGTCCACTGGACCTTCGCCCGCGAACTGCTCGTGGAGGGGGTGTTCCGCCCGTGCGGCCACGGGGACGTGCGGGTGTGGCCGACGAAGGTCGCGGGGCGCGGGGTCGTGCTGATGGCGCTGAGCTCCCCGGACGGCGACGCCCTCCTGGAGGCGCCGGCCGCACAGGTCTCGGCGTGGCTGGAGCGCACGCTGAGGGCGGTGCCCCCGGGTTCCGAGGCGGAACAGCTCGGCATCGACGACGGCCTCGCCGAGCTGCTGGCCCCCACTGCGGCGGACGACCTGTGGCTGCGCGACCCATGGCCGGGCGACGAGTCCCAGGACGCGGAGTGAGCCGTACCGCGAGGTCTCAGAACAGCTTGCCCGGGTTCAGGATCCCCAGCGGGTCGAAGACGCCCTTCACCGCCCGCTGCATCTCCAGCCCCACCGGGCCGATCTCGCGGGCCAGCCACTCCTTCTTCAGGACGCCCACCCCGTGCTCGCCGGTGATGGTGCCGCCGAGCTCCAGGCCGAGCGCCATGATCTCGTCGAAGGACGCGCGGGCCCGCCGGGACTCGTCCGGGTCGGCGGCGTCGAAGCAGACCGTGGGGTGGGTGTTGCCGTCACCGGCGTGGGCGACGACACCGATGGTGAGCCCGTGCTTCTCGGCGATCCGCTCGGTGCCCGCGAGGAGTTCGCCGAGCCGGGAGCGGGGCACGCACACGTCGTCGATCATCGTGGTGCCCTTGACCGCTTCGAGGGCGGTGAGCGACAACCGGCGGGCCTGGAGGAGCAGTTCGGACTCGGCGACGTCGTCGGCCGGGACGACCTGGGTGGCACCGGCCGCCTCGCACAGTGCGCCGAGGGCGGCGAGGTCGGCCGCCGGGTCCGTGGTGTCGAAGGCCGCGAGGAGCAGGGCCTCGGTGCTCTCCGGGAGCCCCATGTGCGCCAGGTCGTTGACGGCCTTGACGGTCGTACGGTCCATCAGTTCGAGGAGGGACGGCACGTGCCCGCCCTCCATGATCCTGCACACCGCGTCGCAGGCGGCGGCCCCGGAGGAGAACTCCGCGGCCAGCACGAGCTGCTCGGGCGGCTTCGGCCGAAGGCCCAGGACCGCCCGGACCACGATGCCGAGCGAGCCCTCGGAGCCGACGAACAGGCGGGTCAGGTCGTATCCGGCGACGCCCTTGGCGGTACGGCGGCCGGTGGACATCAGCCGCCCGTCGGCGAGGACGACGTCCAGTCCGAGGACGTACTCCGCCGTGACCCCGTACTTCACACAGCACAGTCCGCCGGACGCGGTGCCGATGTTGCCGCCGATCGTGCACATCTCCCAGCTGGAGGGGTCCGGCGGGTAGTAGAGGCCGAGTTCGCCGACCGCGCGGGACAGGGTCGCGTTGACCACGCCGGGTTCGACGACGGCGATGCGGTCGACCGGGTTGATCTCCAGGATCCGGTCCATCTTCGTCAGGGACAGCACGATGCAGCCGTCGGTGGCGTTGGCGCCGCCCGACAGGCCCGTGCGGGCGCCCTGGGGGACGACCGGGACGCGCAGTTCGGTGGCGGTGCGCATGACGTGCTGGACCTGTTCGACCGTGCGCGGCAGGACGACCACGGCGGGCGTGCCGGCCGGGCAGAAGCTCGCCATGTCGTGGGCGTAGGAGTCCGTGACGTCCGGATCGGTGAGGAGGGCGTCGGCGGGCAGAGCGCTGAGCAGACGGTCCACCAGGGTCCCGGTGACCGCTGTGTCTTCATCGCGACGGGCTTCGATACGGCTCATGATCACAGCGTCGCACCGGGGGCCATCGGTGTGAACCCCGGCAGCGGCGGCCGCAGCGTGCCGGGGCGGGGTCGTCGTACTGACGCACAGTGAGCGCCATGGAGAACCAAGCCACGGAGAACCGGCCCGGGGAGCGGCGCGGGAAGCCGCGGGAGGGGCGGCGGGCCCGTCTGCAGGGGCGTCTGGTGATCGCCGCGGTCGCGGGCTGCGCGGTGCTCGGTACGGCGCTGATGCTGCTGCCCGCGGACCGGCCGGCGCCCCGTACG
>NZ_RSAJ01000914.1 GCF_003933965.1 Streptomyces sp. RP5T
GGATCTCGACCGTGCGGCGGACCGCAGCAGTGTGGGGGCCGTAGACCGCGGTCACGACGACGAGCCCGAGGCCGACGCCGGACAACTGTGCGGCGATGAACGGGCCGACGGAGCCGGGCGTGATCCCGGCGAACGTGTCGGTGAAGGCCCGGCCGATCGTCACCGCCGGGTTCGCGAACGACGTGGAGGAGGTGAACCAGTAGGCCGCACCGATGTATGCGGCCACCGCGGCCGGGGCCGGCGAGGCACGGTCGATCCGGTGCAGGCCGAGGACCAGCAGGATGAGCCCGGCCGTGGCGACGACCTCGCCGAGCCACAGGTGGCCGGCGGACCGGTCGTGGGTGGAGAAGGTGACCAGCGGTTCGGCGAACATCGCGTCGGCCAGGATCGCCCCGCCGACCGCTCCCGCGATCTGGGCGGGCACGTACGCGGCGACGTCCCGCAAGGTGAGACCGCCCGGGGTACGGCGGCCGGTGAACCAGGCGGCCAGGGTCACGGCGGGGTTGAAGTGCGCGCCCGAGACCGGCCCGAGCAGAGCGATCAGCACGCCCAGACCGAAGACGGTGGCGAGGGAGTTGGCGAGCAGCTGGACACCGACATCGTGTGACAGCTCGGTGGCCTGGATGCCGGAGCCGACCACCACCGCGACCAGCAGCCCGGTCCCGATCGCCTCGGCGGCGACCCGGCGGCCGAGCGGCGCGCTCACGCAGGCGCTCCGGCGGGCTGCGCGGTGGTCAGGAAGGCGGCGAGCTCGTCCAGGACGCCGGGCAGCACCCAGTAGTAGACCCACGTACCGCGGCGTTCGCAGCCGATGAGTCCGGCCTGGCGCAGGAGCTTGAGGTGGTGGGAGATCGTCGGCTGGGACAACTCGAAGGCCGGGGTCAGCTCACAGACGCAGACCTCTCCGCCCTCCCCGCGCGAGGCGATCATCGACATGAGCCGCAGCCGGACCGGGTCGCCCAGGGCCTTGAAGACCTTCGCCAGGTCGGCCGCCCGGTCCGCGTCCAGCGGTGCGGCGGACAGGCCCGGGCAGCAGGCGGCGTCCTGGCCGATCACCTCAAGCTCTTGTTTCGACATGCTTCTATGTTGACGTCTTTCGATTCAGCGCGCAAGCTTGCATCAATGAACGTCAATACAAGCCGTTCCGGGCACCGCCATGCCCGTCATCCAGGAGTGAAGTCATGAGCGAGCAGTCCACCGACCTGCGTGAAACCGTCCGTCGGCGATACGCCGCCGCGGCCGTGAAGGTCACCGAGGGCAGCGCCGCCTGCTGCGGGCCCGAGCCCGTCGAGGTCGACGACAACTTCGGCTCCACCCTCTACGCCGCCGACGAGCGCGACGCCCTGCCCGCCGAGGCGGTGGCCGCTTCCCTCGGCTGCGGCAACCCCACCGCCGTCGCCGAACTCCGCGAAGGTGAACGCGTCCTGGACCTCGGCTCCGGCGGTGGCATCGACGTCCTGCTCTCCGCCCGCCGCGTCGGCCCCACCGGCAAGGCGTACGGACTCGACATGACCGAGGAGATGCTCGCGCTGGCCCTGGCCAACGCCGCGAAGGCGGGCGCCACCAACGTGGAGTTCCTCAAGGGCACGATCGAAGCCGTCCCGCTGCCCGCGAACACGATCGACGTCGTCATCTCCAACTGCGTGATCAACCTGTCCACGGACAAGTCCGCCGTCTTCGCCGAGACCTTCCGTGTCCTGAGGCCCGGCGGCCGGATCGGTGTCTCCGATGTCGTCGCCGATGACGCCCTCACCCCCGCCCAGCGCGCCGAGCGCGGCGACTACGTCGGCTGCATCGCCGGCGCCCTGTCCTTCGCCGAATACCGTGCCGGACTCGAAGCCGCGGGGTTCACGGACGTCGAGATCACCCCGACCCACCCGGTCGCCGACGGTATGCACTCCGCGATCGTCCGCGCCACCAAGCCCGTGACCGGCGAAAGCCCCCGGCCGGCTGGCGAGTCGAGTGATGCCTGCTGCGGCGTCAACGCCTGCTGTACGCCCGGCGAGTCCTCCGCCGACCCCGCCCTCACCGTGACCGAGGCCAAGTCCGCGTCGGGGTGCGGCTGCCGGCACTGACGCGCAGCGGGCCACCGGGAGCGAGCGCCCCCGGCGACCTGACACGGCTCGGCAGCAAGACCAGGGATCACGCGTGCGGGCGGACCAGGAGCAGCGCGATGTCGTCGTTGCGCGGGGCGGATTGTTCGGCGTGGTCGAGGAGGGAGTCGGCCAGCACTTCCAGGTTCTGCGTCTCAGTGACGGTCAGCCGGTGGGCGAGTGCGGTGGTGGCGTCGTCGATGTCGATGCCGGGAGCCTCGACGAGGCCGTCGGTGTAGAGGGCCAGGAC
>NZ_RSAJ01000915.1 GCF_003933965.1 Streptomyces sp. RP5T
CCTCAAGGCCCTCGCCGTCGACGTGGAGCGCAACCTCCGCAGCCCCCTCACCGGCATCCGCCAGGAATCCGTCCGCCTGGGCCTGCCCGAGCCCGAGGTCAAGGTGGGCATCCGTTCCGGCGACACCCCTCCGGCCGAGCGCCGGGCCCTGTCCACCCGCCCCCCGGACATCCTGATCACCACCCCGGAATCCCTGTTCCTGATGCTGACGTCGGCGACCCGGGACGCGCTCACCGGCATCGAGACCGTGATCCTCGACGAGGTCCACGCCGTGGCCGGCACCAAGCGCGGCGCCCACCTGGCCCTGTCGCTGGAGCGCCTGGACGAGCTCCTGGCGAAGCCGGCCCGCCGTATCGGCCTCTCCGCCACGGTCCGCCCGGTGGACGAGATCGCCCGCTACCTCTCCCCCCAGCGCAAGGTGGAGATCGTCCAGCCGAAGTCCGGCAAGGAGTTCGACCTCTCGGTCGTGGTCCCGGTGGAAGACCTCGGTGAACTCGGCGGCTCCCCCGTCGCCGAGGGCAACGAAGGCGCGGAGCGCCCGTCCATCTGGCCCCACGTGGAGGAGCGGATCACCGACCTCGTCCAGTCCCACCGCTCCACGATCGTCTTCGCGAACTCCCGCCGCCTCGCGGAACGCCTGTGCAACCGTCTGAACGAGATCGCCTACGAGCGGGCCACCGGCGAGCCCCTGGACGAACACCACTCCCCGGCCGACCTCATGGGCGGCTCGGGCGCGGCCCAGGGCGCACCCCCGGTCATCGCCCGGGCGCACCACGGCTCGGTCTCCAAGGAACAACGCGCCCTGGTCGAAGAGGACCTCAAAGCAGGCCGCCTGCCCGCCGTGGTGGCGACCTCCAGCCTCGAACTCGGCATCGACATGGGCGCGGTGGACCTGGTGATCCAGGTCGAGTCACCCCCCTCCGTCGCCTCCGGCCTGCAACGCGTCGGCCGCGCGGGTCACCAGGTCGGCGCGGTCTCCACCGGCGTGGTCTTCCCGAAGTACCGGGGCGACCTGGTCCAGGCGGCGGTCGTCACGGAACGCATGCGGACCGGTTCCATCGAGTCCCTCAAGGTCCCCGCGAACCCCCTGGACGTCCTCGCCCAGCAGATCGTGGCGATGACCTCGATGGACACCTGGCAGCTCGACGACCTCCTCGCCACGGTCCGCAGGGCGGCCCCCTTCGCCTCCCTCCCCGAGTCCGCCTTCACCGCGGTCCTCGACATGCTCGCGGGCCGCTATCCGTCCGACGCCTTCGCCGAACTGCGACCGCGCGTGGTCTGGGACCGCATCGCCGGCACGGTCACCGGCCGGCCCGGCGCCCAGCGCCTCGCCGTCACCTCCGGCGGCACCATCCCCGACCGCGGCCTCTTCGGTGTCTTCCTCGCCGGTTCCGACCCCAAGAAGGGCGGCGGAAGGGTCGGCGAGCTCGACGAGGAGATGGTCTACGAGTCGCGGGTCGGGGACGTCTTCACGCTCGGCACCAGCTCCTGGCGCATCGAGGACATCACCCGCGACCGCGTCCTCGTCTCACCCGCCCCCGGCGTCCCCGGCCGGCTCCCCTTCTGGAAGGGCGACCAGCTGGGCCGCCCCCTCGAACTGGGCCGCGCGGTGGGCGCGTTCCTCCGCGAGGTCGGCTCCCTGTCCAAGGAGGACGCCCGCCTGCGCCTGCTCACCGCGGGTCTGGACGCGTGGGCGGCCGACAATGTCCTGTCCTACCTGGACGAACAGCGCGAGGCCTGCGGCCACGTCCCGGACGACCGCACGATCGTCGTGGAGCGCTTCCGGGACGAACTCGGCGACTGGCGGGTCGTCGTCCACTCCCCCTTCGGCGCCCAGGTCCACGCCCCCTGGGCCCTCGCCCTCGGCGCCAAGCTCTCCGAGCGCTACGGCATGGACGCCCAGGTCATGCACGCCGACGACGGCATCGTCCTGCGGCTGCCGGACGCCGACATGATGAGCCTGGACCTCCTCGACCGCGAACCGGCCAGGACCGGTACGGAGTACGACGCCGAGCAGGCCCCGGTGGGCGCCGCGGACGTCGTCTTCGACAAGGGCGAGGTCGACCAGATCGTCACCGACCAGGTGGGCGGCTCGGCCCTGTTCGCCTCCCGCTTCCGCGAGTGCGCCGCCCGCGCGCTCCTGCTCCCGCGGCGCAACCCCGGCAAGCGCACCCCCTTGTGGCAGCAGCGCCAGCGCGCCTCCCAACTGCTCCAGGTGGCGAGCGAGTTCGGTTCCTTCCCGATCGTCCTGGAGGCGGTCCGCGAATGCCTCCAGGACGTCTTCGACGTTCCCGGTCTCGTCGAGCTGATGGGCGACCTGGAGTCCCGCAGGGTCCGCC
>NZ_RSAJ01000916.1 GCF_003933965.1 Streptomyces sp. RP5T
CCCCTGGCCCCCGCCCCGGAACCGAATCCGCCGTCCTCCGCGTGCCCGGAGTCCCGGTCCGTGCGGTCTCCGGCGCTCCCCCCGCGACCCTGTCGGGGTACCGCGTCCCCGACCGCTCCCCTCGCCGAGGCGAAGCGGTCGTCCAGGGTGTCCGGGGCCGGTGCGGGGCCCGTGTCGTCGGTGGAGTCGTACAGCTGCCCCCACCAGTCGTCCTCGTGACCGGTGGGCCTTCCCCCCTGCTGGCTCATGCCCCTAATTGTCCACCGCGGGGGCCCCATGGAAACGGGGCATCCCGAAAATCAGGCGCCGCCACCCCTGTCGAACGGCGTGTCGAGTGAGCGCTCGAACTCGTGTCGGCAAACAGGCCGACGGCCGCACACGCGACCGGCCGCCGCCCCGGCGAGACCGCTGATCTGCGCTTTCCGCCGCCCTCCTGCACCCTGGACGAATGGGAGTGTGGGACCTCCTGCTGGTCGGCCTGGTCATGCTGTTCGGCCTGGTCGGGGTTCTGGTGCCCGGTGTGCCGGGGTCGTGGTTCGTGTGGGCCGCGGTCCTGTGGTGGGCGCTGAAGGATCCGCAGCCGGTCGCGTGGGGTGTCCTGGTGGGGGCCACGCTCGCCCTGTTCCTCTCCCAGGTGGTGCGCTGGGCGCTGCCGCCGCGCCGGCTGCGGACGAGCGGGGCCACCCCGCGCATGGCGGTGTACGCCGGGGCGGGCGCGTTCCTCGGCTTCTTCCTGATCCCCGTGCTGGGCGCGATCCCCGGATTCATGGGCGGCATCTACGTCTCGGAACGCCTCCGCCTGGGCGGCCACGGGGAGGCGAGGGCCGCTCTGCGCACGGCGATGCGTTCTGGCGGCTCCAGCGTGCTGGCGGAGCTGTTCACCTGTCTGCTGATCATGGGCGCGTGGCTGGGGGCGGTGCTGTGGGGCTGACGCAGGTCCTCGGCACCCGCCGGGCGCGGACGTACCTGGGCCGCGAATCCACGTACCTGGGCCGAGAGTCCGATGTACGGTGCGCACCCCACGTGTTTGGGTGGCTGCCATGACCGAATTCAGCGAGGCCGAGCGCGCGTACCTGAAGTCCCAGCGGCTGGGGCGGCTCGCCACCGTCGACCCGCAGGGACAGCCGCAGGCGAACCCGGTCGGCTTCTTCCCGCAGGAGGACGGCACCATCCTGATCGGCGGCTACGCGATGGGCCGCACCAAGAAGTGGCGCAACCTCCAGAAGAACCCGAAGGTCGCGCTGGTGGTGGACGACATCGTCAGCCTGAAACCGTGGACGGTACGCGGCATCGACATCCGCGGGGAGGCGGAACTCCTCACCGGACCGCACGAGTTGGGCCCGCACTTCAGTGAGGAGCTGATCCGCATCCACCCGCGACGCATCCACAGCTGGGGGCTGGAGGAGTCCTAGAGGGCACCTTCGAGGCCGAGCAGGGCCGTCTTCCGCTCCAGGCCGCCCGCGTACCCGGTGAGCTGCCCGTTCGCGCCGATCACCCGGTGGCACGGGCGGACGATCAGCAGGGGGTTCGCGCCGATCGCGCCGCCCACGGCCCGGACGGCGACCCGGGAGGCACCGACGCGGGCGGCGATCTCGCCGTACGTCGTGGTCGCGCCGTACGGCACGTCGTCGAGGGCGTCCCACACCCGGGTCCGGAACTCGGTGCCCGCGGGCCGCAACTCCAGCCGGAACTCCTTGAGTTCACCGGCGAAGTAGGCGGCGAGCTGCTCCTCGGCATCCCGGAAGGGAGCCGGGTCCTGTACCCAACCCTCCTGCACGGTACGGCCGTTCTTCTGCCCGGGGACGGACAGCGAGGTCAGCGCGCCGGTCTCGTCGGCGGTGAGGAGCAGGCTGCCGACGGGGCTGTCGACGTGGGTCCAGCGAATGGCCATGATTACTCCAACTCCCCTGCTGTGCACAGGTGTTGCCAGGCATAGGAGCGCCAGGGGCGCCAGGTGTCGGGGGCGTCGAGGCCCGGTGGGGCGACGTCGGGGTCACCGAGAGCGCGACCGCGGATGACGGCCACGGTACGGGCGTCCAGGCCGGGCAGCGCGAGCAGCGCCCGCTGTGCCTCCTCGCGGTCGGCGCCCGGATCGAGTCGTACGGCACCGTCGGCGAGGGCGGTGGCGAGGATGCCCAGGGTGCCGCCCGCCTCGGAGAGGGCCGCGGGTTCGGGGAAGAGGTGGGTGAGGCTGCCGCAGGGCGCGTCGAGGGTCTTGCCGTACCGCTGCACGAGCCGCCCGGCCTCGGCACGGCCCACCAGTGCCCGTACGGCGAGCTCCTCGGGGTCGGCGGCGCCGGGCGACCGCAGTCCGGGGCGGGCGGTGACCAGGGG
>NZ_RSAJ01000917.1 GCF_003933965.1 Streptomyces sp. RP5T
TTCATAGTGTTTCGGTGGTCATAGCGTGAGGGAAACGCCCGGTTACATTCCGAACCCGGAAGCTAAGCCTTACAGCGCCGATGGTACTGCAGGGGGGACCCTGTGGGAGAGTAGGACACCGCCGAACAATTTTTGGGAAAACCCCCGTGCCGTTGGCACGGGGGTTTTCTGCGTTTAGGGTCGACCGTATGAACTATGTAATCCGTTCCGTCCGCGCCGATGAATGGCCCGCCGTCAAGGAATTGCGGCTGGCGGCCCTTCGGGATCCGGTTGCGCCTCTCGCCTTCCTGGAGACCTACGAGGAGGCCGTCGTGCGGCCCGACTCCTTCTGGGAGGAGCGGACCGCCAGAGGTGCCGAGGGGGCGGACGAGGTCCAGACGATCATCGCCGAGGCGCCGGACGGGCGGTGGGTCGGGACGGTGACGGTACTGCTGGAGGAGCCGGGGACCACGGACTGGGCCGGCTTCGCGGTCGAGCGGAAGCAGGGGCACCTCGTCGGGGTGTTCGTACGGCCCGAGGAACGCGGGAGCGGGCTCACCGACGTGCTGTTCGACGCCGCAGTGGAGTGGGCGTGGGCGCACGGGGCCGAGCGGGTGCGGCTGATCGTGCACGAGGACAACGGGCGGGCACAGCGGTTCTATCGCAAGGTGGGCTTCGAACCGAGCGGGGTGCGAGTGCCGTTGCCGCAGGCCCCGGGGGAGTCCGAACTGGAATTCGTGCTGGCACGCGACTGAGCCGGCCGGGGATCATGGGGCATGCGACCGGATGACTGGCACCTCACCGACGACGTCGACGACTTTCTCGCCCGCGCTGGGGGGTTCCTGCGCTCGCGCCCCGTCGCGCACATCATGCCGCTGACATGGACCGCGAGACTTGGTGCTCGCGGGGCGGCCGTGTACGGCGCCGAGGACGCCGTATTCGGTGTGCTGGAGCGGGAGGGAGAGGTGCACGCCGTCTTTCTTCTACCGGCTCTCGCCCCGCCGTGGACTGAGCTCCACCCCGCTCACGCCCGATCAGGCCGACGGGCTCGCGGCCCGGCTGCTCGCCCTCGGGCACTCCGTTCCTTCCGTCAGCGCGGACGAGAGCACCGCGGCCGCCTTCGCCGACTCCTGGCGGCGGCACACGGGCGCGCGGCCCAGGGTCAGGGTGCGGCTCCATCTGAACCGGCTCGGCACGCTCACCCCGCCCGAGCCGTTCCCGGCGGGGCGGGGACGGCCCGTGGGGGAGCGGGACCACGAGCACCTCATGGAGATGTGCCGTGGGTTCACCGCGGACGTGGGGGAAGCTGTCACCATCGACGCAGGCAACTGGGCCCGCACCCGCTTCGCCGACAAGCACTACACGTTCTGGGAGACCCCGGACGGCACGCCCGTCTCCATGGCGGGCGCGAACCCGGTGGTCGCCGGGCTGGTCCAGGTGGACCCCGTGTACACGCCGGGCCACCTGCGCGGCCGGGGGTACGCGGGTGCCGTGACGGCCGAGGTGAGCCGGGCCGCGCTGCTGGCGGGCGCCCGGGATGTCGTGCTGTTCACGGACGCGGCCAACCCCACGAGCAACGCCCTGTATCGGCGGCTCGGGTATGTGCCGGTCGTCGACTGGATCTCGTACGACCTCTGAGCTCGGGCCTTCGCGCTCTACGCCGGGAGGTCCGTGTCCGGCCAGCGGGTGCGGGCCTGTTCGCGGGACCGGAGCAGGGCCAGGGTCGGCAGGCCCTGGACGGCTCCGGTGGCCAGGAGGTCCGGTAGCTGGGGAAGCGGTGCCACGGCTGCGATGTCGTCCAGGACGAGGGTGAGTGGTGGGTCGAGGCGACCGGAGGATGACCGTTCGGCCATGCGCCGGCCACGCTCGACCACGCTTGAGGTGAGGGCCGTCAGGAGGGGCATCGCGCCAGGATTGGTCCTGGGGTCCTCGATGGATTCACCGACCACATAAAGCGTGCCCCCTTCGTCCACGAAGGAATCCAAGGCGAGGGCATCATTTCGGTTGGGAGTGCATGCCTCGCGGATGTTGACCGTGAAGAGGGCCGAGAGTGCTCGGCCGGCCAGCTCCTGGGCGATGTCACGGCGTTCGGGGTGCGCGGTGAGGGCCGCTTCGAGTTCGCCCGCGGAGCCGGGGGCCGCCTTCGGGTGGGTGCGGAGGGTCTTCACGGCGTCCTGGACCTGCGTGCCCTGGCACCAGCGGTGGACGTGGCGGATGGTGCGGGACTCCAGGGCGGCGGCGTGCAGGTAGCTGCGCAGGAGTGTTTCGGCCGTGTCGGCCACGGCCTGGTCGATCCTCGCGGTGGGGCGGACGGGGGCGAGCAGGGCCCGCGCTCTCGCCTTGGC
>NZ_RSAJ01000918.1 GCF_003933965.1 Streptomyces sp. RP5T
GCCGTGGCGGGCCGGCTGGCGGCGGGTCACCGCTCCCGCAGCCCGGCCACGCTCGCGGCCGCCACCAGCGCCAGCACCGCCGACACCATCATCGCGATGTCCGCGCCGTGGGCGAGGCCGCCGCCGGAGGAGGTGGCGATCGCGATCGTCAGGGCGACTCCGGCGCAGGAGCCGATGTAGCGGAAGGTCTGCTGGGCGCCCGAGCCCATCGCCGCCCGCGCGGCCGGGACGGACTCCACGGCGAGCAGCGGGAGCGCCGCGTTCAGCAGGCCGCTGCCGACACCGGCGATCACCAGGCCCGGCAGCAGCCGTACCCAGGAACCCGCGTCGAGCGAGCCCAGCATGGCCAGCACGCCCGCCGCGTGCAGCAGGAAGCCGATCGCGAGCTGCCGGCGCGGCGGCACCCGGCCGGCCAGGCGGCGGACCTGGAGGGCGACCGCGAAGGACAGGCCGGACCACAGGAGGAAGAGCCAGGCCGTGTCCATCGCGGACATGCCGAGGGTCTGCTGGAGGAGGGCCGGCAGGAAGCTGAACAGGCCGATCACCGCGAGACCCGTGAACAGACCGCTGGCGGAGGACGCGAGGAACCGGCGGTGGCGCAGCAGCTCCAGGTTGATCATCGGGGTGGCCGAGCGGCGTTCCACCGCGGCGAACACGGCGAGCAGGACCGCGGACGCCAGCAGCAACAGCCCGACCGGGGGACGCAGCCAGCCGTCCCGGCCCAGGGTCAGGGCCGCCACCAGGGCGACCAGGGCGAGCCCGAAGGTCACGGCCCCGGCGAGGTCGGGACGGCCGCCGCGCGGGGCCCGGGACTCGGTCAGGAACCGTGCGGACAGGACGGCCACGAGCAGGGCGGCGGCGCCGAGGACGCCGTAGGACACTCTCCAGTTCGGCATCGCGCCGCTCAGGAGAGGGCCGAGCGCGATGCCGCCGCTCACGAACGCGCCCCACACGCCGGTCGCGTGCAGGCGGCCCCGGGGTGAGGGGAAGGCGTGGACGATCAGGCCCAGGCTGCTCGCGAGGAGCGCCGCGCTGGCCGCGCCCTGGGCGATGCGGGCCAGGGTGAACAGCCAGGTGGACGAGGTCAGGGCGCCCAGGGCCGTGGTGAGGCCGAGGGCCAGGGTGCCGGCGGCGAAGATCCGGCGGCGGCCGTAGTCGTCGGCGAGGCTGCCGGCGACCAGGAGCAGGGCGGCGAGGCCGAGCGGGGTGCCGTTCAGGAGCCAGGCCTGGGCGGACAGCGGGGTGTGCAGGTCGGCGGCGACATCGGGGAGCGCGACCATCGGCGCGGTGTACGTCATGAGGGCCACGGCGGTGGCGGCGCTGGTCAGGGTGAGCGTGGCGGTGGGGCGCGCGGGAGACGCCTGGGGGGTCTCGGTGGCCCTCACCTCAGTGAGAGTTCGTTCACTGAACCTGGTCATGCCGGAAACCGTAGCAGAGTAAGTTCGGTCATTGAACCTAGGTGGGGAAAATGGTTACAGTGGGCGGCATGGCACTGGGCAAGGACTACGCGACACAGGAATGTTCGATCGCCCGCGCGCTGGAGATCGTCGGCGAGCGCTGGACCCTGCTCGTCATCCGCGACGCCCTCTACGGCGTCCGGCGCTACAACGACTTCCTCGTCCATCTCGGCATCCCGCGCGCGGTGCTCGCCGCCCGCCTCCAGATGCTCACCGAGGAGGGGATCCTGGAGAAGCGCCGCTACCAGGAGTCCCCGCCGCGTGACGAGTACGTCGTCACCGACCGCGGCATCGCCCTGTGGCCCGCCCTGCGCGCGCTCGGCCGCTGGGGGCGCGAGCACCACGGCGAGAGCGCGCTGCGGACCTTCCACCACGCCGAGTGCGGCACCGAGCTCGGCTCCTGGGGCGAATGCCCCGCCTGCGCCACCGTCGTACCGGTCGAGGACGTCCTCATGGTGCCGGGCCCCGGGCTCGACCCGGACCCGGCTGATCCGGTCAGCCGGGCGCTGCTCCAGCCGAGGAGGCTCCTTCGGCCGGTCGTGGTCGATCAGGTATAACCGGGGGAGGACCCGCAGCGAGAGGGGGAGTGGCCGTGATGCGCGACTGGACGACACCGCGTCCCGCCGCCGTGCTGCTCTTCCTCGTCCTCGACCTGGTCCTCCTCGACGCCGGCAGCCTCTCCGCGGCCGTCGCGCTCGCCGCGACCGCCGCGGCCGGCTCCGCCCTCGCCGCCTGCTCGCTGATCGCCTCGCGCTGCGCGCCCGCCGTGCCGCCCACCCGGGTCCGCACCGCCATCCGCGACCGGGCCCGCCGCACGGCCTTCCTCCCGCAGCGCGACCCCGACGCCAAGGGCCGCTCCCGCC
>NZ_RSAJ01000919.1 GCF_003933965.1 Streptomyces sp. RP5T
CCCCGGGCGATACGCGTGCGAAGGAGCCCGCGATGAGCGACATGATCACCGCGGACCTGGTCGATCTCGACCTGTCCGCCGACACCAAGGAAGCGGCGGCCCGTGCCCTCGCCGAGCGCATGGTCGCCCTGGGCCGGGTGACCGACCTGGAGGGCTTCCTCGCCGACGTGGCCGCCCGCGAGGCACAGATGCCGACCGGCCTCGACGGCGGCATCGGCATCCCGCACTGCCGCAGCGAACACGTCACCGAGCCGACGCTCGCCTTCGGGCGCAGCGCCGCCGGCATCGACTTCGGCGCCCCGGACGGACCCGCCGACCTGATCTTCCTGATCGCCGCACCGGCCGGCGCGGACGACGCCCACCTGACGATCCTGTCCTCCCTCGCGCGGCAGCTGATGAACACCGAGTTCACGGACGCGCTGCGGTCCGCCGGGAGCGCGCGGGACGCGGCGGCGCTGATCCGCGGCGACGAGGCGCCCGCCGAGGGCGCCACCGAAGACTCCGTTGCGGCATCGGCGGCGGCCTCCGCCGATGCCGCAACGGCCGAAACCTCCCCCGAGGCTCCCGACGCTCCCGAGGCCCCCTTCCGGATCGTCGCCGTCACCTCCTGCCCGACCGGTATCGCCCACACCTACATGGCGGCCGAGTCGCTGGAGAACGCCGGGCGCGAGGCGGGCGTCGAACTCGTCGTGGAGACGCAGGGCTCGGCCGGCTTCGAGCGGCTCGACGCGGCGGTCATCGCGGCGGCGGACGGCGTGATCTTCGCGCACGACGTCCCCGTACGCGAGAAGGACCGTTTCGCCGGCAAGCCCACCGTCGACGTCGGTGTGAAGGCGGGCATCAACCGGCCCGCCGAACTCATCACCGAGGTCCGCGGGAAGGCCGCGCGCGGTGAGGTGACGGCGGGCGCCGCCGGGGGCGGGACGCCGGTCGAGCGGGCCGGCGAGTCCGGCGACAGCTACGGCACCAAGCTCCGCAAGTGGCTGATGACCGGCGTGAGTTACATGGTCCCCTTCGTCGCCGCGGGCGGTCTGCTGCTCGCCCTCGGCTTCGCGATCGGCGGTTGGCAGATCGCGAGCGCGCCCTCGGTCATGAAGCACTTCTCCTGGACCGAGATCGACAGCTGGGGCGCCCTGCTGTTCCAGATCGGCCAGGTCGCCTTCGGCTTCCTCATCCCGGTCCTCGCCGGGTACATCGCCTACGGCATGGCGGACCGCCCCGGCCTGGTCCCCGGCTTCGTCGGCGGAATGATCGCCTCCAACATCGCGGCGGGCTTCCTCGGCGGTCTGGTCGCCGGTCTGCTGGCGGGCGCCGTGGTCCTCTCGATCCAGCGGATCAAGATCCCGCCGGTGCTGCGCGGCATCATGCCGGTGGTGGTGATCCCGCTGATCTCCTCACTGGTCGTCGGCTTCCTGATGTTCGTGGTGATCGGCAAGCCCATCGCCGAGGCGCAGAAGGGCATGACGGACTGGCTCAACGGCCTCTCCGGCGCCAACGCCGTCCTGCTCGGCGTCCTCCTCGGCCTGATGATGTGCTTCGACCTCGGCGGCCCGGTCAACAAGGTCGCCTACGCCTTCGCCACCGCCGGCATCGCCGTACAGGCCCCGAGCGACTCCGCGATGAAGGTCATGGCCGCCGTGATGGCCGCGGGCATGGTCCCGCCGCTGGGCATGGCGCTGGCCACCACCGTCCGCAAGAAGCTCTTCACGGAGACCGAGCGCGAGAACGGCAAGGCCGCCTGGGTCCTGGGCGCGTCCTTCATCTCCGAGGGGGCGATCCCGTTCGCGGCGGCCGACCCGCTGCGGGTCATCCCGGCCTCCATGGCGGGCGGCGCGGTCACCGGCGCCCTGTCGATGGCCTTCGGCGCCACCCTGCGCGCCCCGCACGGCGGCATCTTCGTGGTCCCGCTGATCGGCAGCCCGTTCCTCTACCTGATCGCCATCGCGGCCGGTGTGTGCGTCACGACCGCCCTGGTGGTCGTGTTGAAGAGCATGCGCAAGCCGGTCGCGGGGACGGCGCCCACCGCGGCGCCCGCCGCCCAGGCGGAGGCCAAGCAGCCGGTCGCCGCATAGCATCTGCCCCCTTTGGGGCGGCCGTGAGGTGTTCACGGCACCTGCGAGATACGTCACGGTCCGGGGCCAAAGTCCCGGACCGTGGTGTCTACTGGGGAGCATGCCTGAGCACGTCTCCGTCTACCAGTTGCTTGGTGTCACCCTGCTCGTCCTGGTGGTCCTCGCCTGGACGGCGGGGTTGGCCTACATGCTGCGCCACGGCCGCCACGAGGCGGTCGTGTGGCGCGTCGCCCACGG
>NZ_RSAJ01000091.1 GCF_003933965.1 Streptomyces sp. RP5T
CTTCAACCGCACCCTGCTCGACGAATGGGCCTACGCAAAGCCCTATCGGTCAGAGCAGGAACGACGCGCAGCGTTCCCCGACTGGCTGCACACCTACAATCACCACCGCGGACACACCGCGCTCAAGAGCCAACCACCCGCCAGCCGCGTCCCCAACCTCACGGGGCAATACACCTAGCGCGAAAGGGCCGGTCGATGAGCGGTGAAGCCTGGACAGGGGTAGCGGTGGCGGGGGTCACCGCCGCGTACGCGCTGGGCTCCCGCCGACTGGCGTCGACGCCTGTGTCGTCGGCGATCGTGTTCGTCGGCTGCGGGGTGCTGCTGGGGCCCGCCGTACTCGGCGTGATCGCTCCCGAGCCCGAAGCCGGACAGATTCTCACCCTGATGGAGGCCGCCCTGACACTGGTGCTCTTCACCGACGCCATGGCGGTGCGTCCAAACGATCTGCGATCGGGAGGCTTCCTTCCGGGCCGTCTGCTCGGCATCGGTCTGCCGCTGAGCATCGGGGCGGGCTGGCTGCTCGCATGGCTGCTGCTGCCCGGACTGAGTGTCTGGGAACTGGCCCTGCTGGGCGCCGTCCTCGCCCCGACGGACGCGGCCCTCGGCAAGACGGCCATGACCAGCCCGCGGGTCCCGGCGCTCGTTCGGCAGGGACTCAATGTGGAGAGCGGTCTGAACGACGGCATGGTGCTGCCGTTCTTCGTCCTCTTCCTCGCCGGCATTCCGGGTACCTCCGCCGCGCAGGAGGGCACGGCCGGGGTGTTCTGGCGCGCGCTCGTGCTGAGCGCGGTGCTGGGACTGCTCGTCGGCGGGGGCGGCGGATGGCTGCTGGCGGCGGCACAGGCCCGCGGATGGGTCTCGGGGGAGTGGGCGCAGCTGTTCGTCCCGGCCGTCGCCGCGGGCTCCTACACGCTGGGCGTGGTCGTGGACGGCAGCGGTTTCATCGCGGCCTGGGTCGCCGGATACTTCTTCGGATTCGCCCTGCGCCGCTTCCCCGTCGGCAGGCGGTCCCCATCCCCGCTGGAGGGCCCCGGCAGCATCGGCGGCTTCAGCGAGACCCTCGGGGGTCTCCTGGCCTCGCTCAGCCTGCTGGTCTTCGGCGCGGTGCTGCTCGGCCCCACGCTGGAGGATCTGAGCTGGCGCGTCGTCGGCTATGCGCTGCTCAGTCTGACGGTCGTGCGGATGCTGCCGGTGGCCCTCGCGCTCGCGGGGAGCGGACTGCGGCCGCCCACGGTCGCCTACATCGGATGGTTCGGGCCCCGGGGCCTGGCGTCCGTGGTGCTGGGCCTGCTCGTTCTGGAGGAGCACGTCCACGGTGTGGGGCTGCTCGGCAGGGTGGTCGCCGCCACCGTGGGCCTCAGCGTCCTCCTGCACGGCGTCTCCGCCGTCCCTCTCGCCGACCGCTACGGCCGCTGGCACGACAGGACCGCGGCCACGGGCAGGGAGCTGCACGAGGCGGCTCCCGTTCCCGAGACAGCCCCGAGGCGGGGCCTGAGCGCACGATGACGCCGGGCCGGAAGCGTCACCCGCGAGGGGTGAGGCACAAGGAGTCTTCCGTGACAAGAGTGGAAGGCACGGCAGCCTGTCAGGACTCGGGGCACGAGGAGAACCGTCATGGCCAAGCCCTTCCGAGGGAAGATCGCCCTCGACGTCCGCGACTCCCGGCCGGACTGGACACCCTTCCTCGCGCCGAAGGCACCCGACAACGCCCCGAACGTGCTGGTGATCGCATGGGACGACGTCGGCTACGGGACGATGGACTGCTTCGGAGGTCCCGTTCGGACACCGACGATGTCACGGATCGCCGACATGGGGCTGCGCTACTCGAACTTCCACACCACGGCACTGTGTTCCCCCACCAGGGCCTCGCTGCTGACGGGCCGGAACGCGACCTCGAACGGCATGGCCACCATCGCCGAGTTCAGTTCCGGATTCCCCGGGATCTCCACGCGCATCCCGTTCGAGAACGGTTTCATCTCCGAGGTCCTGAGCGAACGCGGCTACAACACGTACTGCGTCGGCAAGTGGCACCTCACTCCCGGTGAGGAATCCAACATGGCCGCCTACAAAGGGCGTTGGCCACTGGGGCGCGGTTTCGAGCGGTTCTACGGCTTCCTCGGCGGCGAGTCCAGCTGCTGGTACCCGGACCTCATCCACGACAACCACCAGGTCGGCCCGCCGGCCACGCCCGAAGAGGGCTACCACATCGCCAAGGACTTCTCCGACAAGGCGATCGGGTTCATCCGGGACGCGAAGGTCGTCGACCCGGACAAGCCCTTCTTCATGTACCTCTCCCTCGACGCCGCCCATGCGCCGCACCACGTCTTCAAGGAGTGGGCCGACCGCTACCGGGGCGTCTTCGACGAGGGGTACGAGGCGATCCGCCCGGGCATCCTGCGCCGGCAGAAGGACATGGGACTGCTGCCCGAGAACACCGAACTCTCCGCGATCAACCCGCACGGCGAGCCCGCGGTCACCGGCCCGGACGGACAGCCCTGGCCGCTCATGGACACCGTGCGGCCCTGGAAGGACCTGAGTGACGTGGAGCGGCGGCTGTTCACCCGGATGGCCGAAGTCTTCGCCGGTTACGTCTCCTACAGCGACGACCAGCTCGGCCGGGTCCTCGACTTCCTGGAAGCCTCCGGTGAGCTCGACAACACCATCATCGTGGCCGTCTCCGACAACGGGGCCAGCGGCGAGGGCGGCCCCGACGGGACGTTCAACGAGTGGCGCTTCTTCAACGGCCTGCCCAGCCCGGCCGCCCTGTCCCTGGAACACATCGACGAACTCGGCGGCCCGAAGTCCTACAACCACTACAACACCGGCTGGGCCTGGGCGTTCGACACACCGTTCCCGTACTGGAAGCGCTGGGCCGGCTACGAGGGCGGCGTGGCCGACATGTGTCTGGTCGCCTGGCCCGCGGGCATCGACGCCAGGGGGGAGGTGCGCGAGCAGTACGTCCACGCGGTCGATGTCGTGCCCACCCTCTACGACCTGCTCGGCATCGAGCCCCCGGAGGTGATCAACGGCCACCCCCAAAGCCCCCTTGAGGGCGAGAGCTTCAGGGCATCCCTCACCGATCCCGCCGCGCCCGGCCGTCAGACGCAGTTCTACGCCATGCTCGGGCAGCGATCCCTCTATCACGAGGGCTGGTTGGTCTGCACGGTGCACCCGCCGCTGAGTGGCTGGGGCGACTTCGCCCACGATGTGTGGGAGCTCTACGACCTGACCGCCGACCGCGCGCAGTCGAAGGACCTGGCGGCGCAGGAGCCGGCCAGGCTGGAGACCCTCAAGAGCCTCTGGTATTACTACGCAGGCATCTACAACGGGCTGCCGCTGGACGACCGCACCGCCTTGGAACAAGCCCTGGCCGATCGCCCGCACGGAACGTTCGAACGCGAGCGGTATGTGTACTACCCCGACTGCGCGGCGGTGCCCGAGCAGTCCGGTGTCATGACCAGTGGCCGCTCGTACGTGATCGCCGCCGGGGTCGACGTCGACTCGGCCGACGCCGAAGGCGTGCTGTACGCCCACGGAGGAGTGGCGGGCGGCCACAGCTTCTACGTCAAGGACCACCGCCTGCACTACGCGTACAACTGGGTCGGCTCCCGCTTGCAGGTCGTGGACGCCGACCAGGACATCCCGCCCGGCAAGCACGTGCTCACCGCGGAATTCGCGGCGAGCGGCCGCAGCGCCGACCCCGCCATGCCCGGCACCGAGGGGACGCTCATCCTCTACCTGGACGACGAGGAGGTCGGCAGCGACCACATCGTCACTCAGCCCGGCTTCTTCTGCGTCGTCGGCGACGGCATCTGCGTGGGCCGTGACGACGCCTCACCGGTCACCTCCGACTACGACGGTCCGTTCCCGTTCACCGGCGGCACGATCGACAAGGTCGTCGTCGATGTCTCGGGCGAACGCTACGTCGACCACGAGGCCCAGGTACGCGGCTGGTTCATGACCGACTGACACACCACCGGAACCCGAAACCCCAGGAAAGGAGCCGGAGATGGCGGAGACAACGTCCGGGGCGCAGGACGTCGGCACCCCCGGCGAGGCAGAGGCCCCCGTGTTCGACACTCTCGTCCAGATGACGATGAACGCGTTCGAACGATCCGGACTGGACCCCGAGACGTATCTGCTGACCCGCATCGCGGCGCTGGTGGCCATGGGGGCCGCCCCCGCCTCGTACCTGCTCAACATCGGCGCGGCCGACGAGGCCGGTGTGGACCCGGAACGGATCCGGGGCACCCTCGTGGCCATCGCCCCCGTCGTCGGCAGCGCCCGCGTGGTGAGCGCCGCGCGCGGTATCGGCCAGGCCTTCGGGCTCGCCCTGCTGCCCGACGGAGGCGAGGAAGAAGGAGCTGTGACATGAATCTGGCCTACGACTACCCGCTCCTCGGAGCGTTCTGGACGGTCATGTGGATCTTCCTGTGGATCCTGTGGCTCGTCCTGCTCTTCCGCATCATCGGCGACATCTTCCGCGACGACACGCTCGGTGGGTGGGGCAAGACCGGATGGCTGGTCTTCGTGGTCGTGCTTCCCTTCCTCGGCGTGTTCGTCTACGTCCTGGCGCGCGGCAAGGGCATGGGAAAGCGCGCGGAGCGGCAGGCGCGGGCCCAGCAGCAGGCGTTCGACGACTACATTCGCGAGACCGCCCGCGGCACGCCCGGGAACGAGGCCGAGCAGCTCGCCAAGCTCTCCGAGGTACGCGCCCGGGGCGACATAACCGACGCGGAATTCCAGCAGGCCAAGGAGAAGATCCTCCACTGAACCCGGCGCCTCCGGCAGCCGGAACTCAGTGGTGGAAGCCGATGCGGTCTTCGTCGTGCGGGTGTCCCCTGTCGAGGCGCTCGATCGCCCGGCGCATGTCCTCGGCGAGGAGTTCGATCTGGTCGCGGTCGACCCCGTGCCGCACGAGTACCCGCTGGATGACCGTCTCCTGCCGGTCGGGCGGCAGCGGATACGACGGGACCTGCCAGCCGCGCATGCGGAGCTGGTCGGAGAGGTCGTACAGACTCCAGCTCACCGAGGCCGGGTCGGTCAGCGTCCAGGACACGGCCGGCAGGGCTCCGACACCGTCGTAGAGGAGGGTGAAGGGGCCCATGTCGGCGACCTGGCGGCCGAGGTGCTGGGCCGTCTCGGCGCAGGCCTGGTAGACCCGTCGGTACCCCTCGTGGCCCAGGCGCAGGAACATGAAGTACTGGGCGACGACCTGCCCGCCGGGGCGGGAGAAGTTCAGGGCGAGCGTGGGCATGTCGCCGCCGAGGTAGTCGACGTGGAAGATCAGGTCCTCCGGCAGCGACGCCCTGTCACGCCACAGGGCCCAGCCCACACCGAGGGGGGCCATGCCGTACTTGTGCCCGGAGGCATTGATGGAGGCGACCCGGGGCAGCCGGAAGTCCCACTCCAGGTCGGGGTGGAGGAAGGGGGCGATGAACCCGCCGGACGCCGCGTCGATGTGCAGGGGGACGTCGAGACCGGTCTCGGCCTGGATACGGTCGAGTTCGGCCGCGATCTCCGCGACGGGCTCGTAGGTGCAGGTGTAGGTCACCCCGAGGATCGCCACGACCCCGATGGTGTTCTCGTCGACGTACTCCCGCAGCTGATGGGCCTGCAGGCCGGTCGCGCCGGGCTCCACCGGCACCTGGCGCAGCTCCACGTCGAAGTAGCGGGCGAACTTCTCCCAGCACACCTGGACCGGCCCGCACACGAGGTTGGGCCGGTCGGTCGACTGCCCGGCGGCCCGTCGGCGGTCGCGCCAGCGCCACTTCAGCGCGAGTCCGCACAGCATGGCGGCCTCACTGGAACCGGTGGTGGAGCATCCCACGGCGGGGTCGGTGCCCTCGGCGCCGCTCGGCGCGTGCCACAGGCCGGCGAGGATGTTGACGCACCGTGACTCGATCTCCGCGGTCTGCGGGTACTCGTCCTTGTCGACGATGTTCTTGTCGAGACACAGATCCATCAGGCGCCGGACCTCGTCCTCGGTCCAGGTGGTGCAGAACGTCGCGAGGTTCTGGGCCGCGTTGCCGTCGAGAAGCAGTTCGCCGCGCAGCAGCTGGAACACGACGTTCGGGGGCGCCGGTCCGTCCGGCATGACCCGCTTCGGGAGGGGGTTCTCGCTGATCGGCGACGTGAAGATGTCGGCGGTCGAGTCAGCGACTGTCTCTTGTGCGTTGTTCAGAGCCACCGGTGGCAACCTCTCGCGTCGTCCTGCTGCTCCCTTGGAGGTTATGGGTACACAGCGGCACCCGACACCGCACGTACTCCGCCGGAGGGGAGCCGCGGAGCGCGGCGCCCGCAACGGGACCGTCGGCCGCCGGGCCGGGACCAGTGGTCCCTGTCGACCGGGCGGCACGGAGCGGAGACTCGAAGCACCTTGAAGGAGGTCATCGATGACCCGCACTCTCACCGTCGGACTGGACGGCTCGCCGGAGAGCCTCGCCGCCGCCGACTGGGCCGCCCGTGAAGCACTCCTGCGTGACCTTCCCCTGCGGTTGGTGAACGCCTCCGAGTGGCAGGCTCCCGTCTACGTTCCGGCGGGCGGACTGGGCATGCCGGTGCCGCCGCGGGATGTGCAGCTCGCCGCCGCGCAGCGCCTCCTGGACGAAGCGCGGACCCGTCTCGCGGACCGGTATCCGGGTCTGCGGATCGACGCCGAAGACATCCCGGGACTGCCCGTCCAGGCCCTGCTGAGGGCCGCGGAGGACGCCGAACTGCTGGTCCTGGGGTCCCGTGGCCTGAGCAGGGTCACCGGATTCCTGCTCGGCTCGGTCTCCCTCGCCGTCCTGGCCGGGAGCGAGCGGCCGGTGGTGCTCGTACGGTCCCGTGAACCCGGCGAGGAGGAGCGGGCCGGCGCCCGCCCCGCCGGAACCGTGGTGCGCGATGTCGTTCTCGGCCTCGACCTGGACAAGCCCGACGACGCGGTGATCGACTTCGCGTTCGACGCGGCCGCCCGGCGCGGGGCACGTCTGCGTGTCGTCCACGGCTGGACGGTGCCGCCCTACTACTACGGCGGCGACCTCATGCCCGAACTGGACGACGACATGAACGGGCGCGTCCGCCGCGAACTCGCCGAGGTGCTGCAGCCGTGGCAGGAGAAGTTCCCCGCGGTGGAGGTGATCACCCAGACCACGGTCGGCGGCGCGGGCCCCCATCTCATCGAGGCCTCCCACGACGCGGCCCTGGTGGTCGTGGGCCGGAGGATCCGGCGGTCGGCGGTCGGCACGCACATCGGACCGGTGACCCAGGCACTGCTGCACCACGCCACCTCCCCGGTGGCGGTCGTCCCGCACGACTGACCGGGGCCGGGGCACGGCACAGGAACACAGGACGACCGGGTGGCGCCGCAACAGGCGCCACCCGGTCGTCTTCTGTCGCCCCGACAACTCCCGCGACGAGCGCACCGGTTCATCACGTCCGAACGTCCGACACGTCGCGTCCATGCCCGGGCCGGCCCGGCGTCGCCGCCGTACCGCAGGGGCGGAGCCGACGCGTTGTCGTCGTCGGCTCCGCCCCGTCAGGGTCTTCTTCCGTCACCCGTAATACGCGCTGCGCATGATGCCCTGCATGTCGTCCAGCATCGGCATCCGCGGGTTCGCGGGCGCGCACTGGTCCTCGTAGGCGTTCAGGGCCTGCTGGGGGAGGGCGTTCAGGTACGTCTGCTCGTCGATGCCCAGCGCCTGGAACGTCGCTTCGATGCCGACGGCGTCCCGCAGGCGCTCCACGGCCCGGGCGAGCGATTCCACGCCTTCGGCCGGGGTCGCGGCGGGCAGGCCGAGGGTGCGGGCGATGTCCTGGAAGCGTTCGGGGGCGCGGTAACTCTCGTACTTGGGCCAGCCGGTCAGCTTGGTGGGGACGGTGCCGTTGTAGCGGATGACGTGCGGCAGCAGGACCGCGTTGGTGCGTCCGTGCGCGACGTGGAAGGTGGCGCCGAGCGTGTGGGACATGGCGTGGACGATGCCGAGGAAGGCGTTGCCGAAGGCCATGCCGGCGATGGTCCCGGCGTTGTGCATCTTCTCCCGTGCCTCGGGCGACCCGGCGCGGTCGGTCACCGCCGCCTCCAGGTGGCCGAAGACGAGGCGGATGGCGTGCAGGGCGAGGCCGTCGGTGAAGTCGTTGGCGTACACGGAGACGTACGCCTCGATGGCGTGGGTGAGGGCGTCGAAGCCGCTGTCGGCGGCGAGCGTGGCCGGCAGGGCGGCGGTGAGCAGCGGGTCGACGATGGCGACGCTGGGGGTGAGGGCGTAGTCGGCCAGCGGGTACTTCTTGCCCGTGGCGGGGTCGGAGATGACAGCGAACGGGGTGACTTCCGCGCCGGTGCCGGAGGTGGTGGGCACGCACACCAGGCGGGCGAGCTTGCCGAGGGTCGGGAAGCGGAAGGCGCGCTTGCGGATGTCGGAGAACTTCTGCCGCATGTCCGTGAAGTCGATCTCGTTGCCGGCGGCGTGCTGCTCGTACAGCAGCCACATCACCTTGGCCGCGTCCATGGGGGAGCCGCCGCCGAGCGCGATGATCGTGTCAGGGCGGAAGTCGCCCATCAGACGGGCTCCGTGCCGCACCGAGTCGATGCTCGGCTCGGGTTCGACGTTGTCGATGATCTGGAGGGTGACCGGCTCGGGGCGGTTCTGCAGGACCCGGCTGACGCGGTCGACGAAGCCGAGCCGGGTCATGGTGGCGTCGGTGACGACGGTGACGCGGTGCACGTCGGGCATGGAGGTCAGGTAGCGGATGGCCTGCGGTTCGAAGTAGATCTTCGGCGGGACCTTGAACCACTGGAGGTTGTTGCGCCGGGTCGAGACCCGCTTGACGTTCAGCAGCTGGGCGGCGGAGACGTTGTTCGACACCGAGGTGCTGCCCCAGGAGCCGCAGCCGAGCGTCAGCGAGGGCAGCAGACCGTTGTAGATGCCGCCGATCGCGCCCTGCGAGGAAGGGGCGTTGACGATGACGCGAACGGTCTTCATGCGCATGCCGTACGCCTCGGCCAGCGCGGTGTCCCCGGTGTGGATGACGGCGCTGTGGCCCTGCCCGTGGAAGGCGACCATGTCGGCGGCCAGGTCGAAACCGTGGCGCTCGTCCCGGGCGCGGAGCACGGCCAGCACGGGGCACAGCTTCTCGCGGGTCAACGGCTCGTCCGGGCCCACTCGTTCGGCCTCGACGAGGATGATCGAGGTGTTCTCCGGCACGGTGAACCCGGCCTGCTCGGCGATCCATGCCGGGCTCTGGCCGACGGCCGCCGCGTTGACCTTCGGTTCGCAGCCCGCGCCCGAGCCGCCGGACACGGGGAAGAGGAACGCCTCCAGCTTCGCCTTCTCCTCGGCGTCGGCGAGGTGGGCGTGCAGCGTGCGGAACTCCTGCAGGGCCGCGTCGTAGATGCCGGTGTCCAGGATGACCGCCTGCTCGGAGGCGCAGATCATGCCGTTGTCGAAGGACTTCGACAGGACCAGGTCGTTGACGGCCCGGCGCAGTTTCGCGGTGTGGTGCACGTAGGCGGGGACGTTGCCCGCGCCGACGCCCAGGGCGGGCTTGCCGGCCGAGTAGGCGGCCTTGACCATGGCGTTGCCGCCGGTGGCGAGGATCAGCGAGACGCCGGGGTGGCGCATCAGCAGGCCGGTCGCCTCGACGGACGGCTTCTCGATCCACTGCACGCAGTGTTCCGGTGCGCCGGCGGCGACGGCCGCGTCCCGCACGATACGGGCGGCCTCGGCGCTGCAGCGCTGGGCGGAGGGGTGGAAGGCGAACACCACCGGGTTGCGGGTCTTCAGGGCCATCAGTGCCTTGAACAGCGTGGTGGAGGTCGGGTTGGTGACCGGGGTGACCGCGGCGACCACCCCCACGGGCTCGGCGATCTCGACCATGTCCTCGATGTCGTCACGGCCTATGACCCCGACGGTCTTCATGCGGCCCATGCTGTGCGTGACGTGCTCGCACGCGAACATGTTCTTGGCGGCCTTGTCCTCGAAGACACCGCGTCCGGTCTCGTCGACGGCCAGGCGGGCCAGCGCGGTGTGCTGGTCCAGGGCGGCGACCGAGGCCTTCTTGACGATGTGGTCGATCTGCTCCTGGGTCAGCGACTCGTAGTCGGCGAGCGCCTTCAGACCGGCCGTGACCAGACGGTCCACGGCGACCGCGGTGTCCGAGGGGACCTTGTCGCCGGCCGTGGCCTCGCTCCGCGCGTCGTTTCGGGTCATGGTGGTCTGCCTCCGATGTCAGGGGCCGCCGTGCGGGTCCGGCGGCGAAGGGGGAGCGGCGCTCTGGCGGCGGCCGCTTCCTGGATCAACTCTCACCTGCGCCCACGGCCCGTCGCAGTCGCCGAAGGACCCCTCCCGGGACCGTCCGGCCCTGACGGCACGGGGCCCCTCGGCCCGGCCGTCGCTCACGCTTTGCCGGGCGGGTCGAGGGGCCCGTAACGGATGGATCCGGTGGTAAGGCGCGGTGGGACTCGGCTCGTCGCGTTCCCGGAAGGCGGACGGCCGGTGCCGACCGGACCCGCCGGCGTGTGATGGTCGGTGTCGGCTCACCGCACCCCGAGCGCTCGGGCGCCGTGCCGGCCCGACCCGGCGGCACACGGTCGTCGGCGAAGGCTCACCGCGCCCCTGAGCGAGAGGGGTCCGTGCCGGCCGAAGCCGGCGGGCCGCAGTCGTCGACGTCGAAGGCCAGGGCGTTCACCACCCCGACGACGCCCTCCAGCCGCCACACCGTGTGCACGGCCTCCGGTATCTGGCTGCGCAGGGGGACGCGGCCGTCGAGGGTGACCACGCCGTCGCGGACACGGGCGTCGACGGCCCCGGGCCGCAGGCCCAGCCGGCCGACGAGGACCTCCTCGGTCACCTGCTGCCGGATGTCGCCGTCCGTCCGCAGGAAGACCCGCAGCAGGTCCCGGCGGGTCGCGATGCCGATGAGCCGGTCCTCCTCGTCGATCACGGGGAGGCGTTCGACACCGCGGCGTTCCATCAACCGGGCCGCCTCCGGCACGGTCTGCTCCGGGTGCACGGTGATGGCCGGGCTCGTCATCAGGTCGTGCGCGGTGACGGCGCCGTCGGGGTCCCTCGCCGACCGGTGCGCCTGCGCGCGGACCAGGTCGGTGCCGGAGATGACGCCGATGACCTTGTCGTCGTCGTCGACCACGGGCAGACCGCTGATGTGGTGATGGTCGAGCAGCCGGACGAGGTCCTTGAAGGACGTCGTACGCCGTGCCTGGACGACGTCGCTGGTCATCACCTGACCGACGGTGTGGGTTGTCATGGCGGGTCACTCCTGGGCTGCCGCGGTGCCGGGCCGGTGGGGAGCTGATCCGTACCGGGTCCGCTCCCCACCGGGCGCCACGGTGTCCGTGCTGTTCGGGGCCGCCACGCCACGGGGGCGGTACGGCCGTCGTTCCGCGGGTCCGAGCTGCTCGGTGCCACGGGGTGCCGTGTGTCCTCGCGCGGAGGTCCGTGGAGGCGGCAGGCGGGCTCCCGGCCGGCCGCCTCCACGCGCGCGTACGACGTCGAGGTACCCGTCGGCCCGGAATGCGGCGCCGGGCGACCGGGGCGGAGCGACACCCCCCGTCGTCCCCCCGTCACCTCGGTCACCTGCTGTCGCTGCCCTCGGTCGACTCCAGCGCGGCCCGTCCCGCCTCCAGCCGGGCGACCGGCACGCGGAACGGGGAGCAGGAGACGTAGTCCAGCCCGGCCGCGTGGAAGAAGTGCACGGAGTCGGGGTCGCCGCCGTGCTCGCCGCAGACGCCGATCTTCAGGTCGGGCCGCGCGGCACGGCCCTCGTCGACCGCGATCCGCACCAGGCGTCCCACTCCGTCGCGGTCGAGGGTCTCGAACGGCGAGGCGCTGAAGATGCCCTTGTCGAGATACGCGGAGAAGAAGGCCGCCTCGACGTCGTCGCGGGAGAAGCCCCAGGTGGTCTGGGTGAGGTCGTTGGTGCCGAAGGAGAAGAACTCCGCCTCCTGCGCGATCCGCCCGGCCGTCAGGGCCGCCCTGGGCAGTTCGATCATGGTGCCGACGGGGCAGTGCACGGCGACACCGGACTCCTCGGCGACCTCGGTCAGGACCCGTTCCACTTCCTCGCGTTCGATGCGCAGTTCCTCGACGGCGCCGACCAGCGGCACCATGATCTCCGCCCGCGGGGAACCGCCGGCCCTGGTGCGCTCCACGACGGCTTCGGCGATCGCCCGTACCTGCATGGCGACCAGGCCCGGCACGACGAGGCCGAGACGGACGCCGCGGAGGCCGAGCATCGGGTTCTCCTCGTGCATGCGGTTGACCGCGGCGAGGAGTTCGGTGTCACGGGGATCGGGCAGGGCGCCCTGGGCCTCGGCGGTGGCGATGCGCACGGCGAGGTCGGTGCGGTCGGGCAGGAACTCGTGCAGGGGCGGGTCGATGAGCCGGATCGTGACCGGCAGCCCGTCCATCGCCTCCAGGATGCCGGTGAAGTCCCGGCGTTGCAGCGGCAGCAGCGCGCTGAGGGCGTCCTCGCGTTCGCTCTCGTCGCGGGCCAGGATCATCGCCTCGACCAGCTTGCGGCGCTCGCCGAGGAACATGTGCTCGGTGCGGCACAGCCCGACGCCCTGCGCGCCGAACCGGCGGGCCCGGGCGGCGTCCTCGGGGGTGTCGGCGTTGGCACGCACCTCCAGGCGCCGGACGCCGTCGGCCCGTGCCAGGACGCGGGCGACCGCGTCGACCACGCCCGAGGTGTCCTCGCCCGTGGCGCCGCTCTCCAGGTAACGGATGACCGCCGAGTCGGTCAGCGGCACCGATCCGGCGTACACGCAGCCGGCGGAACCGTCCACGGAGACGATGGTGCCCTCCTCGTGGACGGTGCCGTCCGGGGCGGTGAAGTGACGGTCCTCGATGTCGACGGAGAGTTCCTCGGCGCCGCACACGCAGACCTTGCCCATGCCCCGGGCGACGACGGCCGCGTGACTGGTCTTGCCGCCGCGGCTGGTGAGGACGGCCTGGGCGGCGATCATGCCGGGCAGGTCGTCGGGGGTGGTCTCCTGGCGGACCAGGACCACCTTTTCCCCTGCCGCCGCGCGCCGCACGGCCTCGGCGGAGTCGAAGACGACCGCACCGACCGCCGCGCCGGGCGAGGCGGGAAGGCCGTGGGCGAGGGGTTCACCGGTCTGCGAGGTGTCGAACCGGGGGAACATCAGCCGGGCCAGCTGTTCCCCGCCCACCCGTGCGAGGACCTCGTCCGCGGTGATGAGCCCTTCGTCCCCGAGTTCGGCGGCGATGGCGAAGGCGGCCTCGGCGGTGCGCTTGCCGACCCGGGTCTGCAGCATCCACAGCGTGCCGCGTTCGATGGTGAACTCGATGTCGCACAGGTCGCGGTAGTGCCGTTCCAGGCTCTCCATGTGGGCGCGCAGCTGGGCGTGGGAGTGCGGGTCCAGGCGCTCCAGTTCGGTGAGCGGCACCGTGTTGCGGATGCCGGCCACGACGTCCTCGCCCTGTGCGTCGGGCAGGTAGTCGCCGTACAGGCCGGGCCGCCCGGTGGCCGGGTCGCGGGTGAAGGCGACCCCGCTGCCGGAGTCGGATCCGAGGTTGCCGAACACCATGCGCTGCACGTTGACGGCCGTGCCCAGATCGTCCGCGATGTGCTCACGCCGCCGGTACAGGCGGGCGCGTTCACCGTTCCAGGACTCGAACACGGCCAGCACCGCGCGGCGCAGCTGGTCGGCCGGGGCCTGCGGGAAGTACTCGCCGGTCTCCCGGTGGATCAGGTCCTTGAACGTCTCGACCAGTCCGGTGAGGTCGTCGGCCGTCAGATGTACGTCGTCGGGGACCCCGCGTGCCTCCTTGAGGTCCGTGAGGGCCCGCTCGAAGTGCGCGGAGTCGACGCCCATGACGGTGCTGCCGAACATCTGCAGGAGACGGCGGTAGGAGTCCCAGGCGAAACGTTCGTTGCCGGAGACCTTGGCCAGGCCGAGGACGGACTCGTCGTTCAGGCCGATGTCGAGGATCGTCTCCATCATGCCCGGCATGGAGAAGCGGGCCCCGGAGCGGACGGACAGCAGCAGCGGGTCGTCCGGCTGCCCCAGCAGCCGCCCCGCGGCGGTCTCGACGGCGGTCAGGTGCACGGAGATCTCCCGCCACAGGCCCGCGGGCTCACCGCCGGTGTCCAGGTAGGCCCGGCACGCCTGCGTGGTGATGGTGAACCCCGGGGGCACGGGGAGGCCCAGCCGGGTCATCTCGGCGAGGTTCGCTCCCTTGCCGCCGAGCAGGTCGGCCATGTCCCGGCCACCTTGGGTGAAGTCGTACACGTAACGGACCATGACGGGCGCTCCTCAGCCGGGGGCTTGGTCCCTTCAGCGTCGGACGCCGCCGGCGCCGTACGGGAGGTGCCGGCGGTCCCTGCGGGGGAGGCCGACCGGCCCTGTGTCCGCACCGGCCCGGGAGGACCTCACGGAAGCCGAGGCCCGCCGGCCCCGGGCACGGGACCCGAGGAGGGCCGAACCGGGGCCGAACGGCCCTTGGGCGTCGGGTGCCCGGGGTGGAAGCTCACGGACAGGGGGGAGTCACCGGCTCGGGAGAGGACACGTCATGCCGCACGACATCGCCGTAGGGCTCGACGGTACGTCCGCGAGCCTCGCCGCCGCGCACTGGGCGGCCCACGAGGCACAGCGGCGGGGCAGCGGCCTCACCATGCTGCACGCCTGGTACCGCCACCCCCGGCCCGCGCCCGACGTCCCGTTCGGCCGCACCGAGCACGACTGGGCCGAGGAGATCCTGCGGGAGGCCGTGCACAGTGTGCGGTCGGCCCACCCGGACCTGAAGGTCACCGAGCGACTGGTGTGCGACGCGACGGTCACCGTGCTGGTGGCCGCGGACTGCGACATGCTGGTCCTCGGCTCGCTCGGCCTCGGGTCCTTCGCCGGGTTCGTGACGGGATCGGTGTCCCAGCGTGTGGTGGCCCGCTCCACGCGACCGGTGGTGCTGGTCCGGGCCGGGCGCGGTGCGGCCGAGGACCATCTTCCCGCCGCCGACGGGGTCGCTCCGGAGGAGATCCCGCGGACGCCCTACCGCGAGGTCGTCCTCGGGCTGCACAACGGTCACCCCTGCGACGAGCTCATCGACTTCGCGTTCGACGCGGCGCGGCGGCGCGACACCGGTCTGCGGGTCGTCCATGCCTTCCGCACGCCGGGCCGGGGCGTGTCCGACGCCTCGCTGTTCGTCGCTCCTCCGGGTTCCCCGGACCCCTTGCCGGGCCCGCCGGTGGTGTCCACGGCGCAGGCCCGGGCGGACGCGGAGCGCGCGCTGACCGCGGTGCTCGGTGCCTGGCGGGAGAAGTACCCCACCGTCCCGGTGACCGAGTCGGTCATCGAGGGGCGGGCGACGGTCGCGCTGGTGCACGCGGCACGCGACGCCTCCCTGCTGGTGGTGGGCCGCCGAGGGGCCGGCCGACGCATGGGCGCCCACACCGGTCCGGTCGTCCACGCGGTCCTGCATCACGCCGCCTGCCCCGTGGCCGTGGTCCCGCACGAGTGAGCGAGCCGGTCGACGGCTTGACGCCGTCCCCCGACGGAGACCGGCTGTCTCCCACGACGCACCCCGCCCGGCGGGAGGGCCGAACGTCCCGCTCGGCCGGGACCTCACGGTCCGCCGCGGTGCCCTGTCCGGCACTGCTGCCCTGACGCGGACAGGACGAGGATCGGCAGTGAACGGACAGACCCGACGAGAGGACCTGTGATGACCGCGACGGTGACAGTCGGCCCCCGCACCGCCGACGCCTGGCGGCAGTTCGCCGGAGGCGGGTGGCGTGAGCGCGTCGACGTACGCGCTTTCATCCAGGACAACTACACCCCGTACGAGGGCGACGCGTCCTTCCTCACCGGGCCGACGGACCGCACCCGCGCGGTGTGGGAGAAGGTCAGCTCGCTGTTCCCGGAGGAGCGCCGCCGCGGTGTGCTCGACGTCGACACCGCCACCCCCTCGACGATCACCTCGCACGCGCCCGGCTACATCGACCGCGACCGCGAACTGATCGTCGGACTCCAGACCGACGCCCCGCTCAAGCGCGCGATCATGCCGAACGGCGGGCTGCGGATGGTCGAGAACGGTCTCAAGGCGTACGGCTACGAGCCCTCCCCGTTCGTGACGGAGGTCTTCGGCACCTACCGCAAGACCCACAACGCCGGAGTCTTCGACGCCTACACGCCCGAGATGCGCGCGGCACGCAAGGCCGGCATCATCACCGGGCTGCCGGACGCCTACGGCCGCGGCCGGATCATCGGCGACTACCGGCGCGTGGCGCTGTACGGCACGGACCGGCTGATCGAGGCCAAGAAGGCCGAGCGCGCCGCGCTGGACGCCCTCCCCTCCAGCGCCGACGTCATCCGCGACCGGGAGGAACTCGCCGAGCAGATCAGGGCGTTGGGTGAACTGACCCGCATGGCCGGCACGTACGGCTGCGACGTCTCCCGCCCCGCGGCCACCGCCCACGAGGCCGTGCAGTGGCTCTACCTCGGCTACCTCGCGGCGGTGAAGGAGCAGAACGGCGCCGCGATGTCGCTCGGCCGCACCTCCACCTTCCTGGACGTGTACCTCCAGCGGGACCTGGAGAACGGGCTGATCGACGAGAGCCGCGCCCAGGAGCTGATCGACGACTTCGTGATCAAGCTGCGGATCGTGCGGTTCCTGCGCACCCCCGAGTACGACGCCCTGTTCTCCGGCGACCCGACCTGGGTGACGGAGTCCATCGGCGGGATGGGGGCCGACGGACGCACCCTGGTCACCCGGACCTCCTTCCGGTTCCTGCAGACCCTCTACAACCTCGGCCCCGCGCCGGAACCCAACCTGACCGTGCTGTGGTCGCCCCGGCTGCCGGCGGGGTTCAAGGAGTACTGCGCCCAGGTCTCGATCGACACCAGCGCCGTCCAGTACGAGTCGGACGACCTGCTGTGCCCGCGGACCGGTGACGACACCGCGATCGCCTGCTGTGTCTCGGCGATGGCGGTGGGCCGGCAGATGCAGTTCTTCGGGGCGCGGGTCAACCTCGCCAAGGCACTGCTGTACGCCGTCAACGGCGGCCGGGACGAGATGACCGGCGACCAGGTCGCACCCGAGATGCCGCCCCTGACCGGTGACCACCTCGACTACGAGGAGCTGGTGGCCGCGTACGGCCGCGTCCTGGACTGGCTGGCCGCCACGTACGTCGACGCGCTGAACGTCATCCACTACATGCACGACAAGTACGCCTACGAGCGCCTGGAGATGGCCCTGCACGACCATCCGGTGCACCGCTTCATGGCGTGCGGCATCGCCGGTCTGTCGGTGGCCGCGGACAGCCTGTCCGCCGTCAAGTACGCGCGCGTGAAGGTGTTCCGGGACGCCACCGGGCTCGCCGTCGACTTCCGCACCGAAGGAGACTTCCCGGCGTACGGCAACAACGACGACCGCGCCGACCGCATCGCCGTCGACCTGGTGGAGTCGTTCATGGAGAAGGTCCGCAGGCACCCCACCTACCGGGACGCCGAGCACACCCAGTCGGTGCTCACCATCACCTCCAACGTGGTGTACGGCAAGCACACCGGCAACACCCCCGACGGACGCCGCGCCGGACAGCCCTTCGCGCCGGGCGCCAACCCGATGAACGGCCGCGACCGGCACGGGGTGGTCGCCTCCGCGCTGTCGGTGGCGAAGCTGCCGTACGAGGCGGCCCGCGACGGGATCTCGCTGACGACGACGATCACCCCCGAGGGCCTGGGCCACGCGCCCGAGGAGCGGGCCGGGCACCTGGTGGGCATCCTCGACGGGTACACGGCGGCGGGCGGCTTCCACATGAACGTCAACGTCCTCGACCGGGCCACGCTGGAGGACGCGATGGAACACCCGGAGAAGTACCCCGAGTTGACGATCAGGGTCTCCGGGTACGCGGTGAACTTCGTCCGCCTGACCCGCGAGCAGCAGCTCGACGTGATCAGCCGCACCTTCCACGGATCGCTGTGAGCACGCTGACCTCGGGGCCGGTCACCGGCCGGATCCACTCCTGGGACCTGTCCACCGGCGTGGACGGTCCCGGGACCCGGTTCGTCCTCTTCGTCAGCGGCTGCCCGCTGCGCTGCCTGTACTGCGCCAATCCCGACACCTGGCACATGCGCGACGGGCGGGAGGCGACGGTCGACGAGGTGATGGCCGAGATCGAGAAGTACCGGCCCTTCCTCACCACCGCCGGCGGCGGCGTGACCGTCACCGGCGGGGAGGCACTGCTCCAGCCGGCCTTCACCGCAGCCCTGCTGCGCCGCTGCAAGGAGGCCGGACTGCACACCGCGATCGACACCTCCGGCTTCCTCGGCGCCCGCGCCACCGACGAACTCCTCGCCGACACCGACCTGGTCCTCCTCGACATCAAGTCCTTCGACATCGCCACCTACCGCAGACTGACCGGCGGCGACCTCGCCCCCACCCTGGACTTCGCCACCCGGCTCAACCGCCTCGGCGTGCCCATGTGGATCCGGTACGTCCTGGTGCCCGGCTGGACCGACGACCTGGAGGCCGTGGACGGACTCGCACAATTCGTCGCCGGCCTGCACACCGTTGACCGTGTGGACGTCCTGCCGTTCCACAAACTCGGCGCGGCCAAGTACGAGGCCCTGGGCATCCCGTTCCCGCTGAAGGACACGCCCGCCCCGGACCCCCGTCTCACGGAACAGGTCCGCGAACGGTTCCGCGCCCACGGGACACCGGCCTACTGACCCGGGCTCCCGCTCGCGCCGACAGGGCGCGAGTCCTCCGTACCAGGCATGTGGTGTCTGCCGGTAGGGCCCTTCGGGCATGCTTGGTCCCGTGGCCAGTCGAGGGAACGCACGAGGGAACGAAGACGCGCAGGCGGCAGACCGGTCGGGACACGACCGTCCCGGGACCGTCGCCCCGCTCCGCATGGACGCGCTGCTGAGCGAGCTGCAGGAGCACGTGGAGCGGGTGCGGGGCGGCCGGGACCGTATGCAGACGCTGCTGGACGCGGTGGTGGCGATCGGAAGCGACCTGGAACTGGGCGACCTGCTGCGCAGGATCGTCCAGTCCGCGGTCGAGCTGGTGGACGCCGAGTACGGGGCGCTGGGTGTGCTGGGGGAGGAGGGCACGATCCGGCAGTTCATCACCGTCGGCATGGACCAGGGGACGATCGAGCGGATCGGCCACTACCCCGACGGCCAGGGCATCCTGGGGCTGCTGATCCGCGAGCCGCACCCGTTGCGCCTGGACGACCTCGGGGAGCACGCGGACTCGGTGGGCTTCCCGGCGGGGCATCCTCCCATGCGGACCTTCCTCGGTGCTCCGGTGCAGGTCCGGGAGAAGATCTTCGGCAACCTGTACCTGACCGACAAGCGCGGCGGGCTGCCCTTCGACGCCGACGACGAGGCGGTGCTGACCAGCCTGGCGGCCGCCGCCGGCGTGGCGATCGACAACGCCCGCATGTACGACGACAGCCGTCACCGCGAGCGGCGCCTGGCCGCGAGCGCGGACATGACCCGTGCCCTGCTGTCGGGGACGCCCCCCGACGAGATCCTGCACTCGCTGGCCGACACCGTCCGCGAGATGACCGGGTCCGACCTGGTCACCCTCGCCCGGCCGCTGAGCACGGGCGACGAACTGGTGGTGGAGGCCGCGGCGGGTGAGCAGGCGGACCGGGTGCTCGGTCTCGCGCTGCCGGCCACCACTCTGGCGGCCAAGGTGTACTCCACCGGGGAGTCCGTGATCAGTGACGCCCTCAGCGACGATCCCCGCGCGGTGGGAGGCAGCGCCGCCGTCGTGCCGCTGGGACCGGCGTTCTTCGTACCGGTCGGCGACAACGAGCGGGTGCGCGGTGTGCTGCAGGTGGCCAACGGCGTCGGTCAACCGCCGTTCAACGCGGCCGCCGTCGACATGGTCCTCGCCTTTGCCGACCAGGCGGCCCTGGTGCTCCAGATCGCCGAGCACCGCCGGGACGCCGAACAGCTGACGCTGCTCGGCGACCGGGACCGCATCGCCCGCGATCTGCACGACCAGGTCATCCAGCGGCTGTTCGCCGACGCGCTGACCCTCCAGGCGGCGCTCGGCCGGGTCCGTGACCAGCCGGTGGTCGCCGAGCGCATCCAGCGCGTCGTGGACGACCTCGACGACACCATCAAGATCATTCGTTCCACGATCTTCGGTCTCCAGCACCGTGACCGTCAGGCGCGGTCCGGCGGTCTGCGCGCGCGGCTGCTGGCCCTGACCGACGAGGCCACCCACACCCTCGGCTTCGCTCCAGCCCTGCGCATGACGGGACTGCTGGACACCGACGTGCCGGCCTCCCACGCGGAACACCTCCTCGCCGTGCTGCGCGAGGCTCTGTCCAACGCCGCCCGGCACGCCCGGGCCTGCCGTGTGGACGTCGCCGTCGAGGCCTCGGACCGGGTGCTGAGGCTGGCGGTCACCGACGACGGACGCGGGATCGACCCCGCCGTCGCCCGCCGCAGCGGACTGGCCAACATGGGCAGCCGGGCCGAGGAACTCGGCGGCTCGTTCTGCCTCACCGCCGCCGACCCGACCGGCACGCTGGTGGAGTGGACGGTGCCCCTGACCACCGACTGAACGGCGTGTCGTCAGAAGGCGTAGCGCACCCGCAGCCAGGGCGCGTGGCGGGAGACGAGCTCGCGCAGCGCGCGCACGGCGTCCGCCTTGACGTGATCCCGGTAGCGGACGTTGTCCGCCCCGTTCTGGGAGCGCTTGCCCTGTTGCAGGTCGGGCTGCCACAGGACGTCCTCGGCGCGTGGATGCCAGCCGAGGTTGACCTCGTGCAGGTCCTGGTTGTGGGTGAGCATGATGATCTCCGCGGCGGCCTGTCGCTTCACCCGGTCGGGCAGGACGTCGTCGAGCTCCCGCAGGATCCCGGTCCAGTCGTCCTGCCAGCCGGGTCGCAGGACGACGGGGGAGAGGTTGAAGTGGACCTCGTAGCCCGCGTCCACGAAGTCGGCCGCGGCGGCGATGCGGTCGCCCACCGCGGAGGTGCGCAGGTCCAGCAGCCGTGAGTCGGTCGCGGGCATGAGCGAGAAGCGGATCCGGGTACGGCCGCGGGGGTCCAGCGTCAGCAGGTCGGGGTTGACGAACTTGGTGGCGAAGGACGCCTTGGCGGTGGGCCACCGGCGGAAGGCGGTGATCAGGTCCGCGGTGTTGTCGCAGATGAGCGCGTCTACCGAGCAGTCGCCGTTCTCACCGATGTCGTACACCCAGGCGCTCTCGTCGCACTGGTTGGGCTCCCTCTTACGGCCCTGGTGGGCGATGTGGCGTCCGAGGTGGCCGATGATCCGGTCGATGTTGGTGAAGACGGTGATCGGGTTGGCGTACCCCTTGCGGCGGGGCACGTAGCAGTAGGCGCAGGCCATCGCGCAGCCGTTGGACGGGCCGGGCGCGATGAAGTCGGCGGAGCGGCCGTTGGGCCGTGTGGTGAGGGTCTTGCGCTCGCCGAGCACCAGGGTCTCGCCCTTGACCCGGACCCAGCGCTCGACGTTGTCCTCGTTTCCGTGCAGGCCCGGGATGCGCCAGTGGGAGTCCACCTCGACGACCCGCGCGGCGGGGAAGCGGGCGAGGATCTCACGGCCCCGCAGGGACGCGGCGGCCGCGGGCTCGGCGTAGACGGCGCGCACCGGCAGCATGGTCCGGGCCGCGGGGGAGTCCCGGAAGGAGGAGACGGTCCGGGAG
>NZ_RSAJ01000920.1 GCF_003933965.1 Streptomyces sp. RP5T
CCCTCCCCCTCGCCGCCGTCGCGCTCGCGCTGCTCGGGGCGGTCTCGTTCGTGCCGGAGCACACCGGAACCTGGCCGCACGCGCTGTCCGGCGCCCTCGCCCTCGGCGCCGGCTACTGGGTGCTGTGGCGGATCAACCCCGGCGGCATGGGCTTCGGCGACGTGAAGCTGGCACTCGGGGCGGGGGCCGTCCTCGGCTGGTACGGCTGGGACACCGTGCTCCTTGGCACCTTCGCCGGGTTCTTGCTCGGCGCGCTGTGGGGCGGTGTCCTGGTCCTGGCGGGCAGGGCGGGGCGCAAGACGGCGATCCCGTTCGGGCCGTTCCTGATCACGGGGGCGTACGCGGGGCTGCTGATCGGTGCGTACACGGCCTGACATCCGGCTTGTCACAGGGCTGGCGTAGGCTGGCCCGGACCGTCCGAACCCTTGACGAAAGGCACGCCCCGGTGACCGAGAAGGCCGACCTTCAGTCCGTCCTCGACCGTGCCGCCGAGGGCGGGCGCATCACGGCGGAGGAGGCGCTCGACCTCTACCGCGACGCCCCGCTGCACGCGCTGGGCTCCGCCGCGGACGCCGTGCGCCGCAGGCGGTACGCGGGCACCGAGCACATCGCGACGTACATCATCGAGCGGAACATCAACTACACGAACGTCTGCGTGACGGCGTGCAAGTTCTGCGCGTTCTACGCCCCGCCCACCGCCAAGGACAAGGGCTGGACCCGCGACCTCGACGACATTCTGCGCCGGTGCGCCGAGACCGTCGAACTCGGCGGCACCCAGATCATGTTCCAGGGCGGCCACCACCCCGACTACGGCGTCGAGTACTACGAGAAGCACTTCGCCGCCATCAAGAAGGAGTTCCCCCAGCTGGTCATCCACTCGCTGGGCGCCTCCGAGGTCGAGCACATGGCGAGGATCTCGAAGGTCTCCGTCGAGGAGGCGATCCGGCGCATCCACGCCGCCGGACTCGACTCCTTCGCCGGGGCCGGCGCGGAGCTGCTCCCCGAGCGACCCCGCAAGGCCATCGCCCCGCTCAAGGAGTCCGGCGAGCGCTGGCTGGAGATCATGGAGACCGCGCACCGGCTGGGCGTGGAGTCCACCTCCACCATGCTGATGGGCACCGGCGAGACCAACGCCGAGCGCATCGAGCACCTGCGCATGATCCGTGACGTGCAGGACCGCACGGGCGGCTTCCGGGCCTTCATCCCGTACCTCTACCAGCCGATGAACAACCACCTGAAGGGCCGCACCCAGGCCACGATCTTCGAGTACCTGCGGATGATCGCGATCTCCCGGCTCTTCATGGACAACATCGCCCACATCCAGGGCTCCTGGCTGACCACGGGCCAGGACGCGGGCCAGCTCACGCTGCACTACGGCGCGGACGACCTCGGCTCGGTCATGCTGGAGGAGAACGTCGTCTCGGCGGCGGGCGCCAGGCACCGCTCCAACCTCCAGGAAATGATCGACATGATCCGCACCGCGGGCCGTGTCCCGGCACAGCGCTCCACGACGTACGAACACCTCGTGGTCCACGACGACCCGGCGAACGACCCGGTCGACGCGCGCGTCCAGTCCCACATCTCCTCGACGGCGATCGAGGGCGGCACGGCCCACCCCGAGCTGAAGATCCTCGCGTCCAACTAGGTCCGCCTTGCTGACGATCCACACGGCCGACGTCGTGGTCCCGGGCGGCGAGAGGCCCTCGCTGCCCGGCGGGGCGGTACTGGTCGAGGGCCGTCGGATCGCGGCCGTGGAGGCGTACGACGACCTGGTGGCGGCCCACCCGGCGGCACGGGTGCGCCGCTGGCCGGGGCGCATCACCCCCGGCCTGCTGAACCCGCACGGGCGTGAGCTGCTGGAGCAGTCCTACCACCCGGACCCCCGGGAGGACCTGGGGGACGAGCCCCTCACCGGCGAGGCACTGTCGGCCCTGGCCATGACCGACGCGCGCTGGGGCGCGAGCGCGCGCCGGGGCGTACAGCGGTTGCTGGCACAGGGGACGGTGGCGGTGGTCGGCCCGCTGCGACGCCCCGCGGTGATCGACGCGGTGCACAGGTCGGGCCTGAGGATCGAGCACAGCTTCACGGAGGAGCCCCTGATCCCGCTGCTCCCGGGTGCGGACGCGACGTTCGCGATCTTCGACGGGATGGAATGCGTGACCACGGTAATCGGGGGCCGCTTGCTGCACAGGCGCAGGTAGAGGCTTTCAGGGGCGCGGGACTGTATCGATGTGCGGCTCCGCCGCGCGGGCGCGACAAGCCCCCACCGGCCCGCACCCGAAACTCAACCCCCCAGCGC
>NZ_RSAJ01000921.1 GCF_003933965.1 Streptomyces sp. RP5T
CCCCACTCCCGACCCCGACCGAGCGGACCGTTTCATGAGCACGAGCACGACGCTGTTGCTGGCCCGGCACGGGCAGACCATCTGGCACGCCGAGAACCGCTACGCGGGCGTGAGCGACATCGGGCTGACCGACGAGGGCCGGGCCCAGGCGGAGGCGCTCGGGCGGTGGGCCGCCGCGCACCGCCCCGACGCGGTCTGGACCTCACCCCTGTCACGGGCGGTCGCCACCGCCGACCCGGCCTGCCGTGCCCTCGGCGTCACCCCGCACCGCGAACCCGGCCTGAGGGAGTGCGACTTCGGGGTGGTGGAGGGCCGTACCCTCGCGGAGTTCGCCGCCGAGGTGCCCGACGCGGCCGAGGCCTTCCGCGCGGACCCGGTCGCGTATCCCTTCCCCGGTGCCGAGGACCCGACGGCGGCCGCAGAGCGGGGCACGGAGGCCCTGCGCCGCATCGCCGCCGCCCGTCCCGGCGAGCGTGTCCTGGTCGTCGCCCACAACACCCTGCTGCGGCTGACGCTGTGCGCGCTGCTGTCGATCCCGCTCGGGGAGTACCGCAGAGTGTTCCCGCGGTTGCGCAACGCGGCGATCACCGAACTCCGCCTCGACGCGCACGGATCCGCCGCACTTCTCTCCCTCAATGTGCCGTGCGAGCCGGACCGGTCGTAGCACGATAGGACCATGACGGAGATCGACACCTCGGTGCCGCATTCGGCCCGGATCTGGAACTACTGGCTCGGCGGCAAGGACAACTACCCCGTCGACGAGGCGGCCGGCGACGCCTACACGGCCGTCTTCCCCGGCATCGTCACGATCGCCCGCAGCAGCCGGGCCTTTCTCGGCCGCAGCATCCGGTACCTGGTCGAGGAGGCGGGCATCCGCCAGTTCCTGGACGTCGGGACCGGGCTGCCCACGGTCGACAACACCCACGAGGTCGCCCAGCGCCTCGCCCCCGAATCGAAGATCGTCTACGTCGACAACGACCCCCTCGTCCTCGCCCACGCCCGCGCCCTGCTCACCTCCTCCCCGGAGGGCGAGACGGCGTACGAGGACCTGACGCTCTACGAGCCGGAGAAGATCCTGGAGGCGGCCTCCCGCACCCTGGACCTGACCCGCCCCACGGCCCTGATCCTCAGCGGCATCCTCGGGCACGTGGCCGACTACGACCTGGCCCGCGATCTGGTCCGCCGTCTGATGGCGGGCCTGCCCTCCGGCAGCCACCTGTGCGTCAACGACGGCTCCCGCGGCACCGATCCGGACTACGAGCAGGCCCAGGACGCGTACAACGAGACCGGCGCGGTGCCCTACTTCCTGCGTCCGGTGGACCGGATCGAGGCGTTCTTCGAGGGTCTGGAACTGGTGGACCCGGGCGTGGTGTCGGTCCCCCTGTGGCGCCCGGACGGCGACACGGCCCCCGCACCGATCGGCCAGCACGGCGGCGTGGCCCGCAAGCCGTGAGCTGAGCCGGGGAGCTCCAGGGCGGTGTCGGTCCCGCTTGGCGCCCGGTCGGTGTCGTGGCTCCGGCGCCGATCGGCCGGCACGGCGGCGTGGCGCGCAAGCCGTGAGCTGAGCCGGGGAGCTCCAGGGCGGTGTCGGTCCCGCTTGGCGCCCGGTCGGCGTCGTGGCTCCGGCGCCGACCGGCCGGCACGGCGGCGTGGCGCGCAAGCCGTGACCCGAGCCGGGAAGCCCCCGCGAGTCACGTCCTCGCGGGGGCTTCCGTCTTTCCGCCCGCCCGCGTGAAGGGTGAGAAGACGATCACGAGGCGGGACGCTGCGGCGCGGCCGTTCAGGGCGCCAGGAGCAGGACGTCCGCGCGGGACCTGGCGGCCTCGTAGCGCCGGGCCACGTCCTGCCAGTCGACGACGGCCCACATCGCGTCGATGAAGTCGACCTTCTGGTTGCGGTACTGGAGATAGAAGGCGTGCTCCCAGGCGTCGAAGACCAGGAGCGGGGTCGAGCCCTGCCCGACGTTGCCCTGGTGGTCGTAGACCTGCTCGACGATCAGCCGCCCGCTGAGCGGCTCGTGGGCGAGGACGCCCCAGCCGGAGCCCTGGGTGGTCGCGGCGGCCTTGCTCAGCTGGGCCTTGAAGGCGGCGAACGACCCGAAGGACTCGGCGATCGCGTCCGCGAGCTCGCCCACGCCGTCGGCCTCCAGCGGCTCGCCGCCCCCGTCGCCGGACATGTTCCGCCAGTAGATGGAGTGCAGGATGTGCCCCGAGAGGTGGAAGGCCAGGTTCTTCTCCAGCCCGCCCAGCGCCCCCCACGCCTCCTTGTCC
>NZ_RSAJ01000922.1 GCF_003933965.1 Streptomyces sp. RP5T
CCCCGCCCACCGCCCTGCCGCACCGCCGCGAGACCGGCGTCACCAGCACCGGCGGCGCGCACGCCGTGATGAACCACCGCGGGGACAGCGTCACGCTGACCGGCACCGGCTATGTCCTCGTCCGCTGGCAGATCTCGCCGCAGTACCGGTCCGGCGGCCTCGTCATGCCGACGTGGACCGGTCTCAAGGGCGAGCTCTTCCACGTCGCCTCGGGCGGCGGCCGCCGCATGGACGACCCCGTCAGCGCCACGGACGCCACCGCCACCGGCATGGGCAACTCCACCGTCGGCTACGCCGTCCCGCCCGCCGGCACCCAGCAGATGTGGCAGAACGAGTACTTCCACCTCGACGGCAGCGTCACCCTCACGGTCAACGAGAGCGGCGCCGACTACGGCCTCAGCGTCTTCCCGTCCAGCTGGGAGGCGGTCGAGCAGGACATCGCCACCGGTCCCGCCCAGGGCGTCACGCGCTACGGGCTGGTCCGCGACACCGGCGGGGACGACACCCCGGTGCCGCAGTACGTCACCCGGTCGACTCCCGCCGATCCGGCCGCCGTTGCCCAGCGGTCCCGGGTGTAGCGCCGCCGTCGGTGGACTCGCGGTCCAGGCTCCCGTTCGCCTGTGCCCTCAGCGCGCAGAGGACGTCGACGCGGTTCGTGGTGATCGAGTCGACGCCCAGGGCGGCGAGGCGGCGCATCGCGCGGCGGGTGTCGGGGGTCCAGACCGAGATCAGACAGCCGTCGGCGTGGATGCGTTCGGCAAGGTCCTGGTCCATCAGGCCGAAGCGGTAGTTCAACCAGCGGGGCCCGACCGCCTCCAGGAGGGTGGGGCGCGGGGGCGCGAGGCTGGTCCAGGTGAGCGCGATCTCGGCGGACGGGTCGGCCGCTCGGACGGCGAGCATGGCGGTGGCGTCGGCACAGTAGTAGACGCGGTCCTGGGCACCGTGGTCACGCACCGTGTCGACCACACGGCGGGCTACCCGGACCTCCCGCGTACCGGGCAGGTCGAGCATCAGGCGGTGTCCTGCGGTGGCTTCGAGGGCCTCCGCGAGGGTCGGCACCCCGCCCCCCGTCAGCCCCCGCACCTCGTCCGCGGACAGGGACCGCAGGGGGCGGTCGTGCCCCCACAGCCGCTTCAGCGTGTCGTCGTGGAGCAGCACCGGTACGCCGTCCCTGGTGAGCCGTACGTCGATCTCCACCGCGTCCGCGCCCCGGGCGAGCGCGGAACGCAGGGAGTCGATCGTGTTCTCACGGACGCGGTAGGGGTCGCCGCGGTGTGCCACGGCCGTCAGCTTCTGCATGCGCCCATTGTGGTCAGGGGGCGAGCCAGGTGCTCGTGTACGTGTCGATCTCGCCCTTGATCCTGGCTTTGCCGGGCTCGTCGAGGAAGGACGCGTCGACCGCGTTCTTCGCGAGTGCGGCCAGGCCCTCCTCGTCGAGGTTCAGCAGCCGCGCCGCCACCGCGTACTCGCTGTTGAGGTCGGTGCCGAACATCGGGGGGTCGTCGGAGTTGATCGTGACGACGACGCCCGCCTTCACGAACTCCCTGATCGGGTGCTCGTCGAGGGTGCGGACGGCCCGGGTCGCGATGTTGGAGGTGGGGCACACCTCCAGCGGGATGCGGTGCTCGGCGAGGTGGGCAAGGAGCGCCGGGTCCTGGGCGGAGCTCGTGCCGTGGCCGATGCGCTCGGCGTGCAGGTGGGTGAGGGCGTCCCACACCGTCTCCGGGCCGGTCGTCTCGCCGGCGTGCGGGACCGAGTGCAGGCCGGCGGCGATCGCCCGGTCGAAGTACGGCTTGAACTGGGGGCGGGGGACGCCGATCTCGGGGCCGCCGAGACCGAAGCTCACGAGGCCCTCCGGGCGGAGGCGGTCGTCGGTGGCCAGCCGGGTCGTCTCCTCGGCGGCCTCCAGACCGGCCTCGCCGGGGATGTCGAAGCACCAGCGCAGTACGGTGCCGAACTCCGACTCCGCCGCCTTGCGGGCGTCCTCGATCGCCTCCATGAACGCGCGCTCGTCGATGCCGCGGCGGGTGGAGGAGAACGGGGTGATGGTGAGCTCGGCGTAGCGGACCTGCTGGCGGGCGAGGTCTCTTGCGACCTCGTAGGTGAGGAGCCGTACGTCCTCGGGGGTGCGGATCAGGTCCACGACGCTGAGGTAGACGTCGATGAAGTGGGCGAAGTCCGTGAAGGTGAAGTAGTCGACGAGTGCCTCGGGGTCCGTGGGGACCTTGGAGTCGGGGTGGCGGGCGGCCAGTTCGGAGA
>NZ_RSAJ01000923.1 GCF_003933965.1 Streptomyces sp. RP5T
GCCCCGCCGCGGTCGGCGCCGGAGGCACCGCCCGTCTCCATCGAGGACGACATCCCCGAGGACGACGACCCCGACCTCAACGAGTCGGCACTCTCGGGCCGCGAACTGATCGTGCGGGAGCTCGGGGCGACCGTGGTGGAGGAGATCACGAACGAGTAGGGAGGACCCGGCGGAGGAGCGAGCCGGGCGCCCCACCTTGGAGGAATCTACGAATCCTCTCGCTCCACCCCTTAGGAACCTGCCACAAAAACCCCGTTAGGCTGACCCCCGTGAAGGTCCTCGTCATCGGTAACGGCGCCCGCGAACACGCCCTGTGCCGCTCCCTGTCCCTCGACCCCGACGTCAGCGCACTGCACTGCGCACCCGGCAACGCCGGCATCGCCGAGGTCGCCGAGCTGCACCCGGTCGACGCCCTCGACGGCGGGGCGGTTGCCGCGCTCGCGCAGCGACTCGGCGTCGACCTGGTCGTCGTAGGCCCGGAGGCCCCGCTCGTCGCGGGGGTCGCCGACGCCGTGCGCGAGGTGGGCATCCCGGTCTTCGGCCCGTCCGGGGAGGCCGCGCAGCTCGAGGGCTCGAAGGCCTTCGCCAAGGACGTGATGGCCGCGGCCGGCGTACCCACCGCCCGGTCCTACGTCTGCACGACCCCCGAGGAGGTCGCCGAGGCCCTGGATGCCTTCGGCGCCCCGTACGTGGTCAAGGACGACGGTCTCGCCGCGGGCAAGGGCGTCGTCGTGACCAGCGACATCGAGGCCGCGACGGCCCACGCGAACGCCTGTGAGCGGGTCGTCATCGAGGAGTTCCTCGACGGCCCCGAGGTCTCCCTCTTCGCCATCACCGACGGCGACACCGTCCTCCCGCTCCAGCCCGCCCAGGACTTCAAGCGCGCCCTGGACGGCGACGAGGGCCCCAACACCGGTGGCATGGGCGCGTACTCGCCGCTGCCCTGGGCCGACCCGAAGCTGGTGGACGAGGTCCTGCAGACGGTGCTGCAGCCGACGGTCGACGAGATGCGCCGCCGCGGCACCCCCTTCTCCGGCCTGCTGTACGCCGGCCTCGCGATCACCTCGCGCGGTGTGCGGGTCATCGAGTTCAACGCCCGCTTCGGCGACCCCGAGACCCAGGTCGTCCTGGCCCGTCTCAAGACCCCGCTGGCCGGTGTCCTGCTCGCCGCCGCGAGCGGCAACCTGGAGGACCTGCCGCCCCTGCGCTGGAGCGACGAGGCGGCGGTCACCGTGGTCGTCGCCTCGCACAACTACCCCGCCACCCCGCGCACCGGTGACCCGATCACCGGCCTCGACGAGGTGGCAGTGCAGGACGCCCCGCACGCGTGGGTCCTGCACGCGGGCACCAAGCGGGACGGCGACGCGGTCGTCAGCGCCGGCGGCCGGGTCCTGTCGGTCACGGCGTCCGGCAAGGACCTCGGGGAGGCACGCGAGCGCGCGTACCGGGCCGTGGGCCGTATCCGGCTCGAAGGGTCCCAGCACCGGACGGACATCGCGGCGAAGGCGGCGTCCGGAGCCTGAGAAGCCCGAAGCATCCGGGGCCTGAGAAGCCCGAAAATCAGGGCGAAACCCCCGCACGCGAACAACCCGGCAGGCCCCGGATCCGTCTAAGGATTCGGGGCCTGATCTTTGCTGTACGTCATCCACCTTTCCCCAAAGCCATTCCATCGAGTGACCGGGCCCGCATACGGCTGACGGGGGGCCGGGGCCCAACTAGGGTGCCGCGCAAGCGTTCCGGCACTTGGCCCACCGGCATTGCGGTGTCAGTGGCGGGTGCCACAGTGGGGGAGTGAGCAACACCAGGACAGCTGGGCGTTCAGGACGGCAGGGAGGGGGTGAGGTTTGGTCATGACCGGTATCGGTGTGGAGATGGGCGCGCAGGCCGCGCGCTCCCGGGCCCTCGCCGTGCTGCGGATCCGCAGCCGTGCGCTGGCCGTGGCGCTGCTGCCCGCGGCGGCGGCCGTGGTGCTGCTCGCGGGAGGTTCCACCGGTCATCTCGTGGGCGGTTTCTGGGACAGCGCCAGGCTGGTCATGAGCGTTCTCGGGATCGTGGTGCTGCTCGCCGCCGGGGCCGTCGCCCTGGTGATCGCCCGCGCCCGGCCCGCCGTCAGTCCGACCGTCGCGATCGCCGAGGAGTCCGCGCCCGACCTGTACCGCATGGTGCGCGACCTCGCCGACCGCCTGGACGTCCCCGCTCCCTCGGCCATAGCGCTCACTCCGGACTGCGACAGCTGGCTGGAGGACCGCACCCACCC
>NZ_RSAJ01000924.1 GCF_003933965.1 Streptomyces sp. RP5T
GGTGCGCGGCGGGCGGTCCGGGCGGCGGCCCGGACTTCGGTGGGGGTGGAGGCGTAGATCTCGCGGACCGTGTCGTTGAACTGCCGGACGCTGGCGAAGCCCGAGGCGAACGCGATCTCCGTGACCGGCAGGCCGGTGGTCTGGAGCAGGACGCGCGCGGTGTGGGCGCGCTGGGCGCGGGCCAGGGCGACGGGTCCCGCGCCGAGTTCGGCGGTGAGCTGGCGCTGGACCTGGCGGGCGCTGTAGCCGAGGCGGTCGGCGAGTCCCGCGACGCCCTCCCGGTCGACGACGCCGTCGCCGATCAGGCGCATCGCCCGGCCCACCACGTCGGCCCGGACGTTCCAGTCCGCGGAGCCGGGCACCGCGTCCGGACGGCACCGCCGGCAGGCCCGGAACCCGGAGCCCTGCGCGGCGGCGGCCGTGGCGTAGAAGCGGACGTTGTGCCGCTTCGGGGTCACCGCGGGACAGCTGGGGCGGCAGTAGATGCCGGTCGTCTCGACGGCGAAGAAGAACTCGCCGTCGAACCGGGCGTCCCGGCTGCGCACGGCTTCGTACCTGGTGTCCTCGTCCATCACGCCTCCAGTCTCCGCCGTGCGGCGGGGTGCCGCTGGCGGAAATCGGACAGGGCGGTGCGGCTGTCCTGGGCGAGTGGTGGGTCCGTGGTCGGGTGCGGGTGCTCGTGGTTCCCCGCGCCTCCGGGTGGGTGCGGTCCTGGTCCTGCCTGGCTGTACCCACCTGCTCGGAGGCGCGGGGAACTGCGCGACCAGCCCCCACCCGGCCGCGGCCGGAGAACAACCTTCTACGCCCAGCGCCCCCTCTTGGCCTCCATCGCCGCCTTGCCCTGCGCACCCCGCTTCTTCCACTCCTTGCGGATCTCCGAACGGAGCCGCGCGTCCGTCTTGGCCACGATCCGCTGGTTCTCCCGGATCAGCTTCCGGTAGCTCTCCAGCCGCCGCTCGGGCAGCTCACCGGAGTCGATCGCGGCCAGCACCGCGCACCCCGGTTCGCTCTCGTGCGCGCAGTCGTGGAAGCGGCACCGCCGGGCCAGTTCCTCGATCTCGGAGAAGACCTGTCCGACACCGGTCTCGGCGTCCCACAGGCCGACGCCCCGGAGGCCGGGCGTGTCGATGAGCACGCCCCCGCCGGGCAGGGCGAGAAGGTTGCGGGTCGTGGTGGTGTGGCGGCCCTTCCCGTCCGCGTCCCGGGTGGCCCGCACGGCCATGGTGTCCTCGCCGATGAGCACGTTGGCCAGGGTGGACTTCCCCGCGCCGGACTGCCCGAGCAGGACGGACGTACCGCCGGAGACGACCGCGACGAGCACGTCGAGCCCCTCCCCGTCCAGGGCGCTGACGGTCAGCACCGGAACCCCGGGTGCCGTCGTCTCCACGTCCTGCACGAGATGCGAGAGCGTCACCGCGTCCGGCACCAGGTCGGCCTTGGTGAGCACGACCACCGGCTGGGCACCGGACTCCCAGGCCAGGGCGAGGAAGCGTTCGATGCGGCCGAGGTCGAGTTCGACGGCGAGCGACACGGCGACGATGGCGTGGTCGACGTTGGCCGCGAGGATCTGCCCCTCGGAGCGCTTGGAGGAGGTGGAGCGCACGAAGGCGGTACGGCGTGGCAGATACGTCCGTACGTACCGGGGACTGCCCGCGGGCTCGACGACGGCCCAGTCGCCGGTGCACAGCACCCGCATCGGGTCGTTCGGCGTGACGAAGGCGGTGTCCGCCCGCAGGAGACCGTCGGCGGTGACGATGTCGCACTGCCCGCGGTCGACCCGGACCACACGTCCGGGCAGGAGCCCTTCGGGCTCGTAGGGGGCGAACTCGTCCGCCCATGCCTCGTCCCAGCCGTAGGGAGCGAGAGCGGAGAAAACAGAAGAGGTGGAGCTGGAAGTCAAGGGAGAACCCTTCACAAGGGTGGCCCGGCGCAGGGAGTTGGTGTCAGCCGACGGCCACGGAGGTGGACTTGATGATCTGGATGCGGGCATGGCGCAGCGCAAAGACAGCCATCGGTCGACACCTCCCTCATTCCTCGCTCGTGGGGCACGACAGCCGTGAGCCGCCGTGCGAAGCGCTCTCACTGTAAAGGCGCGCGCTTCGGGGCCGCCACCGGTTTTCCGACTCCCGTGCGGCCCGCCTCTCACCCGCCTCCCCCTCACTCGAACAGCCCGGTGCGCTGGTCGTCCGGCGGGAGCGGTTGTGGCATGGGAGGCGACCCCCATCTCCAGGAGAGCCCGTGATGACCCAGCGTC
>NZ_RSAJ01000925.1 GCF_003933965.1 Streptomyces sp. RP5T
CCCGTGCCCCCGTCTCCCGGAAGACGCGCATCGCCTCGGCGCGGGCCTCCATGGCCGTGTCCGTGTCCCCGGCCGTCTCCCATACCCGCGCCAGGTCCCACAGGGTCCGCGCCCGCCACAGCGGCAGCCGCAGCGCCTCCCAGAGCGACAGCGACCGTTCCAACGGGTCCCGTGCGCTCCCGGTGTCACCGGCGGCCAGGTGCCACTCGCCCAGCGTGCGCAGCACCAACGCCTCGCCGAACCGGTCTTGCCGTTCCCGGGCCAGGTCCAGGCACCGGCCCAGCCGTTCGCGTGACGCGTCCAGGCGGCCGAGCCGCAGCTCCACCTTCGCCAGCGACTGCTCGGTGTACATCACGCCGAAGGTGTCGTGGAGGCCGCCGAAGGCCCGCAGCGCGTCCCCCAGCAGCCGCCCGGCGTCCGCGTACCGCCCCTGCGCGCGGTGGCACAGGGCCACCGCGCGCAGGGTCAGCGCCTCGCCGTGCCGGTCGCCCTCCGCCCGGTACAGCTCCTGGGCCTCGCCGAAGGCCTCGCGGGCGGCGAAGTCGTCGCCCTGTTCCCGGTGCACATAGCCGAGGCCGTAGAGCACCCGGGCCCGGGCACCGCGGTCGCCGAGCCGTACGTATCCCTCCAGCGCCCGCCCGAGCAGCTCCAACGCCTCGGGGTAGCAGGCCTGTTCGCGCCGGGCCGTGCCCATGCCCAGCAGGGCCTGGGCCGCGCCCTGGGCGTCGTCGTGGGCCTCGAACAGCCGCAGGGCGTCCCGGAAGTAGGCGTAGGACCCCTCGAACTCGTCCTGCTCGTAGCGGAGTTGTCCGAGGCCGGTGAGCAGCCATGCCTCGCCCTCGCCGTCCCCGCTGCGCCGCACCGCCGCCATGGCCGCGGTGTGCGAGCGGGACCAGGCGTCGAACTGGTTGTACAGCGCGACCGAACTCGCGATCAGCGCGCCGGCGAGGTCACGGGCGGCGCGGTCCATCCCGTGGTCGGCGCAGTACTCCACGGCCGACAGCAGACCGGCCTGTTCGGCGGCGAACCAGGCCGCGGGGCGCGCGAGCAGCTCCTCCTCGGCCTGCGGATCGAGCGGGTCGACGGGCCGTACGGCGGCCGGTTCGGGAAAGTAGCGGGCGGCGCCGCCCGGACCCCGCGCGGCGGCCTTCTCGGCCAGCCCCAGCCAGCACTCCACGAGGCGCCGCACCGCCGCCGCCCGCTCCTCGGCGCTCTCCTCCGACAGACAGCGCTCGCGGGCGTGCTCCCGGGCCAGGTCGTGGATGCGGTAGCGGTTGCGACCCGTGCCGTCCACGCCGATCACATCGATGAAGTGGCAGTCCACCAGCCGCTCGACGGCCTCCTCGGCCTCCTCCGTGCCGATGTCCAGCAGCGGCGCGGCGATCCAGGCCGCGAAGTCGGGCAGGTCGAGCAGCGCCAGCCGGCGCAGGGCGCGCCGTTCCTGCGGATCGAGGTCGGCGTAGCCCAGTTCGAGGCTGGTGCGCAACTCCAGATCCCCGGCGCGCAGTTCGTTGAGCCGCAGCCGCTCGTCCCGCAGCCGGGCGGCGAGCCGGCCGGGCACCCAGTGCGGCCGGGCGGCGAGCCGTGCTCCGGCGATGCGCACGGCGAGCGGCAGCCGCCCGCACAGGGAGACGATCTCGGCGGTCCGTTCCGGCTCCGCGCGCACCCGGTCCGCCCCGGCGACCCGGCGCAGGAGTTCCAGTGCCTCCTCCTCGTCGGGGACGCTCAGATCGAGGTGGGCGGCGCCCTCCAGGGCCACCAGCCGGCGCCGGCTGGTGACGAGCACCGCGGAGCCGGGGCCGGGCGGGAGCAGCGGTCGTACGTGCGCCTCGCCGGCCGCGTTGTCGAGGATCAGCAGGATGCGGCGGTGCCCGGTGTACGTGCGGTACAGGCCCGTCAGTTCCTCGACGGAGCTCGGCAGGGTCTCCGGTTCGGCGCCCATCGCGCGCAGCAGCCGGGCGAGGGCGTCGGCGGGCTGCAAGGGGGCGGTGTCGGCGGCCCGCAGGTCCACGAACAGGCGGCCGTCCGGGAAGAGTTCGGCGGTGCGGTGGCCGACGTGGACGGCGAGCGCGGTCTTGCCGGTGCCGGAGCGTCCGGAGATCACCCCGATCGGCGGGGCGGTGCGGCCGGGTTCGTCGACGCGGCCCAGCAGCGCGGCGGCCCAGTCGATCTGGTCCGACCGGCCGACGAAGTCGGCGATGTCCGGGGGGAGATGGGAGGGGGCCGGCCGCGCGGTGGGCGCCTCGGG
>NZ_RSAJ01000926.1 GCF_003933965.1 Streptomyces sp. RP5T
GTCCTGTTCGGCGGCTTCGCCCCCGCCGCCCTCGAACGCGTCGGTCGCTTCGGTGACGGCTTCCTCGGCGCCGCCCTGCCGCCCTCCTTCATGTCCAAGCTGTTCCGCGACGCCGAAACGGCCTGGCAGAAGCACGACCGTCCCGGCCGCCCCCGTCTGGTCGCCCAGGCGAACGTCGCGCTCGGCCCGGACAGCACCGTGGACCGGGCCCGCCACAACCTCCGCGACTACTACGCCTTCAGCGGCCATGTCGCGTACATGGAGGCCGGCCTGCTCACCACACCGCGGCAGATCCGTGAGACCGCCGACGCCTACTTCGGCATCGGCGCCGACGAGGTGATGCTCTACTGCTGGGCCTCGGACGCCGACCAGATCGACCGCCTCGCCGACACGCTGTACTGACGTCCACGAGCCGCCACGGCTTCGAGGCCAGGAGACCCCGGCCGGGCCTCGAAGCCCTCGCTCGCATGGTGGACGCCGCACGGGAGCTCTTCGACGTGGCCGGTAGGCTGGCCGACAGGCCGTGACTGGCGCGCTGGGATGGGACGGACCATCGGGGAGCGGCCTGTGAGTGACCAAGTGCCGTGCGCCTGGGCCGAACCGTGATCCGTGACCGCTTCAAGCCACGCAGCCCGGAGGCCGCCATGTCAGAGCAGCAGCCCCTGTCCACCGAGTCCACGGCTTTCCGCGCCGCCCTCGACGTGATCCGCGCCGTCGAGCCGCGCGTCGCCGACGCCATCGGCCAGGAGGTCCACGACCAGTGCGAGATGCTCAAGCTCATCGCCTCCGAGAACTACGCCTCCCCGGCGACCCTCCTCGCGATGGGCAACTGGTTCAGCGACAAGTACGCCGAGGGCACCGTCGGCCGCCGCTTCTACGCCGGCTGCCGCAACGTCGACACCGTCGAGTCCCTGGCCGCCGAGCACGCCAGGGAACTCTTCGGCGCCCGCCACGCCTACGTCCAGCCCCACTCCGGCATCGACGCCAACCTCGTCGCCTTCTGGGCCGTCCTCGCCGACCGCGTCGAGGTGCCCTTCCTGCAGAAGACCGGCGTCCGCCAGATCAACGACCTCTCCGACGCCGACTGGGCCGAGCTCCGCCAGGCCTTCGGCAACCAGCGCATGCTCGGCATGTCCCTGGACGCCGGCGGCCACCTCACCCACGGCTTCCGCCCGAACATCTCCGGCAAGATGTTCGACCAGCGCTCCTACGGCACCGACCCGACCACCGGCCTCGTCGACTACGAGGCACTGCGTGTCTCGGCCCGCGAGTTCAAGCCGCTGATCATCGTCGCCGGTTACTCGGCCTACCCGCGGTTGGTGAACTTCCGGATCATGCGCGAGATCGCCGACGAGGTCGGCGCCACGCTCATGGTCGACATGGCCCACTTCGCCGGTCTCGTCGCAGGCAAGGTCCTCACCGGCGACTTCGACCCGGTCCCGCACGCCCAGATCGTCACCACCACCACCCACAAGTCCCTGCGCGGCCCGCGCGGCGGCATGGTGCTGTGCGACGACTCCCTCAAGGACCAGGTCGACCGCGGCTGCCCGATGGTCCTCGGCGGCCCGCTCCCGCACGTCATGGCCGCCAAGGCCGTCGCCCTCGCCGAGGCCCGGCAGCCCTCCTTCCAGGACTACGCCCAGCGGATCGTCGACAACTCCCGCGCCCTGGCCGAGGGCCTGATGCGCCGCGGCGCCACCCTGGTCACCGGCGGCACCGACAACCACCTCAACCTGATCGACGTGGCCTCCTCCTACGGCCTCACCGGCCGCCAGGCAGAGGCCGCCCTGCTCGAGTCGGGCATCGTCACCAACCGCAACGCCATCCCGGCCGACCCGAACGGCGCCTGGTACACGTCCGGCATCCGCATCGGCACGCCCGCCCTGACCACCCGTGGTCTCGGCACCGCCGAGATGGACGAGGTCGCCGGTCTCATCGATCGCGTCCTCACCACCACGGAGCCCGGAACCACCAGCAAGGGCGCCCCCTCCAAGGCCCAGCACATCCTGGATCCGAAGGTCGCCGACGAGATCTCCCACCGGGCCACCGACCTCGTGGCCGGCTTCCCGCTGTACCCCGAGGTCGACCTCGGCTGACCCACGCCCTCTCTTGAGTTGTCAAAGAACGGTGACTCCTAGAGATCGATGAGTTCCTGTCGTGGCTCCTCCCGCGGCGGTCCGGCTCCCGGCCGGGCCGCCGCGCGGCGTATCAGCCGCGTGCCGCCCGCCCCGGCCGCGAACCCCACGGC
>NZ_RSAJ01000927.1 GCF_003933965.1 Streptomyces sp. RP5T
GTGCGGGAGAGCGTGCCGGGTGCGAGCACCGGGCCGGTGAGGTACGGCATGACCCGCATCCTGCCAACCGCGCGAAGCGCATCCCAACGGGTTTTATTCTCAAGGAAGATGAGACGCGGGCACTCGCTGCGCGCCTCCGGCCCACGCCCCCCGTCCGCCCGGTCCGCTCGGATCGGACGCACAGTCCCGCGCCGAACTTGCTTCCCAACTGCCGCAAACGAAGGTGGTACCCGCCGCGCAGCGGCGGGCTGGAATGCGCGGCCGTGCATCCGGCGGGCAGCCGATCCGCTCCGTGCGCCGGGGCTGCGCCCCCTTTCCCGCGGCCGGAAATCGTCGCATGGTGCGAAGTGGTGGGCTGTCAGGGCGAATTGCGAGCATGAGCGGTGTCGCACCCGGGCCCGTGAGGGTGGTGGCCGGATGGCTGCGACGGTCGGCGATGGGTCTGGAGCGCAGATGCCGAGGAAGGAAGCGATACGGTCGGCAAGTTCGTGTACCGGTGCGAATCCGTCCGGGACGGGTACCGCCCTCTTACCGACGGCGCCGCCCGGAATGTCACCGAGAACGGCGGACGGCGGACTATCCGAGACACTCTCCGCGGCTGTCCGCCGCCGCGCCTCGCACCAGCGCCAACTCGCCCCGCACAGTTGACGAAACGCTTGGCGGCACTGGAAGGTAGGGATGATCCACGACCTCGCCTGCGACAACGCTGTCGCGGCGGTGGTGGCCACCGATCCTCCGTACCGTCCGGCTGCCGCCGCGAAGACCACGGCCGCCGGGCGCGCAGTTGACGAGGCCGGGTTCGTGCACGAGTTCAGCCACGCTGCGGGCGCAGCGTGTGGAACACAACGCGTAGTTCATGGACTTCGTCGGCTCCGCCACCGGAGGGCATCATGAATGGCTCTGATCCAGGCGAGTCACCCGGGCTGTTCCACTGATGGGGCACGCACACCGCACCGGGCGCCAGTCACCCTGACAGTGACCCGCGCCCCTCGCGTCACAAATACCTCCGGAGCGCCTTTCGATTCCGTGTCCTACCCAAGCCGAAGGACCTGAGAACAACTGGCCATTCCAGGTCTTGAATACGCGACGGGAGATCAGCACGATGAGTATTGCCTCGTCCTCGATATCTTATGCGTGGCGGGAGAATCCGAGCGTCGACCTGCTGCGCCGTGACGGTGACGCCTGGACGTACGGCATGGAACTCCTGCCCTTCTCAGCCACTCCGGACGAGTGGTCGGCCATTCGACTGCCCGAATGTGCCGCGTGGTGCTATCCAGTTGCACCAAGGGACGAGTTGTTCCTGATGTACCACGTATACGCGTGGATGTTCGCCCTCGACCTGCTGTTCGTGAGGACGTTCAAGGCCGACCGTGACCTCGACGGCGCACGAGCCATGATCGACCGGCTCCCACTGTTCATGCCCCTGGACGGCACCGCACGCACGGTGCCCGAGCCGGCGAACCCGATCGAGAGGTCCCTCGCCGACATATGGCTCCGCCTGGCCCCGACCCGGTCCGCGGCGTGGAAACGCGACATGCTGAAAGCCCAGATGGACTATGCCGAAGGGCAGTGCTGGGAGCTGGAATGCATACGGGACAGACGGGTCCCCGATCCGAGCGAGTACCTCGTCCGCCGTCGAGGCTCGTACGGCGGCCCCGTCGGGATCTGCCTCGCCGAGCACGTGGCAGGTGCGGAGGTGCCGGTGCAGGTGCGCTCCTCGCGGCCGTTTCGTGCGTTGATGGACGCCTGGACGGATATTCAGGCGCTCCACAACGACATCCGCTCCTATCGCCGTGAGGTGGAGGACGAGGACGAGACGTGCAACTCCGTCCTCGTGTTCGCCAGGTCCCTGGAACTCACCATCGACGAAGCCGCGGTCTCGGTCGCACGGCTGCGGACGGCCAGGCTGTCGGAGTACGAGCACCTGGAGACCACGCAGCTGCCGGAGCTCTGCGACCAGCTGCGGCTGGACAGCGAGGATCGCGAGCAGGTGTCCGCCGTGTTGAAGGCGATGCGCGACCACCTCACCGGCTTCCACGTCTGGCAGGACAGCGCCACGCGCTATCAGGCGCAGGCCCCCGGGTGAAGCCCCTCCCAAAGGTTTGGATCTTGACGGCCCGAGCAGGTCCCCCTCCTCACGTCGCATCCCTGTCCGCCGACGCCTCGCCGCCGCAGTCCGCTCCCCCGCGTACGCTTGATCGCGATGAGACGCCGCACTCCAGCCC
>NZ_RSAJ01000928.1 GCF_003933965.1 Streptomyces sp. RP5T
ACCCCCGGCAGCCCTTCGTGCGCAGACTGTGGCGCGGCCGTCCCGAGGACCCCCGCTGGGCCCGCCCGGCCTTCCTGGGCCTGCTGGCCGCGACCCTGCTGCTCTACCTGTACAACCTGAGCTCCTCCGGCTACGCCAACTCCTTCTACTCGGCGGCGGTCCAGGCCGGCAGCCAGTCCTGGAAGGCGTTCTTCTTCGGCTCGCTCGACGCGGGCAACGCGATCACCGTCGACAAGCCCCCGGCCTCACTGTGGCCGATGGAGCTGTCGGTGCGGGTCTTCGGCCTGAACTCCTGGGCGATCCTCGCGCCCGAGGTCCTCATGGGCGTCGGCACGGTCGCCGTCGTGTACGCCTCGGTGCGCCGCCGGTTCAGCCCCGCGGCGGGTCTGATCGCGGGTGCCGTGCTCGCGCTCACCCCCGTCGCGGCGCTGATGTTCCGGTTCAACAACCCCGACGCCATGCTGGCGCTGCTGATGGCGCTCGCCTGCTATTTCGTGGTCCGCGCCCTGGAGGACGGCCGCACCAAGTGGCTGCTGTGGGCCGGTGTCGCGATCGGTTTCGCGTTCCTCGCCAAGACCTTGCAGGCCTTCCTGATCCTGCCGCCGCTGGCGATCGTCTACGCCGTCTGCGCGCCGGTCTCCGTCAGGAAGCGGATTGGTCAACTGGCCGCGGCAACCCTCGCGTTGGTCGTCTCCGGCGGCTGGTGGGTGGCGATCGTCGAACTGTGGCCCGCCTCCTCGCGCCCCTACATCGGCGGCTCCCAGAACAACTCCTTCCTTGAACTGACCTTCGGCTACAACGGTTTCGGCCGCCTCAGCGGCGACGAGACCGGTTCGGTCGGCGGCGGTGGCGGCGGAGGCGGCACCGGGCAGTGGGGCGAGACCGGCTGGGACCGGATGTTCAACTCCGAGATCGGCGGCCAGATCTCCTGGCTGCTGCCGGCCGCGCTGATCCTGCTCGTCGCCGGCCTGGTGGCGACCCGCAGGCTGGGCAGGACCAGCGTCAGGCGCGGTTCGTTCCTGGTCTGGGGCGGCTCGCTGCTGATGACCATGGTCGTCTTCAGCTACATGGCGGGCATCTTCCACCAGTACTACACGGTGGCCCTCGCCCCCTACATGGCGGCCGTGATCGGCATGGGCGCCGGCATCCTCTGGGAGAAGCGCGCCGAGGTGTGGGCGTCGATCACCCTCGCGGCCTCGGTCGTGGCGGCCGCCTCCTGGAGCTATGTCCTGCTCAACCGCACCTCCGACTACCTGCCCTGGCTGAAGTACCTGGTCCTGGTCGGCGGCCTGGTCGCCGCGCTCGGCCTGATCTTCGCGGGCCGCGTCAGCCGCCGGCTCGCCCTCGCGGCGGCCTCCCTGGGCCTGGTGGCCGCGTTGGCCGGCCCGACGGCGTACACGATCAGCACCCTTCAGGAGGGCCACACCGGTTCCATCGTGACGGCGGGCCCGTCGGGCGCGTCCATGATGGGCGGGGGCGGCGGCCGGGGCGGCTTCGGCGGCGGCATGCCCGGCCAACAGGGCCAGCAGGGCCAGCAGGGCCAGCAGCAGAACGGCAACGGCGGCACGCAGGGCGGCGGTATGGGCGGTGGCATGGGCGGCTTCCCCGGCGGGGGCATGCCCGGTCAGCAGGGCCAGAACCAGCAGAACGGCAACGGCGGCACCCAGAACCAGCAGGGCGGCCCCGGCGGCAGGACGGGCGACGGCGGTGCCATGGGCGGCGGAGGCGTCGGCGGCCTGCTGAACGGCGCGAGCGTCACCTCGGAGGCCAAGAAGCTGCTGGAGACCGACGCCTCTGAGTACACCTGGGCCGCGGCGGCCATCGGCGCCCAGAACGCGGCGAGTTACCAGCTCGCCACCGGCGAGGCGGTGATGGCGATCGGCGGCTGCAACGGCACGGACCCGTCCCCGACCCTGGCCCAGTTCAAGGAGTACGTGGCGGACGGCCGGATCCACTACTTCATCTCCAGCGGCTCCGGCGGCGGCATGGGCGGCAGCAGCAGCGGCACGTCCTCGCAGATCACCACGTGGGTCGAGGCCAACTTCAAGAAGGTCACGGTCGGTTCGGCCACCTTCTACGACCTCACCCAGAAGGCGAGCGGCTGACGGTTCTCCCGGGAGGGGGGCGGCGACTTCGGTCGCCGCCCCCCTTTCTTCGTGCGACTTCGTACGGCTCCGTACGGCGAAAAAGCGCGTTGTACACCGTATAAGG
>NZ_RSAJ01000929.1 GCF_003933965.1 Streptomyces sp. RP5T
GCCGTACGGTGGTCGGACGAGCGGACTGCGGGAGTTGCGGGGGCACCCACAGTGGAGTGGCTGAGCGCGGAGAACGTCGTGGCGGTGGGGACCGCCGTCCTCGGCATCGTCGCGTCCGGGATCATGGTCTGGTACGAGCGCCGGGTGCCGCGCAGGAAGCGGATCGGATACCGGGTCCAGATGGACAACCCGATCGGCGACGACGTCCGAAGAGGCCGGGCTGGGGGTGCCCCCTTCGGGGGAGTCAGACTCGGGCTCTTCGACGAGGCCCCCGACATGGCGGACGCCACCCTCGTCCTCCTCCGCATCGAGAACGACGGCTCGCAGGGCATCGACCGGGACGACTACACGGGCCCCGAACGGCACGGTCTGACCGCCGTGTTCAGCGACCGGACCGTGCGCGGGGTCTCGGTCACGCAGCCGGTCGACACCGACCACCTGATGGACCACTTCACCCCGGAGCGCGGCTTCGGCTACGAGGACAACCGGCTGCGCATCCCGCGCGTCCCCCTCAACCGCGGCGAGCACTACAAGCTCCTCGTGCTGCTGTCAGGCGGTGACGTGGGCCGTCCGATCCGGATGACCGGCGGCATCAGGGACGGCGAGGTGCACCCCAACCGCAGCGCCACCCCCGACGAGATCCCGCCCGTCCTCAGCCCGGCGGCACGCGTTCTCACCGGGCTGCTCACCGTCTTCGTCCTGGTCCTCGCCACGATCGTGGTCGCCCGCGACGACACCCCGCCCCCGCTCGGCTGCGAGACGGGACGCCTCACGGCGACCGGCTCCACCGCCTTCGCCCCGGTGATCAGGACACTCGCGAAGGAGTACGAGAAGGACTGCGAGGGAGCCGACATCACGGTCGAGGCGCGCGGCAGCGAGGCCGGGGTGGCCCAGCTCGCCGCCACCGGTGCCCGCTCGGCGAAGGAGGCGCGGTCCGTGATCGCCTTCTCGGACGGCCCGATGGGCGACCGCCTCGGCCTGCACGGCGAGCGGATCGCCCTGTCGGTCTTCACCCTCGTCGTCAACGACGGCATCGATCTCGGCGCGCGCGGGCTGACCCGGGCCGAGGTGCAGCGCCTGTACCGGGGCGAGGTCAGGCGCTGGAGCGACCTGAACGCCTCCCGGCCCGCCGGTCTCCCGCGCCTGCCCGGCCTGCCGGTCGTGCTGGTCAGCCGGGACGCCTACTCGGGGACCCGGCAGATCTTCCAGGAACGGGTGCTGGCCGGGGCCTGGGAAATGACCCCCACGACCTCCCTGGACTGCGACCCGCTGAAGGACAGGGCGGTGGCCGCGGCCGCCCGTCCCGCCGTCACCCGCTGCGAACTCGCCTCCACCGAGGACGTGCTGGACAAGGTGGCCGCCCAGCCCGGCGCCCTCGGCTACAGCGAACTCACCCTGGCCACCGGCCACGAGGGTGTGCGCCGGGTGCCGCTGGACGGCGAGGCGGCCTCCGTCGGCCACCTCGGCCGGTACCCCTACCGGGGTGTCGAGTACGCCTACACCCACCGTTCCCCGGCCCCCGGTTCCCTCGCCGCGAGCTTCCTCGCCTACCTCGACGAGGGCACGAGCCAGGACGTGATCCGGGAGCAGGGACATCTGCCGTGCGGGCGGGCGGCGGCCCCGTGCGACTGACGGGCGGTGACGGAGGTCGTACCGAGCCGGCTCACCGGGGCTCCGGCGGCCGCTGGCGCGGCATGTTCGGGCGGGCCGGCGGTCCCGGCGGGAGCGGGAAGCGTCCCTGAGCGGCTCCGGTGTCCTGGCGTCCCCCGGAGGTCACCGCCCCCTGGATGCCCATCGGCGCGGACCCGTTGCGGAACTCCACGATCCAGTCGGCCGTCTCCACCCGGATCAGTTCCGTCACGTCCTCGGAGAAGCGCCGCAGGACGCCCAGGCAGCGCTCCGTCGCCTCCGCGGCCGTGCCCTCCGTGGGGCCGAGCACCTCGCGCACGCACTCCGAGGCCCAGTCGAACTGGAGGGCCTGGAGGCGGCGCTGCACGGCCTGCGCGGTGGCCACGTCCCTTATCCAGCCGGAGGTCACGCCGAAGTAGCGGTCCACGGCCACACAGGCCACCGCGAGGAGCAGGGCGAGATCCGTCAGGGCGGACCCCGGCCCCAGGACATCGCAGGCGTCGATCTCGGTGCCGTCGTCCGTCAGGATCGTGCGCTCCACGACCTCGTACGGGCCCAGCAGGCCCTCCACACCCCGCCG
>NZ_RSAJ01000092.1 GCF_003933965.1 Streptomyces sp. RP5T
TCCGCCGCGAACGCCTCCAGGTCCTCCCGGACCCCGGCCATCTCCTCAGGTGTCACGCCATTCCAACGACGCTCGTAGAGCAGCGGACACGCATACACAAATGAAGATGACCAAGCCCTACTAGGGGTCACCGTCCGTTGCGGTCGAGATCGAATGCTGGTGCCTTCGCGGCCGGGCCGACAGGTACCGCTTCGGGTAGGCAAGCTGGTACCACCCACGGCCGCCGACCGCGGGGGATCATGGCGGCATGGACGAGTTTGCGCAGCTGATCCGTGCGTGGCGCAGCAGGGTGCGGCCGGCGGACGTCGGTCTGGCCCCGGGCCTGAACCGGCGTACGCCCGGTCTGCGCCGTGAGGAGCTCGCGCTGACCGCCGGGGTCAGTGTCGACTACATCGTCCGCCTGGAGCAGGGCCGTGCCCGCAACCCCTCCGCTCAGCTGCTGACCTCGCTCGCCAGGGCGCTGCGGCTCAACGACGAGGAGCGCGAGCACCTGTTCCGGGTGGCGGGGGTGGCCCTGCCGTCGGCCGGGCACGTGCCCCGGCACATCACCCCGACCGCCCAGCGGATGGTGGACCGCTTCCGCAATCTCCCGGTCGCCGTCGCCATGCACACCGCCATCTACGAGGTGGTGTTGTGGAACCCGCTCTGGGCCACGCTCTTCGGTGACCCGTCGAGCCAGACCCGCCTGGAGCGCAACGTCGCGTGGCGCTACTTCACCGACAGGGCGCACCCGGTGACGCACACCCCCGAGGACGAGGAAACCTACGCACGGGACCTCGTCGGCCACCTCCGCAAGGCGGTGAGCCGCTACCCGGACGACCCCGACCTGTCCCAGCTGATCACACGACTGACCAGGGTCAGCCCGGAGTTCAGCCGGCGCTGGCGGGAGGGCACGGTCGGCGAGCTCCGCACCAGCCGCAAGACCCTGCACACCGCGCTGGCCGGCGACATCGTCGTGGACTGCGACACCCTCACCGGCGGCCCCGGCGACCAGACGATCGTGATCATGACAGCGGCCCCGGGATCCGAGGACGAACACAAGCTCGACCTGCTGCGCGTCATCGGGCTGCAGCAGCTGCACACCCCGCCGGCGAGACGGCTACCCGCTGGCCCACCCGAGAAGGACCACTCGGTTTGAACCTTACTTGGGGCCGTCCGGCCGAGGTCCTTCGGCTAGAAGGTCCACGATCTTCGGGTGGTGGCAGCCTTTTGGTGCCGCACGCGCTGGTGCTGCGTCCGCTGATCAGTCGGGGCGACTCCAGGAACAGGACATCGTTTTGCGGAGAGCCGTTGTCGAGGATGTAGGCACCGCCGAGGTCGTCGCGGGCTTCCTGCCAGGCGTCACCAGGTGCCTCGTCGATGAGTTGGTCGATGCGCCAGATACCGGCCAGGGACTTGATCTGCTGGGACTTGGGCACCGCCACCAGGTTCCAGCAGCCCGTCGGAGCCGGGCCGGCCGTTGATCGCTGTGCGGTGGACGCCCCCGGCGAGGTCACGTACAGGAGGGCGGAGACCGGCTTTGCCGGGAGCTCGAAGTCCCGGCAATGGAGCGGCACGGGCCCGGGCGGGTCCGTTCTCGGTCAGTGGGCAGGTGGACGGGGTGAGTCGTCCAGTCCGTGGCCTCTAGCAGGGCGTCTTGCATCCGGGCGGGTTTGCTTCACCCGGTCCAGCCGAGGTCGGTGCGGACCCGGACCCGGACCCGGACGCGCCAGTGCCGGGCCTTGCGGCTGTACAGCGGTGCGTTCGGGCACGGGTGATCGGTCACCACGTCGGAGGCGACCTCCCCGCTGGAGCTCGCGTCGGCGATGGAGGCGTCGGCGGGCACTGGATCTCGTGAGTGTGTTGCAGCATGCCCGGCCTGTCGCTCGCCGGTGACCAGGTAAGCCGGGGTGCGGGAAACGGAGTGGCCACGAGACCGGAGTCGTCCGTGGTGTGCAATCGGGTGACCGTCGTGGTGGTGTCCCTCGTACGGAGTGCCTCGAAGCCCGGGGTGGTCATCGCTTCAGGTGCCTCCGGAGGAATCCCAGTGTGGACCGGTGCAGCGTGGTGCCGTGCGGGATGGTGCCCCAGGCGTGGTCCGCACCCTCGATGAGCTGGAGGTCCGTGTTGCCGTGCAAGGCGTGGCCCGGGAAGTCCCAACCGTCACTGGGGACCGGCGTTCGACCCTGTATTCCTCACTGCCGGATCCTGAAGCAGGTACACGCGCCTCGGCCACCCCCGGAAACGGCTGTCCTCGCGAAGCCAGAGCACGGCAGAGAATATGATGATTTCGTCATGTAGGGTGGGTGCATGTCGGAGCAGAGCATCTACCGCCATCTACGTGAGTTCCGTGAAGCCTTCGACCGGCCGGAGCCTCTGGCATGGCCGGAGATCAGCCACGGGCAGTTGCTGATGATGATGAGCCCCAAGAAGCAGCATCAGCTGGTGGCCCATCGCCTGCGGCTCCAACTCGAGCCGCAGCTGGACGCTGATCTGGTGCTGATGGTGGAGACCGACATGGAGGACGCGGCCCTGGGGGTCCTGCGCGTTCCGGACCTGGTGGTGATCGACGAGGAGGAAGCCACCACCGACAGTGACGCGATCGACCCACGCCGTTCGCATCTGGTGATCGAGATCGTGTCACGGTCCAATCCGGCGAACGACTACGAAGGTAAGCTGCGGGACTATCCGGCGATGGGGGTCCCGCATTATGTGATCGTCGATCCCCGCGACGGCAGCGCTGTGCACTACTGGGCGCCCACCCGCCGCAGCGGTGAAACCGCCTACGACAACCGTCAGCACTATCGCTTCGGTGACACGGTCACGGTCGGCAAATGGAAGATCGACACGGCCGGGCTGCCTCGCTACGCTGCGGATCGCGGACAGTGAACGACGCCGCACGACTGGTGCGTTCCTGGCGCAGCCAGCGAGGCATATCGCAGGCTCGGCTCGCCGAACTGGCTGGCACGGGGCAGGCCGCGATCTCCCGGATCGAGTCCGGAACGGACCTGCCCACACTGGCTCTGCTGGAGCGGATCGCCGTGGCGCTAGGCTGTCGGCTGACGCTCACCTTCACCGCCCGTGAGGAGTAGGTGCACACGCTGGCAGGCCGCCACCGCCCGGCTCGCCTTGTGCGGGTCATCGGCTGCCCAGACGGCACGGTCGGGGCTGTAAGGCATTCGGGTCTGCCCGTGCCGAACGGGCGCAGTGCCCGGGTGATGCGCCGGGTAGTGAACTTCACGGGGGCACCCTCTTGCTGTCCTCAGCTGCTGACTTGAGAGCTTCAGCTGTTCCCGTGCGCCTTCTGCACACCGGCCAGGCGCCGCACACGGGTCTGCCGCAGCCCATCGGTGCCGGGCGCAGCCCTGTCTTCCTGCCCGCCGCCCGGTTTGGCCGCCTCTTGGCCGCCAGTGGATCGGACGGTTACTGAACCCAGTGCAGGCATCTTCGGCTCTGCGGGCACGGCAGGCCTCGCGCGGGCAGGTCTCCGGGCCCGTTACAGTTCCGTATTTCCGGCGCTTTTGGGCTTTCGCGGATGTCGCGGGCGTATGTCTGGAGCCCTTTTGGGTGGACTTTCGTTGTTTCGGGGGTGGGAATCTGCAGCTGGCGGATTCAACCGGTCGTCGCAACACCTTGATTTCGGAGGTGTTCATGATGGCTACGGAGGACTGGAGTCGGAAGACCGGCGATGTGCCCGAGGGGCTTCGGCGGCAGTGGCGTGCCGATCGGGCGCTGAGGCCGGCGATGCGCTCGCCTGGCCGGCCTGATCCGTCGCGGGTGGTGCAGCGGCAGTTCTGGCGGCTGATCGCCACGGGCGTCACGACGGCTGAGGCATCGCTGGCGGTCGGGGTTTCGGTGCCGGTCGGCTCTCGGTGGTTTCGTCACGCTGGCGGCATGCCGCCGATCTCTCTGGCCGAGCCCACCGGCCGCTACCTGTCCTTCGAGGAGCGCGAGGAGATCGCGATTCTGCGTGCCCAGGACAAGAGCGTGCGAGAGATCGCCCGCGCGATCGGACGTGATCCGGGGACGATCTCGCGCGAGTTGCGCCGCAACGCCGCCACCCGCAGCGGGAAGCAGGAGTATCGGGCCACGGTCGCTCAGTGGAAGGCTCAGCAGGCCGCGAAGCGCCCGAAGGCGGCCAAGCTCGCGGGCAACGACAGGTTGCGTGAATACGTGCAGGAACGGCTCGCCGGCAGTGTCCGTCGTCCCGACGGCTCGATTGTCACCGGGCCCAAGACGCCCGCGTGGAAGGGGCTGAACAAGCCGCACCGGCAGGACAGAAGATGGGCGATGGCATGGAGCCCGGAACAGATCTCGCAGCGGCTTCGCGTCGATTTCCCCGATGATGAGTCCATGCGCATCAGCCACAAGCGATCTACCAGGCGCTGTTCATCGAGGGCCGCGGTGCGCTCAAACGGGAGCTGGTCGCGTGTCTGCGGACCGGCCGGGCGTTGCGTACTCCCCGCGCACGGTCGCAGAACAGGCCGCAAGGGCATGTCACCGAGGACGTCGTCCTCAGCCAACGCCCCGCCGAGGCCGCGGACCGCGCGGTCCCCGGACACTGGGAAGGCGATCTGATCATCGGGACCGGCCGCTCCGCGATCGGCACGCTCGTCGAGCGCAGCAGCCGCTCCACACTCCTGGTGCACCTGCCCCGGCTCGAAGGCTGGGGCGAGAATCCGCCGGTGAAGAACGGCACCTCACTCGGGGGCTACGGCGCGATCGCGATGAACGCGGCGCTCACCACATCGATGGCACAGCTGCCCGAGCAGCTGCGCAAGACCCTGACCTGGGACCGGGGCAAGGAACTCTCCGGCCATGCCCAGTTCGCCCTCGATACCGGGACGAAGGTGTTCTTCACCGATCCGCACTCGCCCTGGCAGCGCCCTACGAACGAGAACACGAACGGGCTGCTGCGTCAGTACTTCCGACTTGTATTGGGGTAGCGGTGTTCGTGATCGGGTTGGTGTCGGCGTACAAGTGAACGTGGCTCTGGCAAGATTTTCGTGGACGGAGATCATCTGGGTGCCGTGGTCGGCCGGTCCGCGTAACGGGCAGCCTTTGGGTGTGCTCTGTTGAACTGCCCTACCTGTTACCGCACTTGGCGGGCGTGTCGGTTCTTTCGGTCGACGGCTCCGGGCCTGTGGTGGTTGTGCGGGCACGTACGCGGTCGCTTGCCCCCGCGCCGTGTACGGGCTGCGGGACACCGAGCGGGTGGTGTCACAGCCGCTACGTCAGACGGCTCGGCGATGCGTCTCTGGGCGGCCGCCCGGTGCTGATCGAGCTGAGCGTGCGCCGTCTGTACTGCGAGAACGCCGCTTGCGGGAAGGTGACGTTCGCCGAGCAGGTACCGGGCCTGACCGTGCGTTACCAGCGGCGCACGCCGTTGCTGCAGCGTGTGATTGAGGCGGCGGGGGTGCTGCTAGCGGGCCGGGGTAGGGCCCGGATGCTACGGGTCCTGAACGTCAGGCTGTCGCGGTGCACCGTCCTGTCGCAGCTGATGCGGATGCCGCTGCCGCCCCTCGTCATTCCCCGGGTGCTGGGTGTGGACGACTTCGCGCTCTACGGCGATACCTACGGGACGCTCCTGGTCGATGCCACCACCCGTCTCCCCCTGACGCTCTGGGAGGGACGGGATGCCGAACAGCTCAGCCGCTGGCTCCGTGAGCATTCCGGCGTCGAGATCGTCTGCCGCGACGGCTCGCGGACCTACCGGCAGGGCATCACCGCATGCGCCCCCGATGCCGTGCAGGTCAGCGACCGCTTCCACATGTGGCAGGGGCTGTCACGCCGCGTCCAGGACATCGCTTCCGCCCACCGAGGTTGTCTGCCCGCAGCCCTCCCGCCGGCCGGAGAGGCCGATCCGGCACCGGACGAAGAGACCACCGGGGACGCTGCGGCGGACACACGAGCCGGGCGGCACGCCAGGAGACTGTTCGAGGCTGTGCACGCTCTGACCGGATCCGGTTGGAGCTACAGCGCCGTGACCCGGGAGCTCGGCCTGGACCGCCGGACAGTGCGCAAGTATGCCCGCGCCCGCACCTGGCAGGAGGTCGTGCGCCGCCCACCCCGCAAGCCCTTCACCCTGGATCCCTACCGCGACTACCTGCAACAACGCTGGGACGAGGGCGAACACAACGCGATGGTCCTCCATCAGGAACTCCGCACCAAGGGCTACCTCGGGCACTACCAGCGCGTGAAGATGGCCATCGCACCCCTGCGACGCGGGCTGCCGCTCGACCAGCCCCGCGCCCGCCGTCCCCACGCGAGACCGCACGCTGGATCACCACCCACCCGGACCGCCGCGGCCTACACGTCAACCACGGCCTGCACCGGCTCCTCGAGCACTGTCCGGAACTCAAGCACGCCCACGACTTGGTCCGCCGGTTCGCCGCCATGCTCGACAACCGTGACACCGCACCCCTGCCGTCCTGGCTCGACGAGCTCTCCCGCAGCGGACTGTCACCACTTGCCGGCATCGCCGCAGCCCTGCGCGAAGACCTGCACGCCGTCGCCCAGGGGATCTCCACCACCCACAACTCCGGGGTCAACGAAGGCCGCATCACCGACGTCAAACTCCAAAAACGCCTGATGGCAGGACGCGCCGGCGTTCCGCTCCTGCGCCACCGCGTCGTCCTGATCGCCCACCTCCGCCGCCGTTACGCGGACCGGCCGACCACGGCACCCAGATGATCTCCGTCTACGAAAATCTTGCCAGAGCCGTGAACGTGGCCCTGGCAAGATTTCCGTGAAGTAGGGGTGTGCCACCGTGCGCCGGTGATGCTCCGTCACGGGTGACGGCATTGTCAGCGAGTGTGATGACCTCGTACAGATCTTGTCTCCGCACCTGGATGCGGTGCTGGTGGAACGGGTGTGGTCGGCGGGCGGCGTGGTTCGCATCTCCGCCCGCACCCGGGAGTTGATGGTGGTGTGTCCGGACTGCGGTCGCGAGTCGGAACGGGTGCACAGTCGGTATCTCCGCACGTTGGCCGACGTCGCTGTCGGTGGCCGCCCGGTGCTGATCGGACTGTCGGTGCGGCGGTTGTTCTGCGACAGCCCGAACTGCACTCGGCGGACATTCGCCGAGCAGGTCAAGGGGCTAACGGCGCGCTACCAGCGACGCAGCCCGCTGCTGCAGCACCTGGTCGAGATGGCTGGTGTGTTGCTCGCCGGCCGCGGCGGCGCCCGGCTGCTGCACATCCTGGACGCGCCCTGTCGCGGACGAGCGTGCTGTTCCACTTGATGCGCATGCGGCTGCCGCCGGCCGCGACACCGCGAGTGCTGGGCGTGGACGACTTCGCCCTGTACGCGGATGTCTACGGCACGCTGCTCGTGGATGCCGACACGCGGCTGCCGATCGACTTGTGGGCCGGGCGCGATGCCGAGCAACTGGCCGCCTGGCTGCGCATGCATCCTGGCGTGCAGGTGGTGTGCCGGGACGGCTCGCTCACCTACCGGCAGGGCATCACCGCCGGCGCCCCGGACGCGGTGCAGGTCAGTGATCGCTTCCACCTCTGGCAAGGGCTTTCGAAACGGGTCTCGGACATCGCCGCCGCCCATCGCGGCTGTCTGTCCGCCGCAGTGCCTGACGCCGAACCGGCCTCACCACCGTCCGCAGAACGGCCCGAGGCGGCCGATACTCCCGCTCGGCGCCACGCCAAGCGGCTGTTCGAGGCGGTGCACGCGGTCTCCGGCTCCGGCCGCTCGCTCAGCGCCATCGCCCGCGAACTGGGGCTGAACCGACGCACGGTGGCCAAGTACGCACGAGCAACCTCCTGGCAGGAATGCGTACGACGCACTCCGCCCCGCCCGTCGACGAGCCTCGATCCGTATCTGGAGTACCTGCGGCAGCGCTGGGAGGAAGGCGAGCACACCGCGACGGTGCTGCACCAGGAGATCGTCGCCAAGGGCTACTGCGGCCACTATCAGCGGGTCAAAATGGCCATCGCACCGCTACGTCGCGGGCTGCCGATCGACACACCGCGCGAGCGGCCACCCTCACCCCGCCAGGCCGCACGGTGGATCACCACCACACCGTCCCGGCGCGGCCTGCACGCAGCCGAGGCACTCCGCAGACTGTTCGAGCACTGCCCGGAGTTGGACCGAACCCACGACCTGGTACGGCAGTTCGCGGCCATGCTCGACGCCCGCGATGCCGCCCCGCTGGCCGGCTGGCTCGACCAACTCGCCGCCGCCCAACTTGCCGCACTGGCCAGCCTGGCCAAAGCCATGCGCGAAGACCAGCCCGCAGTCGTGCAGGGCATCACCACCCCGTTCAACTCCGGCGTCAACGAAGGCCGCATCACCGACCTGAAGCTCCAGAAACGGATCACGGCCGGACGCGCGGGAGTCCCGCTGCTCCGCCACCGAGTCATCCTCATGGCCCTGCTCCGACGCCGCTACCCGTGACGGAGCGTCACCGGCGCACGGTGGCACACCCCTACTTCACGGAAATCTTGCCAGGGCCGTGAACGTCCCCACCCGCGTACGGATGAAAAGGGACAGTTGCTGATGCGTTGAGACCTGTTGCTCGGCACTCTGCTGCTTGGTCAGTGAGAGGCGGCGGAAGGCGGTCGACGGTGGTCCTGGATCCGCATCGTTGGTTGGAATCGCGTCGCTTCCGGAGCCTGTTGGAGTCCGGGGCGATGAGCCTGTCGGAGGTGGCCCGGGAGACCGGGCTGGCCCGGAAGACGGTCCGCAAGTATCTGTCGGCACCGGGGCCGGCGACCCCGCCACGGCGGTCGCCGAACGGCCGGTCGAAGGCGAGGGTGATCGACGAGTTCGCACCGCTGGTCGACTCGATGCTGCGGGCCGAGATTCTGATGAAAGCGGCGGTGATCCACGGGCGGCTGGTGGCGGAGTACGGGTTCACCGGCAGCTACCAACGCGTCAAGCTCTACGTCCAGGAAGCCCGGCCTCGCATCGCCGAGGAGCTCGGGATCACCCCGAAGGAACTCGCTGGCATGCACCGCCGGTTCGAGGTGGTCCCCGGCGCCCAGGCCCAGGTCGACTGGGGCGACGAGGGCAAGATCCTCGCCCACATGGGGATCCCGAAGGTCTACTCGTTCCACATGACGCTGTCGTACTCGCGCGACCCGTTCTGCTGCTTCACCACCAGCCAGGACCTGCAGACGTTCTTCGACTGCCACCGCCGGGCCTTCGCCCACTTCGGTGGCGTCCCGATGACGATTGTCTACGACCGCACGAAGACCGTCGTCCGCCGCCACGTCGCTCCGGGCGAGGCGGTCCCGCTGCATCCGGAAGCGGTCGGGTTCGCTGGCCACTACGACTTCGACATCGATGTCCTGGCCGCCTACCGGCCCACCGGCAAAGGACGCGTCGAACGCCAAGTCCTCATAGTCCGTGACCACGTCCTGTCCGGCCGGTCCTTCTCCTCCATCGAGGAGATGGACGCCGCCTTCGCCGCCTGGGTGCCGCAGCGGCGGGCTCAGGCCCACAGGACTCAACAGCAGGTCATCGGAGAGCGGGCGGCCCGCGACCACATCGCACTTAAACCGCTGCCGGAGATGCCGTATCTAGTGCTGTGACCGCGTTGGTTCGCCGGGTCGGCGGTCGTGGCGGTTGGATGTGTGGTGACATCCGATCCGACCGCTGGAGGCACGGTGGCCGAGCCTGTGCGTGTGCGCAGACTGACCGACCAGGAGGGGCAGAAGCTGCAGCAGATCGTGCGCCGGGGCAGCACCAGCACGGTGCGTTACCGGCGGGCGATGATGCTGCTGGCCTCGGCCGGAGGAAACCGGGTGCCGGTGATCGCCCAGCTGGTGCAGGCCGACGAGGACACCGTCCGGGACGTGATCCATCGCTTCAACGAGATCGGCCTGGCCTGCCTGGACCCTCAATGGGCGGGAGGCCGTCCCCGCCAACTCAGCAATGACGACGAGGACTTCGTCATCGCGACGGCCACCACCCGCCCGGTCAAGCTCGGCCAGCCCTTCACCCGCTGGTCACTGCGCAAGCTGGTCGCCTACCTGCGGAAAGTCCACGGCCGGGTGATCCGCATCGGCCGCGAGGCGTTACGGTGCCTGCTCGCCCGCCGCGGCATCACCTTCCAGCGCACCAAGACCTGGAAGGAGTCCCCGGACCCCGAGCGTGACGCCAAGCTCGACCGCATCGAGCACGTCCTGGACCGCTTCCCGGACCGGGTCTTCGTCTTCGACGAGTTCGGCCCGCTCGGAATCCGGCCCACCGGCGGCAGCTGCTGGGCCAGCAGACCCGGCCCGACCGGGTGCCGGCCACCTACCACCGCACCCATGGAGTCCGGTACTTCCACGGCTGCTACTCGGTGGGCGACGACACGTTATGGGGCGTGAACCGCCGCAAGAAGGGCGCCGTGAGCACGCTGGCCGCGCTCAAATCGATCCGCGCCGCCCGCCCGGACGGCGCCCCGATCTACGTGATCCTGGACAACCTGTCCGCCCACAAGGGCACCGACATACGCCGCTGGGCGAAGAAGCACAAGGTCGAGCTGTGCTTCACCCCGACCTACGCCTCCTGGGCGAACCCGATCGAGGCCCACTTCGGGTCACTGCGGCAATTCACCATCGCCAACTCGAACTACCCCAACCACACCGTCCAGACCAGGGCCCTGCACGCCTACCTGCGCTGGCGCAACGCCAACGCCCGCCACCGCGACGTCCTGGCCGCCGAACGCAAGGAACGCGCCCGCATCCGCAGCGAGAAGGGCATCCGCTGGGGCGGACGCCCCCTCACCACCGCAGCCTGACCAACCCGGCGAACCAACGCGGTCACAGCAATAGCGGGACGGCCACGCGCTGCCGCCCGTCTCGCTGCGATTCGGCTCTCCCTACGACACCGACGCGCACTACTGCGTTAAACGGGACACCACCTGGAGCGGATACCGCACGCACTTCACGGAAACCTGCGACGAAGAACGCCCCGAACTGGTCGTCCATGTCGCCACCACCATCTCCACCGTCCAGGACATCGAGCTGACCCACAGAATCGACGATGAGCTCGCCGAGCGGCAGTTGCTGCCCGCCGAGCCCATCGTCGATTCCGGCTACATCTCCCCGGCCCGTATCGAATGGGCCCGGCAGGTGCAGGGCACCACCCTGCTCGGTCCAGTCGTCGCCGACCAAAGCAGCCAGGCCAAGACCCATGCGGGCTTGGACAAGGCGGCCTTCACATCGACTGGGACAACGAGCAGGCGCTCTGCCCACGCGGAGCCACGAGTGTGCCCTGGACCGAGCTGAGAATGAGCCTCTTCAGAACGGCAACCGATCGGGTGACGCCGGAAGCAACGGCCGGCATCAGCACGGCGGCAATCTCCCTGCTCGGGAGCGTCGTCAACACCTGCCACGACATCACCCTCACGAGGCACTACTGAAGAAGCTCATTACCTTCTCCGGCCTTCACGGCCATGTTCCGGTGTACTCGGACGGTAAAGAGAGGGGGCTGACGGTCCTGCCTGCGGAGAGTTTTGCCTCCCTTCGATGTTCAGCAACCCGAGGCTCCGCAGCGACGGCAAGTTGGGCCTAGTCGGTAGCAGTGTCGATCTCTGCTCGAGTGCTGACTCGCTGAACGCTGAACCGTGCGAGGCTGGCGGCACTGCCGCCGAGTAAGCGGCGCAAGCCGCGACACCACTCACCGGGACAGGCTCCCCATAGGGCGCGGGCTCCTCGAACGGCCCCGAAGGTCTATGCGCCCCAGTTGGTGCAGGCACTGCATATCCTGCAGACGGTGCGTAGTGTGCCGTGTTCATCTCATGCGCCCCCGCCCGAAGGCTGCGGACGCGGAGAGTGTCAGGGGCCAACCCCACCCGGCCAGCCTCGTTCTGGACCACGCGGAAACCCTTTTCCCGTAGAGCCGCCTGCAGCAGCGGACCCAGTTCCGTATGCACTGTCCCATCGCTCCTGACAAGGGAATCCCTCAGATGCTTCCCCAAGGAATTGGATGGCACTGGCAGAACAGGTCGCCCCTGATACGCCGCGAAAACGTAATTCCGCACCTCAGCTGCCCATTTGGCGTCACTGGCAGACTTTTGAAGGGAACCGCTCCGGAGTGTTCCGGTAGCAAGCCCCTTCTTGCTTCGGGTCCAGTCGTCGGCAAGGACGAATCCCTTCTCCTCCAAAGCCTCTTGCGCTCGCGGACCCAGCGCAGTCACCAGAGTCCCGTCCTCTTTGACGATCGACCTGTTCAGACGCTGCGCCAGGGGATGGGATAACGGCGGCAGCACAGGTTGCCCCTCATGCTTCTTAAAATCATTGCCCCGCACTGCTGCGGCCAACTCTTCATCTGTGTAAGCCATCAAAACTCCTCGAGTAGCACGCGAACACCATCCCCCGCTCTCCCTTCTCTACGTACGTGCACGTCGGTAGGACCAGATCGAGGCCGGGGCGTGAAACAGGACACGACGAGCAAGGAGCTCGTCGCCACCGGCCGGCGCCGTGTCCTCCGTCCCGCCCGCCACTGGCCCTGTCCAGCGTCTACGAACCGGCGTCTATAACGTAAGGGTTCCGGCTGATTATTCACTTTCACTTTGTAATTCTTGACGGCCCGCCCGGCTTTTTCCATTGAACCTTACACCCCGATATGTCAAACGTTTTGGCTACTACTTCCACTCAGTCCCCACCAGTAGCCCGTACTGGCATGTATTCTCTCCTTGACCGCGAAAACGACGCGCCTTCTATAACGTGTGCTGCGATTCGTTGGTTCAACAGTCGCGTGAGGAAGTAGTGGAACAGTGCGTGACATCCCGCTGTCCTGATATTCCGTGATTACGACATGAAAGACCTAACCGTCCATGTAGATCGTCGTGGCAGGCGCTGCAGGCCGCCATTGCCTTGGGAGAAGTATATTCGAATCCATACAAAAGCGACTGCAGGACGAAACTCTGATCAACTACTCCCTTGCCGTCGGCGGAGGCTCCCTTTTTCGGCCCTCACCCGGCAACAGATGCTCGAAATGGCGACCTGACAACGGGTACCGGTTCGTGTCCCTCGTCGTTGTTGGGGATCAGTTGAAGAGCGTGTTCGGGGTGTTGGATAGTGCGGGGGGGGGGGAGGTGCGATCCGCGTGCCGTCCGCGTCCGTGATCCTCGCCTGGCGAGGCCTCCGATGCGCCAGATGCTCCACTCGTCGCATCGGCACCATCGTCCAAGCCGATCACACGCTCATGTCCTGAACGTATAGGGGAAGGAGCACGTCCGAACATGTTCACGGCCATCGCCGTCAACATCGAGTGCCTCAGCCTAGTCTCGCTGGTTGAGGAAGCCCCCCCCGCCCCGCCAGCCGGCTGCCTTCCAGAACTACCTCGACCAGCGCCAGATTCCTCGCCCGAAGCCTTAGACGTCATCTCATTTGGTGAGTCTGCGGTAGCAGATGAGGGTGCATGCGAGGCTCGTGAAGGCGAGGAAGTGCTCAGCCTTGCGCTCGTAGCGACGATGGAGGCGACGGCATCCAGCGAGCCAGGCCATCGTGCGCTCGATGGTCCAGCGGTGTCGGCCGAGCCGCTGCGAGGTCTCGACTCCCTTGCGCGCTATGCGGTGCCGGATACCCCGCTGGGATAACCATCGCCGCAGGTGGGAGTAGTCGTAACCCTTGTCGGCGTGGAGCTTTCCCGGTCTGCGCCGTCGGCGTCCGCGCCGGGAGCGGATCGGCGGTATGCCCTTCACCAGCGGGATCAACGCCTGGCTGTCGTGCAGGTTCGCCCCCGAGATTCCGACGGACAGGGGCAGACCGGTCCGCTCCGTAATCAGATGGATCTTCGACCCGTACTTGCCCCGGTCGACAGGATTCGGACCTGTCAGGTCCCCCTTTTCAGGGCCCGCATGTTCACCGAGTCGATCGCGCAGCGGGACCAGTCCAGCTCGCCGCGGGCGCCGAGTTCGTCGAGGACCAGACGGTGGAGCTTGGCCCACACCCTGGCCTTCGTCCACTCGGCGAAGCGCCGATGGGCCGTCGCTCCCGACGGCCCGAACGACGCGGACGGCAACTGCTGCCACGTGCAGCCCGACGTTGCCACGAACACGATGGCAGCCAGCACCTCCCGGTCGCCGTGCCGCCGCCGGCCGCCGCCCTGAGGCCGCGACGGAGCCTCCGGGACCACTCGCTGGAACAGCTCCCACAACTCATCCGGCACCAGCCGCTCCACGATCGAAACCACGACCGACAGCCTACCGAGCCAAATGATATGACGTCTTAGCGAACCCTGAGGAGTTGACCCCGCCGACATCAAGATCCCCGACTGTGAGGATGGGGCGGCACCGCTCGAGGGTCTGACCCGATCCCCGATTGACGCTTCGGCTGTCCTCACTCTGAATCGTCGACCTTCCGGGCGGTGCCACCCGCGTGTACCGGTCGGCGATCGTGACCTCATAGAAGCGTGACGCACGTGCTCCCATCACAGTCGTGTCCGTCCGCCGGCCGGTGCGCGCGAGCCAACTCGCCCCGCACGGAAGGAACCCGGCCGCCATGTCACAGCCCATCGAGGTGATCGGCGGGATCGACACCCACACCGACGTTCACCAGGCCGCCGTCATCGACACCATCGGCCGGCACCTGGCCACCGAGGCCCTCCCCACAACACCTGCCGGCTACCGGGACCTGCTGGACTGGCTGCACTCCCACGGCCGGGTGCTGGTCGTGGGCATGGAGGGCACCGGTTCCTTCGGCGCCGAACTCGGCCGCTACCTCCGAGCCAACCAGATCACCGTCATCGAGGTGGACCGACCCGACCGTCGGGCTCGCCGAGCGGCAGGGAAGTCGGACTCCATCGACGCCTACGCCACCGCGGTACTCACTGCCCGCGCCACCAGCACACCGAAGCACCGCGACGGCGCGGTCGAGGCAATCCGCGGACTGCGCGTCGTACGCGCCAGTGCCGTCAAGGCCCGCACGCAGACCATCAACCAGATCAAATCGCTGGTCATCACCGCACCCGCTGAGGTCCGCGAAGCACTCCGCTCACTGACCACCACCGAGCTGGTCCGACGGCTGGCCGCCAGCCGCCCGGGCACCGATCTGGCCGGCCCGGCCACCGCCGTCAGACTGGCCCTCTAGCTGTATTGCCTCGTGAGGTTGGGGACGCGGCTGGCGGGTGGTTGGCCCTTGAGCGCGGTGTGTCCGCGGTGGTGATTGTAGGTGTGCAGCCAGTCGGGGAACGCTGCGCGTCGTTCCTGCTCTGACCGATAGGGCTTTGCGTAGGCCCATTCATCGAGCAGGGTGCGGTTGAAGCGTTCGACCTTGCCGTTTGTCTGCGGTCGGTAGGGCCGGGTTCGCTTGTGGGTGACTCCGGCCGCCGCCAGCGTGTCGCGCCAGTCGCGTGAGCGGTAGCAGGAGCCGTTGTCGGTCAGGACCCGCTCGACGGTGATCCCGGCCTGGGTGAAAAAGGTGTGGGCGCGGGTCCAGAAGCCGGTGGCGGTCTCCTTCTTCTCGTTTGCGTGGATCTGGCTGTAGGCCAGGCGGGAGTGGTCGTCGACGGCGGTGTGCAGGTAGCTGTACCCGGCGTTCGAGCGGTTCTTGCGGCCCTCTTGCCGGCCGAGGGTCTTGTGGCCGCCGCCGTCGGGGATGTTGCCGAGTTTCTTGATGTCGACGTGGACGAGTTCGCCGGGGCGGTTGCGTTCGTAGCGTCGTATGACGCGGCCGGTGGCCCGGTCCAGATGGGCGAGGCGGGCCAGGCCGTAGCGGGTCAGGACGCGGTGCACGGTGGAGGGCACCAGGTGCAGCAGGTGCGCGATGCGGGCCGGGCCCCACCGGCGCAGGACGCGGACCTTGATGATCCGGCGTTCGGTGCGGGTCGGGGTGCGGCGCGGGCTGGTGTCCGGGCGGGAGGAACGGTCGGACATCCCGCTCTCGCCGAACCGCCGGTAGCGCTCGGCCCATCGCCGGGCGGTGGTGGGCGAGACCTGGAAGCGCTCGGCGGCCCGGCGCAGGGGCCAGCCCTCCTCGACGACGCAGTGGGCCAGGCGCAGGCGTCCGGTCTCGGTCAGGGGTGCATTACGGTGGACCACGAGGGCCTTTCTGGTCGGTGTAGACGTCGCAATCCACACCGAACCGGAAGGCCCTCACCCGTTCAAGATCCCTCAACCGAGACCTGGCTCACCCGTCCACAACCTCCCGGGACAGAACAGCTAGGCCGTACGACAGCCCGAGCACACCGCGCACCGGTAGCAGCGCCCCGCGGTGAACCCGTCACCGACGAACAGGGTCAGTGTGCTGCGGGACGCGCTACCGGCCAATCTCTGCGCGCGGGTGGGTCACGTGTCGACGCTCCCAGCACGCCAGGCACCGGCAGCGACGCCCGCTCGGTCGCGTTCCGTTGCTCAGGGTCAGTCGCGCGGGTGTGCCAAGGCGTACGACACTCCGAGCGCGCCGTGTGCCAGCAGCAGCGTCCCCGCGGTGAGCCAGCCGCCGCTGCGGTGCCGTAGGCCCCAGGCGGCCAGCGGGAGGCCCGCCGTCATCTGGGCCAGGGCGAGGGCGAGGGCCTTCGGGTCGCCGGACCAGGGGAGCCAGGGCGTGAGACGGCGGCCCGCGACCGCTTCGAGGCCGCCACGGACCGTGTCCTGCGGGCCCTCCCACAGCACCGGACGGGCGTCCGGGCGGTCCCGGACCGCGTCCCGGAGGCGGTCGGCCGGTTCGCCGGGAGCGAGGCCGGCGGGGAGGTCCAGGCCCGCGCGCGTGAGGACCGCGAGGAGGCCGCGCAGGCGGGCGGGGGCGTCGGCGGCGGGGTCCGGTTTCGTGAGGTGGTCGAGGGACTGGACGTCCAGGACCGGGTCGAGGGCCAGCCGGGCCGCGAAGGTGCGCATGGCCTCGTCCTGGCCGGCCGGGGTGCCGTTGGCGAGCCAGACGTAGCCGACGGGGCGGCGGAACCCAGAGGCGAGGGTGTAGCCGCCGCGGTCGGCGTCCCACCACAGGGCGAGGACGGGCCAGGGAGCGCCTACGGCCAGGGCGGTGGCCCAGCCGGTCATGACCCGGTCGACAGGCTCCTCACCACGCCGCCACGGCCCGCCCTCCGGTACGAGGACGGTCCACCCCTCCCCCGCGCGCGTGAGCAGCATCCGCTCGCGCAGCAGCCTGGCGGCGGGGGCGACGGAATCCGGCTCGGCCCGGCAGAGCAGCAGCGCGCCGGGGGCCGGGGCGGTGCGACCGGCACGGGAGGTGGCTTCCGTCGACATGGTCACACGCTAGGTCGATTCGTGGTGTTTGGTCATATTTTCGACGTCCGCATCCCTGGAAAGAGTGCCTTGACTTTCGACGCCCACGATATATCGTGAATTGCAGGAGACGCGATATGGCGCGTTGGTACGGGGAGGTCTGCACCATGCCCGAGTGGTCCGTCACGGAGCCCAGGAAGCTCACCTTCGACGAGCCCGTCCGCGAACTCCACGTACGCACCGTCAACGGCACGGTGAACGTGGTGGGCACGGAGGAGGGTTCCGCCCGCCTGGAGGTGTCCCAGATCGAGGGACCGCCTCTGCTCGTCACCCAGGAGGGCGGCACCCTCACGGTGGCCTACGAGGACCTGCCCTGGAAGGGCTTCCTCAAGTGGCTCGACCGCAAGGGCTGGCGGCGCAGCGCGGTCGTCTCACTGGCCGTTCCGGCCGACACCCGCGTCGAGGTGGGCGTGGTCAGCGCCGCGGCCGTGGTGTCGGGGCTGCGCGGCCCGTCCGTGGTGAAGGGGGTCAACGGCGACACCACCCTCGTCGGCCTCTCCGGCACCGTCCGCGCCGACACCGTCTCGGGAAATCTGGAGGCCCAGGCCGTCACCGGCGACCTCCGCTTCAACTCGGTCTCCGGGGATCTCACCGTCGTGGAGGGCTCCGGCCCCTCCGTGCGGGCCGACTCGGTCAGCGGCTCGATGATCGTGGACCTGGATCCGGAGGGCCCCACCGACGTCCGGCTGACCAGCGTCTCGGGTGAGATAGCCATCCGGCTCCCCCAGCCCGCCGACGCGGACATCGAGGCCAACACCGCGAGCGGCACGATCTCCAACGCCTTCGACGGTCTGCGCGTGCGCGGCCAGTGGGGCGCCCACAAGGTCACCGGCCGTCTCGGCGCCGGCACCGGCAAGCTCCGGGCGACCACCGTCTCCGGCTCCATCGCCCTCCTGCGCCGCCCGCCCCGGGAGGACGAGGAGGAGCCGTGGGAGACGGACCTCTTCACGAAGGAAAGCGACACGGGCGCCGGACCGACCGACACCGCCGACCCGGTGGACGGCGAGCACGGCGTCCCGGGGGACAATTCCGTTTCCGGCCCGGCCGACGGCTCCCCCTCCACGGACGATCCGACGGACGACCCAGTGGACGCCCCCAAGGACGCCCCCTCGGACGACCCGACCCGAGGCCCGGCCGACGGCACGACCGACAAGAAGGTGCTCTGACATGCCCCCCGTCTTCGCCCACGGCCGCCTCCGCCTCTACCTTCTGAAGCTGCTCGACGAGGCCCCACGACATGGCTACGAGGTGATCCGGCTCCTGGAGGAGCGCTTCCAGGGCCTCTACGCCCCCTCGGCGGGCACCGTCTACCCCCGGCTGGCCAAGCTGGAGGCGGAGGGCCTGGTCACCCACACCACCGAGGGCGGCCGCAAGGTGTACGCCATCACGGACGCGGGCCGCGCCGAGTTGGCCGACCGCAGCGGTGAACTGGCCGACCTGGAGCTGGAGATCCGCGAGTCGGTCGCCGAACTCGCCGCCGAGATCCGTGCCGATGTGCGCGGAGCGGCGGGCGACCTGAGGCGCGAGATGCGGGCGGCGGCCACCGAGGCCCGACGCGGCGGTGGCACCAGGGGCGACACCGGTGCACAGGAGAGCCCCTTCGGGGACTTCACGGAGTTCACCGACAAGGAGGCGTGGCGTGCCGCCAAGGAGGAGATGCGCCGCGTCAAGCAGGAGTGGAAGGAGCAGGCCCGGCGCGCCAAGGACGAGAGCCGCCGCGCCCGCGAGGAGGCCCAGCGGGCCCGCCGCCAGGCCAAGGAGGCCCAGGACCGGGCCCGCGAGCAGGCGCAGGAGGAGGTGCAGCGGATCGCCCGGCGGGTGCAGGAGCAGGTCCAGGACCACTTCGCGCGCGGCGACTGGCCGACGGGGGTGCGTGAGGGACTGACCGAACTGGCCAAGGAGTTCGGCGAGTTCGGGAAGGACTACGGCAAGGAGTTCGGGAAGGACTTCGGCTTCGGCCGCGGCGGCGCGAAGTCCGAGAAGGCCCAGGGGACGCCGACCGGCCCCCAGTACTCGCACACCCCGGAGGACTTCCCCGCCGGGTACGAACCGACATGGGCCCACGAGGATCCCAGCGGGGACCCCGCCCGCGACCTGGACCGGCTGCTCGACCGCTTCCGCGACGACATCCGCGACGCGGCCCGCGACCACGGCGTCACGGCCGAGCAGTTCCGCGACGCCCGCCGCCACCTGTCGACGGCGGCGGCCCACATAGGAGCACTGCTGCGGGCGCCGAAGGCGTGAGCCGGCCGGCCCGCTCCGGCAGGACGACGGCCACCGGCCCCCGCCGGCCGGGGCAGTCGTCCCGCGGGCACGGTCGTCCCACCGGAGCGGCGCCCCTCGCCGAGCAGCCCTCACTGCGCAGCCCTGACTTGAGCGGCGAGCAGCCCTGACTTGGGCAGCCTCGCTCAGCCGGCCTTCGCCTCGCCGCTCCCGCCGTGGAGGACGCGCGTCACCGACTCATGGGTCACCCCGTGATCGGCGAGCACCTCCGCGGGCACCCCCGGCCTGACCGTCATCGCCAGCAGTAGGTGCTCGTCGCCGATATGACGGTCCCGCCGGGCCACGGCGATACGCAGTGCCTTCTCCAGGATCTCCTTGGCGTCCCGCCCGAAGGGCCGCCGCCCGGACCGCCACCCCCTGCCCTTCCGGTCACCGGACATCGCTCCGACCCCGTGCACCTCCTCCACCCGGGCGACGATCTCCGAGACGTCGATGCCGAACCCGGCCAGCGCCTCGGCGTCCGCCTGGGACAGTCCGGCCCGGCGCCGCGCCTCGCCGAGCGCCTCGCGTACGGCATCCCTGCGCTCGTCGAGCCCGAGGGCGGTCAGGGCGAAGGAGGCCCGGCTGCCCTCCCGGTCCAGCAGGGCGAGGAGCAGGTGCTCGGCGGCCACGGATCCCGCCCCCGCTCGCTCGGCATGGTCAACGGCGCCCACGACCACGGCCCGGGCGTCCTTCGTGAACCGCTCGAACATCAATGCCTCCCGTACTTCTTGTGCACGGCCTGCCTGCTCACTCCGAGTTCCGCGGCGATCTCCTGCCACGACCAGCCCTGGTTGCGCGCACTGCGCACCTGCACCGACTCCAGCTGTTCGAGCAGCCGGCGCAGTGCGGCGACGGCACGCAGGCCGACCCGGGGGTCGCGATCGCCGGCGCGCTCGGCGAGGTCCGTTGCTTCCGTCATGCCGTCAACTTACGTTGACATGGTCGGCTCGTCAACCATGGTTGACAAACGTCGGCGGCCGATCCGTGTCCGGACCGGCCGCCGAGGGAGAAGGGGGAGGAAGGGATCAGCCGTTCGTGAGCACTACCTTTCCGAACTGCTCACCGGACTGCACCCGCTCGAAGCCCTCACGGGCGCGGTCCATGGGCAGCACCTCGTCGATGACGGGCCGCACCCCCGTGGCCGCGCAGAAGGCCAGCAGGTCCTCCAGCTCGTCCTTGGTGCCCATGGTCGAGCCCACGACCTTGAGTTCCAGGAAGAAGATCCGGGTCAGTTCGGCGTGCGAGGGGCGGTCACCGCTCGTGGCACCGGAGATGACCAGGGTGCCGCCGGGCTTGAGGGACTTCACGGAGTGCGACCAGGTGGCCGCACCGACCGTCTCGATGACGGCGTCCACCCGCTGCGGCAGCCGCGCGCCCGACTCCACGGCCTCCACGGCGCCCAGTTCCAGCGCGCGCTTGCGCTTGGCCTCGTCCCGGCTGGTGGCGAAGACCCGCAGTCCCGCGGCCTTCCCGAGCACGATCGCGGCCGTGGCGACACCGCCGCCGGCGCCCTGCACCAGCACGGAGTCACCGGGGCGGACCCCGGCATTCGTGAACAGCATCCGGTACGCCGTCAGCCAGGCGGTGGGCAGACAGGCGGCCTCCGCGAAGGAGAGTTCCTTCGGCTTGGGCAGGACGTTCCAGGTCGGTACGGTCACCTGCTCGGCGAACGTTCCCTGGTAGCGCTCGGTGAGGATGGACCGCGGCTCCTTGGGGCCGACCCCGTGCCCGCTCTGCCCGATGACGGAGTGCAGGACGACCTCGTTGCCGTCCTCGTCGACACCGGCGGCGTCACAGCCGAGGATCATCGGGAGTTTGTCCTCCGCGAGGCCGACGCCGCGCAGGGACCAGAGGTCATGGTGGTTCAGGGAAGCGGCCCTGACGTCGACGACGCTCCAACCCGGGCGGGCTTCGGGGGCCGGGCGCTCCCCCAACTCCAGTCCCGAGAGCGGGTTGTCGCGGTCGATTCGGGCGGCGTAGACAGCGAACATGACCTTGACGATAGGTGCCGTCGGCGACGCGGGGAACGGGGGCGCGTTGTGACACATGCCCTCTTGCGAAACGGTGCGCCCATGGGGGTGCCGGGTTCGGTCGTGGGGCAGGTGCGGGTCCGTCGTGGCCGGTCGCGCAGTTCCCCGCGCCCCTGGGGCGGTCGTGTGTAAGCAGGTGCGGACGCGTACGCCCCCACCGG
>NZ_RSAJ01000930.1 GCF_003933965.1 Streptomyces sp. RP5T
GTTCGGGGGTGCCGGGCTGTTCGGGCGATCCGGGCGGGGTGTGCTGCCCGCCGCCGGAGCCGCTGTCGCAGCCGTTGCCCATGGCCGGGTTGCCGATGCCGACGACGTCGACGCTGTTGCCGCAGGCGTTCACCGGGGCGTCGATCGGCACCTCGACGTGGTTCCCGGAGCCCACGCCGGGCGAGCCGCCGGTGTGGCCGCCGGCGTGCGAGCCACCGGAGCCGCCATGGCCCCCCGGGCCCCCGGACCCACCGTGTCCGCTGGGACCGTGCCCGCCGTGATGGCCGCCGTGTCCCGCGGAGCCGCCGGGACCGCCGTGTCCGCCGGGCGACCCGGTGCCGCCGCCCTTGTTGGCGCAGCTGTTGCCCATCGCGGGGTTGAGGACCCCGACGACGTTCACGGTGTTGCCGCACGCGTTGACCGGCGCGTGCACCGGTGCCGACACCGTGTTGCCCGAGAGCACGCCGGGGGAGTTCGCGCTCGATCCGCTCGCGCCCGCGTCCGCGTGGGCGGCGCCTCCTGCGGCGGCGATCACTCCGGTGGCGGCCGCCACTGTCATCAGGCTCTTGCGGGTGACTTGTCGCATGTACCTAATCCCTGCTTTCGACCTTGCCTCGAAATACCGCTGTATCGCGGTTCTCTCTCTTTTCGAAAAGGCCGGTCGGCCCCGGAGCGCATGGCTTGCACTCCGGGGCCGACGGGCTCATCCCTGTTAACTAGGGGCGAGGCACAACGTCACTTGTTGATGCAGGTGTTGCCGAAGGCGGGGTTCAGCAGGCCGATCACGGAGACCGTGTTGCCGCAGACGTTCACCGGGACGTGAACGGGAACCTGCACGACATTGCCGGACAGCACACCCGGGGAGCCCACAGCGGCACCCTGCGCACCCGCATCGGCGACGGCAAGGCCCGCACCCGCGAGAACCAGGCCACCAGTGGCAGCCGCGGCGGCGACGACCTTCTTGATCATTATTCCTCCTTGTTGGCAATGCGATCCCAAGTAGCGGATCGCATGAGTTGTAACGAGGAGGGAGTAATGGGGATACGAGCTTATGAGCGCATTCACCCTTCCCGGGCGATCTCGCACACGCGGCCGAATAGGAGCGTCAACACGCGTCAGCTCGCGTCGATGAACCGGTCGAGAACCCGCACACCGAATTTCAGACCGTCCACCGGCACCCGCTCGTCGACACCGTGGAACATCCCGGCGAAATCCAGCTCCGGGGGCAGCTTCAGCGGGGCGAAGCCGAAGCCGCGGATGCCGAGCTCGTCGAAGGACTTGGCGTCGGTGCCGCCGGAGAGCATGTACGGGATGGCCTTGGCAGCCGGGTCCTCGGCGACGAGAGCGGACTGCATGGCGTCCACGAGCGCGCCGTCGAAGGTCGTCTCGACGGCCTTGTCGGAGTGCACGTCCTCGCGCCGGACCTTGGGGCCGAGGATCTCGTCGAGGTCGGCGAGGAACTCCTCCTCGAAACCGGGCAGGAAGCGCCCGTCGACGTGCGCGGTGGCCTCGCCCGGGATGACGTTGACCTTGTAGCCGGCGCCGAGCTGGGTGGGGTTGGCGGTGTTGCTGAGGGTCGCGCCGATGAGCTTGGCGATGCCGCCGAGCCGGGCGAGCGTGCCCTCCATGTCCTCCGGGTCCAGCTCGGTGCCCAGCGCGTCCCCGAGCTCGTCGAGGAAGGCCCGGGTCGTCTTGGTGACCCGCACCGGGAACGTGTGCCGGCCGAGCCGGGCGACCGCCTCCGACAGTTCGGTGATGGCGTTGTCCCGGTGGATCATCGAGCCGTGCCCGGCGGTGCCGGCCACGGTCAGCTTCATCCAGTGCATGCCCTTCTCGGCCGTCTGGATCAGGTAGAGCCGGCGCTGTTCGTTCACCGTGAAGGAGAAGCCGCCCACCTCGCTGATCGCCTCGGTGACGCCCTCGAAGAGATCGGGGTGGTGGTCGACGAGGTGGCGGGCGCCGTACGTGCCGCCGGCCTCCTCGTCCGCGAGGAAGGCGAGGACGATGTCGCGGGGCGGCCTGCGCCCGCTGCGCAGCCGGTCGCGGACGACCGCCAGGGTCATCGCGTCCATGTCCTTCATGTCGACCGCGCCCCGGCCCCACACGCACCCGTCCGCGACCTCGCCGGAGAAGGGGTGGTGGGTCCAGTCCTGCGCGTTGGCCGGTACGACGTCGAGGTGGCCGTGGATCAGCAGGGCGGGCCGGGAC
>NZ_RSAJ01000931.1 GCF_003933965.1 Streptomyces sp. RP5T
GGTCAGGTGCGCTCCGGTACGACGAACTCGCCCCACACGCACTTCCCGCCGCCCCGCGCCTCCACGCCCCACACGTCGCACAGCAGGTCGACCAGGAGCAGGCCGCGGCCCGAGACCCCCGACTCGCCCGCCTCCCGGCGGCGCGGCAGGGCGCTGGAGGAGTCCTCGACCTCGACGCGCATCCGCCGGTCGGAGCCGGTCAGGACCCGCAGGGTCACGATCGCGGAGCCCTCGGTGTGCATCAGCGCGTTGGTGATCAGCTCGTCGGCGACCAGTTCGATCTCGTCGGAGCGCTCCCGCGCGCCCCACGCACCGACCGCGGCCCGGATCATGTGCCGGGCCTGGGTGAGGGCCTCGGGGTCCCCGGGGGCCACGTGCTGCTGGAGGCGGCCGCCGGCCTGCGGGGTCTCCAGGGGGCGGCGGCGCAGCAGGAGCAGGGCCACGTCGTCGTCGCCCGCGCGCTCCTCGGCCACGTCGATGAGCCGGTCGGCGAGCTCCCAGACGTCGGCCGGGCCCACGGCGATGAGACTCGTGAGGGTTCGCATGCCGTCGTCGAGGTCGGCGCCGGGCTGTTCGACGAGCCCGTCGGTGCACAGCAGCAGGGTGCCGCCGGGATCGAGTTCGAGGGTGGCGACCGGGTAGTCGAGCTGCCCGAACTCGGCGGACAGCCCGAGCGGCAGCCCTCCGTCGACGGTCACCCGGCGGCAGCTGCCGTCGGCGTTTCGGACCAGCGGGTCGATGTGCCCCGCGCGGACGACCTGGACGACTCCGGTGGCGAGGTCGGCCTCGGCGTACAGGCAGGTCGCGAAGCGGTCGGTGTCGAGTTCGTGGAGGAAGACGGAGGCCCGGGCCATCACCGTGGCCGGGGTGTGGCCCTCGGCCGCGTAGGCCCGCAGCACGATCCGCAGCTGGCCCATGACGGCGGCGGCGTGGGTGTCGTGGCCCTGGACGTCGCCGATGACGGCACCGACCCGGCCTCCCCCCGAGGGGGACCCTCCGGGCAGCGGGATCAGGTCGTACCAGTCGCCGCCGATGTCCCGGCCGAGGGTGCCCTCGGCGAAGGCGGCCCGGTAGCGGACGGCCACGTCGGCGCCGGGGACGCTCGGGATGGTGCGGGGCAGCATGGCCTGCTGGAGGCCGGCGGCGAGGTCCTTCTCCTGCTCGTAGAGCATGGCCCGCTGCAGGCTCTGGGCGATGCTGCTGCCGAGGGCGATGAGGACGTTGCGGTCCTCGGGGGCGAAGCCGCGCCGGTCGTTGTAGAGCAGGCCCATGGCGCCGATCGGGCGGGCCTCGGCGATCAGCGGGAGGTAGGCGGCGGAGGTGATCCTGAGGCCGGTGATGTGCGGCCACAGGATCGGGTAGCGGTCCGCGAACTCCTCCGGCGACTCGATGAACTGGGGGGAGAGCGTGCGCACTGCCTCGCTCATGGGGTACGGCTCGTCGATCCGGGTGATGTCGGTGCCGGGCACGAAGCTGCCCGCGGGGCCCTCCGCGATCAGCCGGATGCGGCCCGCCTCGACCAGGCCCATCACCAGGCTGGTGGCGCCGAGGTGGATCAGCCCGTGGGTGTCCTTGAGGACGTCGATGACGTCCTGCACGGTCCGGGCGTGCGCGAGGGCGGCCGTGGTGAGCTGGACGACGTTGGTCTGCCGGCGTCGGGCCTCGTCCTGGTCGGCCTGCTCCCGGCGGGCCTCCAGCTCGTCCATCTCCTGGGTGGCGTCACGGACGATCCCGATGATCCGGCGCGGGCGTCCCGTTTCGTCGCGCCGGATGTAGCCCTGGGTGTGGGTCCAGCGCAGGGTGCCTGCCCGGCGGCGCAGCCGGAAGTAGGTGCCGTAGTTCTCGCTGCCGTCCTTGATGGCCTGGGCGACCAGGGCGTCCAGGCGATGCGCCTCGGCCCTCGGCACCCGGACCGCGAGGCTCATCGGGTCTCCGTCGTACTCCTCGGGGCGCAGGTCGAAGACCTCGTGCGCCTGGGCGTCCATGTGCAACAGACCGGTGTCCAGGTCCCAGTCGAAACTACCCATGCGGTTGAGCGCCAGGATCGGATCCGGGTGGGCGGGCCAGTCGTCCGGGAGTGACAGGGCGCTCGCTCCCCGATCAACCATGGAGCCACCTTGCCAGGATTTGCCCGATTATTCGACCGGGCGGTGGGGTGTTGTTCGGCCGGGTGGGGTGCCGGGATCGTCAGGATCGTCGGGGAT
>NZ_RSAJ01000932.1 GCF_003933965.1 Streptomyces sp. RP5T
CGTACAGGTCCGGGGCGTGTGCCGGGACCGCCCAGAGGGTCAGCCCGTCGGGGGCGGCAAGGGGCTGGGAGGACCAGACGTAGAGGTCGGCCTCGCCGGCCGCGACGACCCGCTGCTTGCGGGCGCGCAGGGCGACCACGTCACCGGAACGGGAGGCCGCGGAGCTAGGCGCGAGGAGCGCGGCCTGCGCCGCCGGACCGTCCGCGAGCTCCTCCCCCTCCGACTCCGAATCCGACTCCGCGAGGGCGAGGCTGGCGAGATGGCGTCCGGCGGCGATCTCGGCGCGCAGCCAGGGGCCACCGTACGCCTCGATGACGGCGACGGCCGCGTAGTGGGACTGGAGCACGGCCGCCGTGGCCGGGCAGACGCGCGCGGTCCGCGCGACCACTTCGACGGCTTCGGGCAACCCCCGTCCCCCGCCGCCGTATTCGGTGGAGACGGTGAGTCCCAGGAGTCCGGCGCCGCCGAGGGCCGTCACGGCGCTGCGGGGGAACCGACCCTGGACGGCCGTGGCTTCGGCGGCGGGTCCGACGGTGCCGGTCAGGACTTCGGAGAGAGCGGAGCGGTACGACACGGGGCGACCCCCTCGGGCGTGGCTGCTGGTCCACTGCCGATCGATGATTGCATACAGTATTCTGCATGGGAAGGTGACCGCGCCAGGGGTCCAGCCGGGTAATTTCCGACGCGGCACCGTGCGGGACGTGCCGGCACCGTGCGGGACGTGCCTGCACGGTGCGCGAGGCGGCGATTGCCGGACGGCCCGACCCACCAGCCGAACGAGGGAGACGGGACCCATGCCCGACACACCCACCGTGACAGCCCGTGGCCCGATCAGCAGGCCCACCCCGCTGCGCCAGGCGGTCTACGAGGCCCTCACCGAGCTGATCGTCAACGGCTCGCTCACACCCGGACAGCACCTGGTCGAGGCAGATCTCGCCGAGAGCCTCGGAGTGAGCCGGCAGCCCGTCCGGGAGGCGCTCCAGCGGCTCCGGACGGCCGGCTGGGTCGACCTGCGACCCTCCCAGGGGGCGTTCGTGCACTCCCCCACCGCCGAGGAGTGCGCCCAACTCCTCAGCGTCCGGGCCCTCCTGGAGACCCATTCCGCGCGCGGCGCCGCCCAGCACGCCACCTCCCGCGACCTCGCCCGCCTGTGGGAACTCCAGCAGGCCGGCCTGCGTGCGCTCGCGGCCGGGGACGCGCGGGCCGTCGTGGAGGCGAACGCCGCCCTGCACGGCCACATCACCCGGCTCTCCCGCAACGCGGTCCTGGCCGAGCTCATCCCCCAGGTCGACCGGCGGGTGCGCTGGTACTACATGCCCATCGCCAGACCCCGCGGCAAGGACGCCTGGAACGAGCACGCCAGGATCATCGAGGCGATCGGCGAGGGTGCCGCCGACCGTGCCGAGGAGCTGATGCGCCGGCACACCCGCAACACCACCGACTTCTACTGCCGGCAGATCGCCGCGGTGGCCGGCCGGGGCGACTGAACCCGGCCGGCCACCGGACCGCTCCTCCAACGGGCTGGGCAGGCTCAGGAGTTCGGGGTGATCTCCCGCAGCAGGCCCGTCGTGACGTCGAAGACGAAGCCGCGCACGTCGTCGGTGTGCGGCAGGAACGGCGAGGTGCGCACCCGCTGCATGGACTGCCGTACGTCCTGGTCGACGTCACGGAAGGCCTCCACCGCCCAGGCGGGGCGCTGGCCGACCTCCAGCTCCAGTTCGTGGCGGAAGTCCTCGGTCAGGGTCTGCAGACCGCAGCCGGTGTGGTGGATGAGCGCCACACTGCGGGTGCCGAGAGCGCGCTGACTGATCGTCAGGGATCGGATCGTGTCGTCGGTGACCACACCCCCGGCGTTGCGGATGGTGTGGCAGTCGCCGAGCTGGAGGCCGAGCGCGGCGTGCAGGTCGAGGCGGGCGTCCATGCAGGCCACTACGGCCACGCGCAGGACGGGGCGGGCGCCCATACCGGGATCGGTGAAACCGGCGGCGTAGGCGCGGTTGGCTGCCACGAGCCGGTCGGTGACCGTCGCGGTTCGGGGTACGGAAGTCGACATGGGGCTGCTGCCTCACTCCGGTCGGGTCGGGTCGGGTCGGGTCGGGTCGGTCAGATGACGCCCTGCTCCTTGAGCAGCGGCAACTCGGCCGGGGAGAGACCGAGTTCATGGACGTAGATGTCCTCGTTGTGTTGGCC
>NZ_RSAJ01000933.1 GCF_003933965.1 Streptomyces sp. RP5T
CCTCTGCACCGCCCACCCACACCACTACCGTCAGGAAGAACAGCAGCATGCCCGTCGAAGGTAATTGGGACCTGTCCATCTCCACCCCCATCGGCAAGATCAAGGCCGTAGCCGAGTTCCGGAGCGAGGACGGTGTCCTCGTCGGAACCGCCCACGGGGCCGGAGTGGAAGTGCCGCTCAGCGACGTCGTCCTCGACGGCGACCGGCTCACGTGGAAGCAGGCCATCACCAAGCCCATGCGGCTGAACCTGGCCTTCGCCGTGACGATCGACGGCGACACTCTGACAGGAACCTCCAAGGCCGGACGCCTTCCAGCCTCGAAGGTCACCGGCGAGCGCCGCACCCTCCACGCGGGCACCGGGCGCTGACTCTCAGTTTCGATCCACCGGGTGCCCGTTGGTCCAGTGTCCGGACATGAAAGTAGGGATGCCCCCCGAGCCCCCCCCGACCTGCGAGGTGTCCGCAGTGTTCGATGATCCCAACCTGGCCTGACGCCGCCCTGGTCCCGGTGGTGCGCCTTGCTGAGCAAGGGCGCTGTCGGAGCGGTCCGCGAGATGGTACGCATCGACGGCGGGACAACAGTGCGGGGCGAACCCGGCGGTCAGGGTGACCTCGCTACTCGCGACGACGTGCACGGAGGCGGACAGCAGAGGTCGCACCTTGATTTCTCACGCCTCGTCAAAGGCCTCGAGCAAGCGCTCGTACGCCGGCTTCGGCCGCAGGGCCGCGTCCCACGGCAGGGAATCGGCCGTGCGCGGCGGATAGATCTTGGTGTCGGCGGTGGAACCGTACCGGTCGGTGAATCCCCAGGTGGAGAACGATGTGCAGTTCGGCTCCTCCAGGCAGACCCGCAGCTTGCCCGCCATCTCATCCGCCTGGATCTGCCGCCCGTCCTGATCGTCCTCACCTATGGGGACGTCCATCTCCGATACCCGCGCCTGAACCCCGAGCTCCGCCAGATCCCGCACATGGCTGCGGAAGGTCTCCGGGTCGGTGCGGTCGCCGGGTGCGTACTCATGGGTCTGGAAACCCACGCCGTCGATCGGTACGCCGCGTTCCTTGAGCCGCTCGACCAGAGCGTAAAGGGCGTCCCACCGCTCGCCTTCCTCCTCGACCCCGTACTCGTTGAGGAACAGCCGTGCCTTCGGATCGGCCCGGTGGGCGGCCCTGAACGCCTCGTCGATGTACTCCTCGCCCATGGCCTCGAACCACGGGCTCTGCTCGGAGCGCAGACCGAGATCCCCGTTGGTATAGCTCTTCTCGTCGTCGGACATGGGCTCGTTGACCACATCCCATTCCGCGACCTTTCCCTTGAAGTGCCCGGCGACCGTGGCGATGTGCCGGAGCATGGTCCGGGGTCGTCGTTTTCCCGCATCCAGTGGGGCAGAGCCTCGTGCCAGACGAGGGTGTGCGCGTGCACCTTCATCTCGTTGGCGCGGGCGAAGCGTACGAGGAGGTCCGCGTCGCGGAAGTCGTAGACGCCTCGGCGTGGGTGGAGGAACTGTGGCTTGAACGCGTTCTCCGGAGTGAGCATGGAGAACTGGCTTCCCGCGAGCGCCCGGTAGCGTGAGTCAGTGAGCAGCGGGTTCTCGGCCAGGGCGGTGCCGACGTCGAACGGCCGCCCCACGTCTGCGGCCCGCGCACGCAGCGAGTCGTCCATCTGCTCCTGGCGCAGCTGCGGCGCCTTGATCACGCGGAGCGGGTCACCGCTCTCTGCCCGCGCGAGCAGCTGCGACAGACGCCATCCCTCGCGGCGCCCGTCCTCGCCCGCCCCCGCGTCTGCGTCCACGTCCGCCTCCAGACCGAACCAGACAGTGCCCTCGGCGAACACCCCCGGGTCGTGCACGGTTCCCAGCCGCCGCCCGTCGGCTTTCACGCGGAAGGTGTCACCGATGCTCGACACGGCGAGTGTCACCGTCCCGGAGCAGCCGCAGTCGAAAACCTTGGAGGTGGCAAGCTCATCGCCCTCGCCGTCCCATATCTGTACCTTCACTTGTCCGTCAGCGGTCACGCCGACGCGAAGTGAGGGCCGCTCCTGCCGCCACTCGTCGTAGATGACCGGTACCCGTCCGTACAGCCGCAGCCATGAGTCGCCGTCATCGTCACCCACACCGGACATGCGCGCGGTGACGGTGAAGTCGCCACCGGTCCTGAGATGCGGGCCGGTCAGGTTCAGCGGGGGGTTGGGC
>NZ_RSAJ01000934.1 GCF_003933965.1 Streptomyces sp. RP5T
GTCTTCGCCCTCCCCGAGCAACAGGACCACCCCCTGACCGTGGCCGCGGTGCGTCAACACCCGAGCCTCACTGCACGCTTGGTGATCGAACTGGACGGCACGCAGGAGCCGCTGACCCTCAAGACCAGCGAACCGGTCCAGCCGCTGTCCATGCCGCGCCGGATCGAGGTCTCCTGCCAGCTGTGCAAGGCCACGACGTCGACCCCCCTCGATCTCGTCGCGCACGGCGAACCGCAGACCTGGGTGTGCTCCCAGCACTGACCACCCGTCACCACAGCCGCCCCTCAGGGCACATCCGCTTGACACAGAACCATATGGGCGTAGAATTATCATTGTCGGTTCGGGCGGCAACCCGAACCGGCGCAACCCACCAAGTGATCAAGGAGTAATCCTCACGTGAGCACCACACCCCAGGTGGCCGCAGCCCTGCTGCGCACCGATCAGATCCACGCCAACCCGCGCAACGTCCGCCACAGCCTCGACCTCGACGACGAATTCCTCACCTCCATCGCGGAAAACGGCGTCCTGGTCCCCGTCGTGGTCGTGCAGCTGAACGCCCACATCCCGGACGCAGAGCCCGTCTACGAGCTCAAGATGGGTCACCGCCGGCACGCGGGCGCCCGATCGGGCGGGATCGAGTCCATTCCCGCTCTCATCCTGGACCCCTCGCTGCGCGAGGCGGGCCAGGACTACATCGAGCAGCTGATCGAGAACGATGCCGCATTCCGCCGCGCCCTCAGCCCGCTGGAGCAGGCCGATGCCCTGTTCGGCGCGCTGGAGGACGGAGCGAGCGTCGCCACCGTCGCCCGCCGCACCGGCCGCAGCAAGGAACAGGTCACCCAGGCCGCCGAGGCCGCCAAGAATCTGGGCACCGGCACCCGCACCGTGCTGGAGGCCAGCGACGCCTACGACCTCGACCTCGAAGTCCTCGCGGCACTCGGCGAGTTCGACGACGACCCCGACGCCGTCGCCCGCCTGATCGAGGCCCACCGACAGGGCACCTTCCCCTACCAGCTGAGCACCGAGCGCGCCGAACGCGCCGAACGCACCGCGCGTGACACCCGCCGCGCTGAACTCAAGCGCGACGGCATCCGGCTGTGGGAGGACGCCAGCAACCTCCCGCCGCGCGCCCAGTGGCTTGAGGACCTGGTCGACGCCGCTGGTAAGGATCTGGACGAGGCGGACCATGTCCGCTGCCCCGGACACGCCGTGGTGTGGGACGACACCGGCAGCGCGGACCCTGCCGCTGTCGCCGCCCTGTGCCTCAACCCCGCCGCCTACAGCCACTACACCCCCGGCACCGAACCCGCCGCGCAGACCGCGCCCACCGCAGCGCCCGCCGCCAGCGACGAGGACGGCGAGGACGAGACGGAGGAGCCGGAGGAGCCGGAGGCGGACGAAGAGGACGAGGAAGTAACGCGCGCGGCCACCGAGAAGGCGGAGCGGGCCCGTGCCGAAGCCGAAGCCAAGGCAGCCGCCGAGGCCGAGCAGCGCAGGCGGGATCATCACCTCAAGCTCGCCGGGAACAAGGCCTACCGGGCCGCCATCGATGCCCGGCGTACCTTCCTGCGCCAGCTGATGGCCCGCAAGAGCGCCCCCAAGCCTCTCGCCGGGTGGGTGACCCGCACGCTGCTGTCCTGCCCCAAGCCCGTGCGGTCATGGACCGGCGACCCCGGCCGGTCGGCGGTTCTGGCCGACCTGCTCGCCCTCAGCACCGAGGAGGGCAAGGCCGCGAGCGCCGAGGACCGGGCCACCTGGATCGGTGCCACGGCCACCCCCACCCGTCTGCTCTTCGTCAACTTCGCAGTGATCGCCGCCTGTTACGAGAAGCGGATCGAGCAGGCGAACACATGGCGCCAGGACCAGCCCGAGTGGGACACCGAGGAGATCCGGGCCGACGCACGCGTCTACCTGAAGTTCCTCGCCGAGCTCGGCCACCAGCTCTCTCCCATCGAGCGCAACGTCATCGATGACACTCCGTTCGAGATCGAGGAGGAGTCCGCCGCGCCGCCCGCAGACACGGACGGCGAAGAGCCCGACCAGTCCGCCGACGCCGAGGACTGAGCATCCAGCCGGGGCGCCCGTGAAGGGCGCCCCGGCCCCCCGGCCTCCAGCCACGCGCCCCAGACGGCCACGGCCGAGGCACCTCCCGACTGCACTGCCGGCGCCCTGCCCGCAGCCCATGTC
>NZ_RSAJ01000935.1 GCF_003933965.1 Streptomyces sp. RP5T
CACTGTGTCTGACTCCCTCAACGCCCCCGAAACTCCCCGGTCCCGGTCCAACGACCCCGGCGAGGCCGCTTCGCACGTCCCCGGTGTGCCCGTTCGGCATACCCGGGCCAAGGGGGAGCCGCGGTTTCCCGACGGGCCCAGTGCCGATCCCGCGGGGTCGCACTTCGAGCGGCGGATCCGGAGTTTCCAGCCGCGGCGCAGCCGGGTGACGGCGGGGCAGGCGGACGCGTTGCAGCGCCTGTGGCCCACGTGGGGCCTCGACATCGACGGGCAGCACACGATCGACCTGGGCGAGCTGTTCGGCAACGGCAACCCGGTCGTGCTGGAGATCGGGTTCGGGATGGGCGAGGCCACCGCGCAGATGGCCGCCGCCGACCCGGACACCAACATCCTCGCCGTCGACGTGCACACCCCCGGGCAGGGCAACCTGCTCAACCTCGCCGAGCAGCAGAAGCTGTCCAACATCCGGGTCGGCAACGGCGACGCCATCATCTTGCTGCGCGAGATGCTCACCCGGGACTCGCTGGCCGGGCTCCGCGTCTACTTCCCCGACCCCTGGCCCAAGAAGCGGCACCACAAGCGGCGTCTGATCCAGCCGGAGTTCCTGGACCTGGCCGCGACCCGGCTCAGGCCCGGCGCGCTGCTGCACTGCGCGACCGACTGGGAGCCGTACGCGGAACAGATGCTCGACGTGCTCACCGCGCACCCCGACTTCGAGAACACCCAGGCCGGCGGCGGTTTCGCGGCCCGTCCCGACTTCCGCCCGCTGACCCGTTTCGAGGGACAGGGACTGGACAAGGGACATGTCGTGAACGACCTGCTGTTCCGCCGCGTACAGCACGGCGACCGAACCGACCGACCCGACCAGCCCCCCACCGGCGCCTGAACGGCCCGCCCGCCTGCGGGCGGCGCCTCTGTCTCGTTAAGGTCGATGCTGTGGCCACCTGTCCTCCGTATCCGACGTACCCCGGTGAAGCGCCCGGCGGCAGCACGCTGCGGCACGCGCACTGGTGGCAGCGGAAGTGGGTGCGCTACGGCGCGCTGATCACGCTTCTCGCGCTCTCCGGGCTCGTCATCCTCGCCCTGGTCCGGCAGCAGACCGGCACCGAGGGGTTCCTGGTCGGACTGGGGCTGGCCGTCCTGCCCGTACCGCTGCTGATAGCCGCGTTCCGCTGGCTGGACCGGGTCGAGCCGGGCCCCTGGCGCAATCTGCTGTTCGCCTTCGCCTGGGGTGCCTGCGCGGCCGCGCTGATAGCGATCATCGCCAACAGCTTCGCGACGAAGTGGATAGCGACGGCCACCGCCGACCCGACCGGCGCGGACACCCTCGGCGCGACCGTGATAGCGCCGATCGTCGAGGAGTCGGCCAAGGCCGCCGCCGTCCTGCTCGTCTTCCTGTTCCGCAGACGGGACTTCACCGGGATCGTGGACGGCGTGGTGATAGCGGGGGTCACCGCCACCGGCTTCGCCTTCACCGAGAACATCCTCTACCTCGGTACCGCCTTCGGCACCGACCAGCTCACCGGCGGCAGCGGCATCGCCTCCGTCACCGCCGCGACCTTCTTCGTGCGCGTGGTGATGTCCCCGTTCGCGCACCCCCTGTTCACCGTCCTCACCGGCATCGGCTTCGGCATCGCCGCGCTGTCGGCGGAACGCCAGCACGTCCGGCGGGTACTGGTCCCCCTGTCCGGGCTGCTGCTCGCGATGGGCATGCACGCGATGTGGAACGGCTCGTCGACGTTCGGCGAGTTCGGGTTCTTCGCGGTGTACGCGATGTTCATGGTGCCGGCGTTCGCGTTGCTGACCTGGCTGGTCATCTGGACGCGGCAGCGGGAGCTGAGGACCGTGCGCGAGGAGCTGCCCGCGTACGCCGTCGCCGGGTGGCTGACGCCCACCGAGCCGTACGTGCTGGGCTCGATGCGGGCCCGGCGGGTGGCCCGGGATTACGCGCGACGGCAGTTCGGCGGGCGGCCCGCGGCCCGGGCGGTCTCGCAGTACGAGGCGTACGCGACCTCGCTCGCGTTCCTGCGGCGCCGGGGGCGGCTCGGGCGGGCGAACGGCGACTTCGTGGAGCGGGAGCGGGAATTGCTGCACGAGCTGTGGCGGCGGCGGGACGTGGCCCGCCCCGCGCTGGACCACGCGGCCCGGACGACCGCCCCACCGGTACCGG
>NZ_RSAJ01000936.1 GCF_003933965.1 Streptomyces sp. RP5T
TTCATAGTGTTTCGGTGGTCATAGCGTGAGGGAAACGCCCGGTTACATTCCGAACCCGGAAGCTAAGCCTTACAGCGCCGATGGTACTGCAGGGGGGACCCTGTGGGAGAGTAGGACACCGCCGAACAATTATTGAAAGGGTTGGATCCTGAACTTCGGTTCGGGGTCCAACCCTTTTTTGTTGGGCGTCACTTGGAGTTCACGTTGCGCAACCACCATCCGCAGCATGGGTACTGCTGCAATGCTCAGGGCCGCCGGCGTCGGAGTCGGTGACGAGGTCGTCGTACCGGCCTTCGGGAACGTCGAGGTCGCCGAGGCGGTGACACTGGCGGGTGCGCTGCCGGTGTTCGCGGACATACATCCGGTCAGCTACTGCCTCGACGCGTCCGCTGTCGAAGCGGCCGTAACTCCGCGCACCGCGGCCGTCGTTGTCGTACACCGATTCGGGCGGCCGGCCGACCTGGGGCAGCTGTTGGAGATCGGGCGGCGGCACGGGCTGCTGGTGCTGCAGGAGGGTGAGTCCGAGGCGCCGTACGACGAGATCGCTCAGCGTCGGGAGCGGGCCTGTTATCTCGACGGGAAGTTGCGCGGGGTGCGCACGCCCGACGGCGGGGACGGGCACACCTACCAGCAGTACGTCGTACGGGTTCCCGGAAACGGACGTCCGGACCGGGACGCGTTCGCGCGGGCCCTGCGGAGCAAGGGAGTTGAGTGCCGGGTGCCGGTGAAGACGCCCGTGCACCGGTTGCCCGAGTTCCGGCGTTGCGTGTCGCTGCCGGAGACCGAGCTGGCCGCCGACGAAACGCTCGCACTGCCGGTGGACGCCTCGCTCACCAAGCGGGACATGCAGCGCGTCGTGACCGCCTGCAATGCGCTCGGGGGACTGCTTCAGCCTGCTTTCTGAGCGTGTTGGGAGCACGGGTCTGTTCGGGGTATGATCTATTCCGTTGCCGCGAGGGAAACCTCGAAAAGCGACAGGCCCCCTTAGCTCAGTCGGCAGAGCGTCTCCATGGTAAGGAGAAGGTCAACGGTTCGATTCCGTTAGGGGGCTCCAGCCAAAAGGCCCCGCCCATTCGGGCGGGGCCTTTTTCGTGTTCTCTCTCAGTCGTTGTGCAGGCCCGGGACGCGCATGGCCAGGATCGCCATGTCGTCTGACGGGGCGTCGGAGGCGAAGCGCTCGACCGCGCGCATGATGCGGGCCGCGACCGCGCCGGCCGTCAGGCCCGTGCAGGTGGTGAGGACGTCGGCGAGACCGTCGTCGCCCAGCATGCGGGTGCCTTCCCGGCGTTCGGTGACGCCGTCCGTCACGCAGAGGAGGACGTCGCCCGGGTCCAGGGTGACCGTCTCCTCGTAGAGTTCGAGGTCGTCCATGACGCCGAGGAGCGGCTGGGGTTCGGCGGCCGGCTCCACGGTGCCGTCCTGGCGCAGGCGGAGCGGGAGCGGGTGGCCGGCGCAGACGACCTTCAGGCGGGCGCTGCCGTCCTCCTGCGGCCACAACTCGCCGTAGAGGAGGGTCAGGAAGCGGCTGCGGGCGCCCTCGTCGAGGATCGCGGAGTTGAGGCGCTCCAGGACCGCCGGGCCGCTGAGGCCCTCCCTGGCCAGGAGGCGCAGGGCGTGCCGTGCGAGGCCCGTCACCGCCGCCGCGTTCGGGCCCGTGCCGCAGACGTCGCCGATGGCGAAGCCGTACGCGCCGTCGCTGATGGGGAAGACGTCGTAGAAGTCGCCGCCGACCTCGTTGCCCTCGCCGGCCGCGCGGTAGATGACCTCGACCTCGACGCCGTCGATCTGGGGGAGCTCGGGGGGCAGGAGGCTGCGCTGGAGGGACTGGCTGATCGCGGTGCGCTCGGAGTAGAGGCGGGCGTTGTCGAGGGCCAGGGCGGCCCGGCGGGACAGGTCCTCGGCCAGTTCCAGGATCTCCTGGCGGAAGTGTTCGTCGGTCGGCTTGCCGAGGGTCAGCATGCCGATGACACGGTTGCGGGCGACCAGGGGGAGGACGACGGTCTCCCCGCCCACCGCGGAGGCCGTGGCGAGCGTGGGGCCGATGCCGGAGGCGAGCTGATGGGTCTGGCCGCCGGTGAGGCCGAGGCTGCGCATGGAGCTGCGCAGGGCCGCCTGGTGGGCCGCCTCGCCGGGTGCCGACCAGACGCGGGCGCCGGGGGTGG
>NZ_RSAJ01000937.1 GCF_003933965.1 Streptomyces sp. RP5T
AGATGTGTATAAGAGACAGGTCCAGGACCGTGCCGTCGCGGCGACGGCGCCGGGGCGGCCGCGCGGCGGGCCGCGGAGCCTCCAGGTCGGGGACGAAGGCGGGCCGGGACCCGGTGTTGAAGTGGACGAGGACCTCGTGGCCCTGGAACTCCACGTGCTCCACCAGACCGGTGATCGGCATCTCCCCGGGCCGGGCGGAGGTGCGCTTGGCGATGCGGATCGCCTCCGAGCGCAGTCCCACGATCACCTCGCGGCCCTGCTGGACGCGGAGCAACTGGTGGTCCAGGGACAGGGGTTCGGGCAGCCGCAGGTACTGCTTGCCGAGGCTGATGGTCATCGCGCCGTCCAGCGGGGCCCGGACCAGGCCGCGCAGGAGGTTGATGCGCGGGGTGCCGATGAAGGCGGCCACGAAGACGTTGCGGGGCAGGGCGTACACCGAGCGCGGGGTGCCCACCTGCTGCAGGACTCCCCCGCGCAGTACGGCGACCCGGTCGCCGAGCGACATGGCCTCGGCCTGGTCGTGGGTGACGTAGACCGTGGTGACGCCCAACTCCCGGGTCAGTCCGGCTATTTCGGCACGCAGGTGGTTGCGGAGCTTGGCGTCGAGGTTGGACAGCGGCTCGTCCATGAGGAAGGCGGAGGGGCGCCGGGAGATGGCCCGTCCCATCGCCACGCGCTGGCGCTCGCCGCCGGAGAGCTGGCCCGGGTAACGGTCGAGGAGGTCCTCGATGCCGAGCATGCGGGCGGTGGCGTCCACGCGGGCCCGGGGGTCCTCGTCGGGGGCCTCGATGCGCAGCGGGAAGCCGATGTTGCCCCGGCTGGTCATGTTCGGGTACAGGGCGAAGTTCTGGAAGACCATCGCCATCCGCCGCTCGGCGGGCAGCAGGTCGTTGGCGTACTCGCCGTCGAGCCTGAGCTGCCCCTCGGTGATCTCCTCCAGCCCGGCGATCATCCTGAGCACGGTGGATTTTCCGCAGCCGGAGGGGCCGAGCAGGACGAGGAACTCGCCGGGCGCGATGTCCAGCGAGAGCCGGTCCACCACCCGGGCGCCCCGGGTGTAGGTCTTGCTCACGTGGTGCAGGGATATGGCGCGTGTCATGACGGTGCCCCCGGGGGCTGGATCAGGCGCTGGTTCCGCGGTCGGGAGGCCCCGTGCGGGTCGTACGGGGCTGTGAGTCACGGAAGTTAACGGAATGCGTGCGGCGGGGGGAAGAGAACGGGCGGGATCGGACGCTTCGGTCCAGCACGCGAGATAACGGACGGCTGGATTCCGCGCGGCGCCACGCCCGCCGGCATGCCGTCGGGCTCGCCGGCACACGGTCACGCCCCCGCCCTCACCACGCCGTCACGCTCACCGGCGTCCCGACCACCGTCGGCGTCCCGGCCACCGTCGATGTCCCGGCACTCGTCGACGTCCCGACATTCGTCGACGGTCCGGCGCCTGCCGACCAGCTCTCCCTGGCCGGGGTCCGGATGCCCGAAGGCGTGCCCTCCCAGGCCGGGCTCCGGACGTCCGTCGGCTCGCTCTCCCAGGTGGGCGTCCGGACACCCGTAGGCGTGCTCGCCCTCGCCGGGGTCCGCACGGCCGTCGGCATACGTTCCCGCGTCGCCGGGCCGGAGCTCTTCGCCGGCCGTGGCTCACGGGTCCGGGTGAGGTGGGCGAAGACGACGACGTTGCTGGTGTAGCCCGTCCGCCGGGTGAAGAGTCCGCCGCAGGTGATCACGCGGAGCTCGGGGCGCCGGGCCTGGCCGTAGACCTCCTTGTCGGGGAAGCCCGCCTTGTCGAAGATCTTCACGCGGTCCACGGTGTAGACGGCGGTACGGCCGTCCGCACGCACCGCCTCGATCACCTTGCCGGGCTTCACCTGGCCGAGTGCGGCGAACACGGCGGGGCCGGTCCTGGTGTCGCGGTGGCCGACGGCGATCGCCGTGCCCGTCTCGCCGGGCGTGGCGCCGCCCTCGTACCAGCCCACCAGCTTCGGCTTGTCGACCGGTGGTGTCCCCAGTTCCCGGCCCTTGGTGAGCCCGAGGCCCATGACCGGTGCGTCGATGCCCAGGGACGGGATACGGATGACCGTCGGCCGGGACCGGGAC
>NZ_RSAJ01000938.1 GCF_003933965.1 Streptomyces sp. RP5T
GAACCGGACGTATCGGGGTAACCGGGGTGCGATGCAGGCGCGGTGGGGGCAGGGTCGGGCGCGGGAGGCGCCGGTTCGGCCTCGGGTGCCGCGCTCTGCGTGTACCAGGCAGGGGCGGCGTAGTCGATGGTGAACTCGCCCGTCATCTCGGTGGCGGACTCCGCGTCGGACTGGTCGTCGCTGGGCGTGGTCCAGCCCGCGCGCAGCCCGTCCCGATCGCTCTGCACAATTCCTCCTGGTTGGTCGAGCACCCTCGTGCCGTGTGTGGGCACTCATGTGCCGGGCGGGGGGCGACCGTTCCTGTTGTCCGATCCCGCTGAGTCCCCTGGACGCGAACAACCCACCCGGGGTTCGTACGCCGCACCCGCATCAAGCGTAAACGCCACGGGCTTCGGCGGGGCAGGCCCGTCCGCTGCGCGCTCGCACGCGACGGAGCGGTGCCTGCCGCGATGTCGCCCTTGTGACGGTTGTCCGTGTCCTGCGGCCCGGGACGGCCGTTTCCGTCCCGGCCGGGGCGGCCGGGATGTGGCGGTTCCCGCGTGTTCCGCGCCTATTCGGTTTCGGTGGTGGGTCCGCCGTTGTGCGGGGCGGACTCCAGGTCGAACTCGCCGTCGCGCGCGCCCAGTACGAAGGCCCGCCACTCCGCCTCCGTGTACCGCAGGACGGTGTCCGGGTCCAGGGAGGACCGCATGGCCACCGCGCCCTCGGGGAGGTAGGCGATCTCGACGCGCTCCTCGTGTTCCTCGGTGCCGGGCGCGCTGTGCCATTCGACGCCGGAGATGTCCAGGCCGTACAGCTCGTCCCGTTCCCTCGCCTTGCGCGCCCTGACGTCGTCGTCCGGCGTCTTTGCGGCGATGTCGTCCGCGTCGGTCATGGTCGGCGGGCCCTTTCTCCTGAGCGAACCTCGTGCAGGAGCACCCTACTTGGCCTGGGGCCCCTCACACGGCGCAACGGTGCGGTCACGAAACCGCCTGCGGGGCCGCGACCTTGGCCTGCGGCGACCGCAACCCCGGCCCGCCGTCAGTCCATCCGGCGGGGCGCCCCGAGCAGACCCGTCTCCGCGTCGGTGGGCTGCGTCATCACGTACTGCCGGTGCTTCTGCGTGCACCACAGGGCGACGTTGTCGGAGAGGGACGGCAGGGACGCCGCGTCGCCCTGCGGCAACCGCATCGACTTGCCGACGACTTCGGACTCCTGCGGGGAGATCCGCTGGACGCCGACGACGTCCGCGTTGGCCAGCAGACGCGGCGCGGTGGGGCCGAGATAGGGGAGCAGGGTCAGCACCGACTGCCAGGGCGCCGTGGTGAGGCGGCTGCGCGGCGGCCGGATACCGAGGTCGCGGATGATCAGCACGGGGCTGGCCGGGGACGGGCCCTGCGGGGCGATCCGCCCCACCTGGTGCACCGTCACGCACTGCTGGCCGCCGCCTGCCGCCTGCGCCATCGGCGCCCACAGCTGCGGACGGGCCGTCTCGACGGCGACCCGGGCGCCGATCGCCGCCGCCCGCAGGGCGATGACCTGGGCCAGCCAGGTGCCGCCCACCAGGACCATGTCCAGGCGGGTGGGACGGCACAGCCCCAGCACCGCGGGCTGGTTGTCGGGGTCGATGCCGAGGATCAGACCGTCGTCGCCGACCGGCAGGGTCAGCTGCGCGAGCACGTCGGCGTCGACGAGGTGGCGCTCACGGCGGGGGCCGAGCAGACCGAAGGCCTCGCGCAGGCGCCGCTCGGGACCGACCCGGGCGGGCTCGGGGGAGCGGGGCAGATGTCCGGGACGCTGCCCGGGGAAGCCCGGGGTGGACGATCCGAAGCCGGAGCGGCCCGAGGGACGCATGGTGGGAGCGGACATCAGCGGGTACCTCCCAGCGGCAGGGTGGCCAGCACTCCGGGCAGCTGCTCGCGGTCGAGCCGTACGAGACCGACCTTGAACGCGGACGCCGCCCGCTCCAAGTGCTGCGCGGCCTCGCCCAGTTCGTTCTCACCGCGGCCGGTCAGGCGGACGTGTCCGGACAGGGCCAGGACCTTGCCCCGCTGCCTGCTGATGGTGAGCGAGAAGGTGCTCGCGAGGGTGGGCGCGGAGGTCAGCGCGCCGACCAGGCGGGGGAACACCGGTCCGGCGCCGCCGAACTGCGGCCACTTGGAGACCCAGTACGTGG
>NZ_RSAJ01000939.1 GCF_003933965.1 Streptomyces sp. RP5T
GGCTTTCGGGGCTGTCCTTGGGGATCACGCCCAGGAACAAGTTCTGAGGCGTACGCGCCGAAGCGGCATTCCACGGGCCAGGTAGGGTCCGTGGAATGCCGAGAGTCAAAGTCAGCGTCATCGTCCCCGTCTACAACACCGGGAAGTACGTCGACGAGTGCGCGCCGTCGCTGGTCGGGCAGAGTCTGCCCGCCGACGAGTACGAGGTCATCTACGTCGACGACGGGTCGACGGACGACACACTGACCCGGCTCGAGAAGATCGCCGCCGCGCACCCGAACGTCCAGGTGCACACACAGCCCAACTCCGGCTGGCCGGGCGCGCCCCGCAATCTCGGCATGCGGCATGCCAAGGGCGAGTACATCCAGTTCGTCGACCACGACGACATGCTCGGGCCCGAGGCCCTGGAGCGGCTCTACGAGCACGCGCGGCGCAACGGCGCGGACGTGGTGCTCGGCAAGATGTCCAGCACGATGGTCCGGCCCCGGCGGCTGTTCCGGCACACCGTGGACGCCTGCACGATCGAGAACGACGAGCTCATGCAGAGCATGTCGCCGCACAAGATGTTTCGGCGCGCGTTCGTCGAGGAGCACGGTCTGCGGTTCCCCGAGGGCCCCTGGATCCTGGAGGACCTGGCCTTCGTCAGCGCCGCCTATCTGAAGGCCGAGCGGATCTCGGTCCTCGCCGACTACCCCTGCTACTACTGGATGAAGCGGGACGACGGCGGCAACAACACCCAGCACCGCTTCAACCCGCGCCACGGCTTCTGGTCCAACTGCCGCACCATCGTGCGCGGGATCAAGGACGGCACGCCCCCGTCCGACGACGTCGACGCCCTGCAGAACCGTCTCCTGCACCGCCTGTACCACGTCGAGATCCTCTCCCGCACCCGCGAACCCGAGATCCTCCGCGAGGACCCCGCCGAGCAGCGTGAGCGGTTCGAGGCGGCTCGGAGGCTCGCCGTCGAGGAGTTCCCGGCCGCCGTGCGCGACGGTCTGCCCGCCGTCTCCCGCCTCCGCGCCGACCTCCTCGAAGGCGGGGACTTCGACGGGGCCGTGGCCCTCGCCGAGCGCGTGCGGGAGGTCAAGGCCCGCAGCACAGTCGGCGGACTGCGGTGGGAGGAGGGCCGGCTGGTCGCCGACGTCACGCTGGACCTGTTGCGCGGGGACGGTGAGCCGCTGGTGCTCGTCGAGCGGGACGGGAAGCGGTGGCTGGACCCGGAGCTGCTGGCCGGGGTGCCGGGGACCGAGGACGGCTGGGAGGTCCGGGACCCGTTCCGGCTGGCGTACGCCGAACTGGTCGTCAAGGACCGGGACCGCGAGGACTGGTGGTACCCGGAGGGCGACCTGGAGGTGCGGCTCGAACCCTGCGGCGAGGGGCGGGCGCGGCTCGTCGCGTCCGGGCGGCTGCTGCTCGACCCCGAACGGCTCGCGGGCGGACGGCCGTTGGAGCGCGGGGTGCACGACGTGTGGGCGTACGTCCAGCTGCTGGGCGTCGACCGGATGGTCCGGCTGACCGGCGACGGCACCCCGGGCACCCCCGCCACGGGCCCGGCGCTGACCGGCGGACGGCTCGCGCTGCCGTACTGGACGGGCAGCGGCCAGCTCGCCCTCGACGTGGACCAGCGTCAGCGTGGACTCGGCCCGGACACGGCCGGTGCCGCCGCGGCGAACACCGCGCGCGGTGAACGGTATCTTCCGCTGCCCTACGTGGCGGCGAGCGCGCAGAGCGGCCCGGCCCGCGTCAAGGTCACCGTGTCCGCCCTGTCGGTGGGCGCCGAGCTGGTCCCCGGCGAGGGTGGGACGACGGCCGCCCTGCGGCTGCCCGCGCGGATCAAACTCCCCTCCGGACGCCACCCGGTCAGGCTCCCCAAGACCGACGCCCCGGTGGCGTACGCCGTCGTCGGCGACGGCACCCTGCTGCGGCTGGAGGGCCCGGCCCACGAACCCGGCACCGGGCGCCGGCTCCTCGACGCGGTCGCCGACAACCGCCAGGTCCGGCGCGTACGGCGGCGACTGGGCCGATAGGAGGGTGGTGGGGCACCGCACGAACTCCGGTGCCCCGCGGCCCGCTAGGCGTACTCCGCGATGTCCTTGATCATCGCGAACCCGAGGCCGTACGCGCTCATGCCCCGCCCGTACGCCCCCACGTGC